>CAJTJG010000012.1 GCA_910576785.1 uncultured Duncaniella sp.
CATATCGGAGTGAAATTTACCGATAGGGACATTACTGTCAACGGCAGCAAGATCGGTCGGGCATTTACCTATCGACGCCTCAACAATCTCTTTGAATTGAACCGTAAACAGGAACAGCCATCAAGTCAGACTGTCCAACCTAAGGTACAATACAGACAACCTGCACCGCAACGACAGACCAATGTTGTAGAGGCTGTGGCGGAGGCGGTTGTCGAAAACGGTCTGGAACTGTTCAAGGTCGGGCCCGGCTTCGACCCGGAGGAAGAAGCCTTCATGCGCGAGATGAGAAAACGTAAAAAGAAAAAAAGACTCAGAATTTAGAAATTATGGCAAATATGTTCGATACCGTCAAAAAACAAGGAGAGCAGCTTGACGGACTGCAACAGAAGGTCAGCAACAACACCGAGCGCATTGAAACGCTCGAAACGCGGTCGCAGGCTACGCCTCCAGCTCAACCGGCGGCAGTGCCTGAAGTCACGGTTGTTGTACCAGACAATATAGCGACCAAAGAATCACTCGTGAAACTGCTTGAGATAGCGATAAAGAATCAGACACAAGTCACTGTAAACACTATTTCCAATATGCTCAAACCTGTCCTCAAACAGATTAGCGACTTTGGGATTGAACTTGATAATTCGGTAATCGAAACCATAGCTCAGAAATGTTCCGACAAAGCATTTTCAAAACGGTACTCTCAGTTGGAGGACTCTGCGGAAAGGCTCAACTACCGCATCAGCAATCTTGTCAACGGAGCGATATGGGCATCAATTCCGCGGTGGTTCTATATTTCTTTCGTTGTATTCTTTATCGCGGCCTGCGGGTTCGGGTACGGATTCTTCCACTTGCTCAATCAGAATGACAGGCTGACCGATGTTGAATGGCTCTACCGCAGAGAAAGAACCTACTACCGCACAGAAGAGGAAAAAGGGATACTCTCCCATATCGAGCGAGAATTTCTGACAGGCACATCCCACGAACAGGACAGCATCAAGAACCTAATACGTCATTGGGAACACAAGTACGGAACGGACAAAACTTACCTCTATTTCAATCCAACCGAGGATTAACCAAATGATGCCCCCAATATATGGGGTCGTATATGTAGTTCATTCAATGTAAGATATAATTCAGGCAAAGTCATTAATACATATCTAAATTCTAATGTATAAAAATCCGACAGCAATGCATCATCACATTGTTGCCGGATTTTTATCACGTCACGTTTGGTAATTTTACCTCAGACTAAATTTACTTCTCTACACACTCATCCTGAACTCAGAGGGAGTTTGCCCTACGACTTTTTTGAATAGTCTTGAAAAATAGGGCGAATATTGGAACCCAAGACTATCGGCAACTTGCGCGACTGTACTTGACGTATCCATCAGGCGTTCCTTTGCCAGTCGAATTACTGTGTTTTGTATATATTCTTGTGGAGAAATTCCACATTCTTTCCTAATCAAGTCACCAAAGTAGTTTGGGGAAAGGCATAGTTGTGATGCAAACATTTTAACTTCTGGCAATCCTTCCTTTGAAGGACGGTCAGAAGCGAAGTATTCATTCACCAACTGCTCAAAACGTACTATGACGTCAGAATTAACCTTATTTCGTGTGATGAATTGGCGGTCATAAAACCGGTTGCAGTAATCAAGCAACAGTTCTATATATGTCGCAATCAATTTTTGACTGTGTTTGTCAATGGGGCGTTCAAGCTCTGTCTGTATGTTGCGGAAGCATTCTATTATAACACTCCGCTCTCGTTCAGCGAGGTGGAGTGCTTCGTTGGAATCATAACCAAAGTATGTGTATTTCTTCAGATTCTTGCCAAGTTCAGTCTTGAACAAAAAATCAGGATGGAAGAGAACTCCCCAGCCTGTTGGCTTGAATATTTCAGCAGGTGCATCTATACCAAGTACTTGTCCCGGGGAAACACATACGATTGAACCTTCTTTATAGTCATAGTTCTGCCGCCCGTATGTCAATGTGCCGATTTTTGTTTCTTTTAGAAAAACGGCGTAAAAGTCGATATTGAAAAGGAAACTATGTATCTCGTCAATATCGTTGAAATTTATCACGCTTACTAATGGATGAAGCGTTTCGACTCCCATATGGGCATTATATCCTTCGATGTCAATTTTTTTAGGTTTCATAATGCAAAGTTAATCATTTACAAGACAAGTTGGTATAGCCAACAAGCATATTCCGTAATCTGTATCTGAATATCGGTAATGCGTATAACGCGCGTGGGTGAATAAGGTAGTAATTTTGCAGTGTGAAAATTAATACGGATAAAAATGGAACTGAAACATATATCACCACGTCAAAGACATATCATTGATGTGTCAATAGCGACAGCTCTTTCCTGGAAGAATCCCGATGGACTTAAAGCGGCTCTTACGGATGCTCTTGACACAGGACTCTCCATAAATGAACTTAACGAGGAGATTGTTCATCTCTATTGTTATGTGGGGTTTGCTCCTTCCTGCAGAGCTACTATAATATTAATGAATCTGATTGATGAACGCTGTGCTTGCGGCATTCATGACGAACAAGGTCGTGAGGCATCACCTGTCAACGAAGACGAGTCAAAATATTCGCGTGGAGAAAAATTGCAGATGTTCTGTGCCGGAGCTACTGCTGAACAGTTGAGAAGCGGATTTTTTGGCTTCAATCCATTGCTTGACAAATGTTTGAAAAAACATCTTTTTGCCGACATATTCGCCCGCGACCTGCTGTCCCCAGTAGAAAGAGAAATGATTACTGTATCAGCTCTTGCCTCGATTGAGGAACCGATGGTCGAGTCCCATTTTGGCGGCGCGCTTAATGTCGGTGTTACAGTTGAGCAACTTCATGAACTACTCAGATTGGTTGGTGGCAAAACATCGTCGGACGTGGAAACATTGAATCTCAACAGGCTTCAGCATACTATAAATAACAGACAAAATATATAACTCATGAGCAATAATTTATTGCAGGGCAAGATTGCCCTTGTTACCGGCGGAAGTTCCGGAATAGGTTTCGGTGCAGCCAAACGCATGAAAGAGGAAGGAGCGACAGTGTATATTACCGGACGTCGTAAGGAGATTCTTGACAATGCAGCGGCGCGTCTTGGCGACGGCGTTATTGCGTATCAAGGCGATGTATCGAACAAAGAGGATATGGAGCGTCTTGCCGAACTTATAAAACAACAGCACGGCACCCTCGACATTATATTTGCAAATGCCGGTGGTGGTAAGGCAATACCATTTATGGATGCCACATACGAAGACTATCGCAAAACTTTTGATGTCAATGTGTGGGGTACATATCTGACCGTACAGACAATGCTGCCAATTCTCAAAAATGGCGCATCAATCATTCTCAATGCCTCGATAACAGCATACATGGGTCTTGAAGGATTCGGATTATATGCCGCTACGAAAGCTGCCGTACGTTCTTTTGCAAGAAGCTGGACAACCGATCTAAAAACAAGAGGGATCCGCGTCAATGCCGTGAGCCCCGGTGTAATACCAACCGAAGGATACCAGACTGTGCAAGGCATGACACAGGAAGCTGTGGATGCGTATGCAGAAAGTGTGGCAAAAGAAATTCCGGCAGGACGTGCCGGAACAAGCGAGGAACTCGGTGATGCAGTAGTATTTCTCGCATCAGACCTCAGCAAATACATCACCGGAATAGAACTTACCGTTGACGGAGGCATGACGCAGGTCTATGCCGGCAACAACGGAACAATGTAAATAATAACAAATTATAAATATGGTATATACAAAACTTGGAAACACGGATATTACCGTGTCGCGTATCTGCCTTGGTTGCATGGGCTTCGGCAATCCAGAGAAAGGTAACATCTCATGGACTCTTGACTATGAGAAATCAAAAGAAATCATTGCGCATGCGCTTGAACTGGGTGTTAATTTCTTTGACACAGCCATCGCTTACAATGGAGGCACAAGCGAGCAGTTTGTTGGTCGCGCCCTGCGTGAACTGGCAAAGCGTGAAGATGTAGTTGTCGCAACTAAATTTCTTCCCCGCACCCCGGATGAAATAGCAGCCGGTGTCACCGGTCAACAACATGTAGAAAACATGCTTAACAAAAGCCTTGAGAATCTCGGCATGGAGTATGTTGACCTATACATCTGCCATATGTGGGACTACAACACTCCGATAGAGGAGATCATGGAGGGAATGAACAATGCGGTTGTCAGCGGAAAGGCACGCGCTCTCGGTTTCTCTAACTGTTTTGCATGGCAAATAGCCAAAGCAAATGCTATCGCAGAGAAAAACGGATGGGCCAAGATTAGTGCTGTTCAAGGTCACTACAATCTGCTTCATCGGGAAGAGGAACGTGAGATGATTCCTTACTGTAACGAGGAAGGAATAGCCCTCACTCCCTACAGCGCACTTGCGGCCGGGCGACTTGCCAAACGTGCCGGAGAAGTAACCAAACGTACACAGGAGGACGGAGTTGCAAAAATGAAATATGACGCAACTGCTGCTGAAGATGCGAAGATAATCGAGCGTGTTGAGGAATTGGCAGACCGTTATGGAGTATCTATGACTGAAATCTCAATCGCATGGCTTCTGACGAAAGTCACCTCTCCGGTTGTGGGCGCAACAAAACTCCACCACATTGATGCTCCGGCATCAGCCACTTCACTCAAACTCACTGACGAGGATATAGCGTATCTTGAAGAGCCATACGTGCCTCATGCTCTCGTGGGTGTAATGGCAATCAATAAACCAAAACCAACTCAACCAGTCACTTGGTCAATGGGTAAATAAGAGATATACTATGTCAAGACCTTATATTTATGTCCACATGATGATGTCTGTGGACGGGCGCATTGACTGTCCGGTCATGGCTATGATTTCCGGTCAGGAATATTATGACGCACTCAACAATTTGGGAGAAACTTCTCGTGTAACCGGGCGTGTTACCGCCGAATTAGAATGTCCGGCAGTTTCCAATTCACCCTTCATAGCAGATAGCACAACAAATGTCGGCGAGGAATGTTTTCATATTGCCAAAATAAACAAGACGTATGAAATAGTCGTGGATACAAACGGGAAGTTGAATTGGGACGGTAATGAAGAATCCGGAAGACCTATCCTCTGCATATTGAGCGAACTTGTATCGAAAGAATACCTGCGTCATCTTGAATCAGCAGGCATCTCATACATAGTAACCGGCAAAAAGAGAATTAACCTCTCACGAGCAATGGAGATGCTTCATCAGCATTTCGGAGTGGAAAAACTGGCCGTGGTCGGAGGTGGTATTATCTGCGGTGGCTTCCTTGAATCAGGAGTAGTGGATGAGATCAGTATAATGGTTGCCCCCGGCATAGATGGTCGTAAAGGGATGACATCAGTATTTGATGGCATAGTAAAATCCGATAATACACCCTATCGTCTTAAACTTGAAAGTGTCAAACAGGTTCAGAATGAAGTAGTCTGGCTTCGTTATACGACTGTTAAATAACCCTTTCAAATAGATAAACCCCAAGTGATGACCTCGACAATGATAAATGTTGTGGTCATCACTTTTTGGTTTTATTCTTTATTATAGTCTATGGATAATTAACATTTAGCATAAATATGAATAAGATTCTAATTGTTGATGCTTCTGTATCCGACATTAGGGTCATGTCCAACCTTTTATCAAGGGCTGGATATGCCCCTCTCGGTGTGGAAAGCATCGAAGCCGGAAAAGTTGAGGTGGCAAAGCTGCCTCCTGGCGCGGTTATCATCACGGCAATGCGATTGCCTGACGGTACCGCAAAAGAGTTTATTAACTGGTTAAAGACGGAAGGCTTTGGCTTCCCCGTTATAGCCATAGTGGATAATCTTGGAAACATGGATGCCATTGACGTGATGCGTGGCGGTGGTGCGACGGATATAATCCAACGTCCTGCCATTAACAAGCAACTGGTGGAAACGGTCGGTCAATATGCCAAAGCGGAACACGTAGTGCTTACGCTTGACAATCAGCTGTTGCCGCGCAAAAGCGATGCATGGCAGAAGATTGAGAAGAAGATACAAGCCATCGCCGCGACCAACGCCAATGCAATCATCTTCGGGGAGTGCGGCTCCGGCAAGGAACAGGTAGCACATCAGATTTATCTCAAGAGTTCGCGTGAGCAGAAACCTCACACCGTCATTGAAGCCGGTAGTGCCGCTTTCATTGGTTTGCATGACCCGGCATCAGAGCGCAGTGAACTTTATAACCGCATCAAGAGCTACTTTCACAAGGCCGCAGGAGGTACAATCATTCTGAAGAATGTGCATCTTCTCTCCTTTGAGAAGCAATCAGTGCTGTTGCACATACTTGAAACAGAACACCCCGATGTTCGTGTCATCTGCACCGCAGAGCCGGAGCTTATGAAGATGGTGACGGAAAAGACCTTCCGCCCCAATCTGTTCTTCATACTCCGACAATCAGACATCGCCGTGCCTTCGCTGAAAGAAACAACCGAGGACATCCCCGAAATCGCCGACTTCTTCCTAAAACGCTATGCCGCCCAGACAGGAAAGCCGCGAAAGCACCTCGACGCATCGGCAATAAAGGCGTTGAAACTCTATCCGTGGCCCGGCAACGTGCGCGAACTGAAAGACATCGTTCTTTTCGCCGCCTTCCATGCCAAAGAAGACAGGATAACGAAGTCTGATATAACATTCAACTTGTCAGAACCTTTAACCGTCAATGAATTGAACCTGAAAAACGAAGAATGGGAGAAACTCAAGATAGTCGATGCTCTTGACCGTTGCGATTGGAACCAGACGCAGGCTGCAAGGCTTTTGAACATAAGCCGAACAACGCTCAGTTACAAAATCAAGCATTACCGACTTAGACGCAACTGAATGTGAATACCTGTTAATTCGCTAAAATTTTGTATCTTTGTGGCGAATTTAGAAATCGTGTACGCTTTTGATGCGTAACGAAAAAAGAAATATCGCGGTTGGAGAGCCGACCGCACTCCGATACAACATAACATACGCTACACCGAGTTCATTGTGAATCTGGACAATTCATTTGAAACAGAACAAAGTGATGCCTATGCTATGCGTCTGCATAGCGTGCATCCGAAAATTTCTGTTTCCGGCAGTCCAGAGCCGACAATGAGATTGAAGGGTGTGCGCTTTTTTTATGCCATTACCATTACTTGATTGTCGGTTACTTTCCTAATGTGGGATGAATTAGAGGAATTTTTAGTAACTTTGCATCTAATAATGGCAATGGAAAAGCAAGCAAAATCAAAATATTATCTCTTTATAGACGAATGTGGCGATCATAATCTGGACAAATATGACCCCACATTTCCTATATTTACCTTGTGCGGCATATTGGTTTCGCGCAAGAACCTCAATGCTTTGAATAGGGCATTTGAAAATTTGAAGAATGAAATATTCGGTACAACAGACATCGTCATACACTCTGTGGACATCCGCAAATGGAGAGGCGTATTCTTATGCCTGAAGGACGAAGGTTTGAGGGTGAAATTTTTTGAAGGTATCGAACGCATCCTTAGCCAACACGATGCTTACATTATCGTAAGTTGTACTATCCTCAAAGAACAACTCAGTAAATTTTGTGTCCGTGGCGAAGAAGATGATGTATATGGCCTTTCATTGTCATACTTAATTGAGAGAAGCATTTTTTGTGTTGACAATAAGGAAACAAATGCTGAAATATCAATAGTGGTAGAGCGCAGAGGCAAGAAAGAGGACAGCAAGTTGTTGAACTATTATAACGGTCTTCGCAACAGAGGCACTAAATGGGTAACAGCCGAGCGTTTGCGTTCGCGCATTGGAGGCTTTGGCTTCAATTTCAAGAGCGACAATATAATTGGCTTGCAAATAGCGGACTTGATAGCATATCCTATTACCACCCATTTTCTTCATCCGGAAAGACCCAATCGGTCCTATGACGCGGTAAAGCATAATATATTTTCCGATAATGGTGTATTACTCGGTCAAAAAGTAATACCTCATTAACGAAAAAAGAGCGGTCTTTCGACTGCTCTTTCCAACCGGCTACTGCCGATCCATAAAATCGTTGCTCGCGCAAGCGAAGTATTTCTTTCAAGGGGAAACTACCCTTTGTGGATGCAAAGATAGTAAATAATTTGCTTTCCTCAAAATGTCAACGCAAATTCCACATAAAAAGTTTGTTAATGGAAATTTTAGAACACATCATTTTGTGCCGGATTTGCGATGGCGTCTATCTCGTCGGCGATTTCGTCAGAGGATAGTTTTATGTAGTCCATGAAGGTCTTTTGGGTTTTGTGACCGCTGACGTGCATCATCTGGACGATGGTGTATTTGTGCGACAGGTACATGTTGGTAATGCCGCTACGTCGGGCGGTGTGGGTTGTGACGCAGTTGTAGCGCGGCATTACAACCTCTCCTTTGGCGTTACGCTCTACGGTTAGTTTGCCCGATGCCTCATTGTTCTTTTGCTTCATTGTCAGTTTGGTAGGCACCTTGACTGCAAGGGACGGTACAGTTGCTGACAGGTCTTCAAGTATCTCCTTGATGTAACGGTTGATAAGCACGTCAATCACTGAGGGAATGTTGTAATTGTATTTCTCGCAGATGGCTTTGAGGTTCGGGTTCATTATAGGTATCTTGACCTCGTTACGTGTTTTCTGCTGGATAAGCCGGATTATAGGCGTACCCTTTGCTGTTGTCGTGAAATCCTCCGGCTGAATATTGTTGTAGTCGCTTACACGTTGGCATGTATAACACCCGATAAGGAATATATCGCGCACTTGGTCTTTAAGCCCGGTCAACTCCATATCCGCCAATGCCTGTAATTCGGCTTCGGTCAGATAAATTTCCACCGCCTTGTCGCTTTCCTCAACCTTGCGTTTGGAGAAACAAGCCATCGAGCGGTCATTATTGTGAAGGCCGTCGGCATAGGCATATCCCACTATCGCACGGAATGACACAAGATACTTGTTGATTGAACTGTCCATATAGTCGAGTTTGGCGAGGTAAGCGAGAAATTTAGTCACAAGTTCGCGGTCAACATCCTCCCATGTCAACTTATGGCGAGGGTCAAAGCCGTTGTAGAGTTTTCGGAAACTGCTCCATGCCTTGCAACTGCCGGGCGTGTATGGGTCGTTGCCATTGAGTCGCTTGCCGGATTTGATGTCGTTGACAAATCGGTCGAGGAAATTCCAGATATTGGCACGTTCCAATTCAGCTTTCTTTCGTTGGCGTTCTTCCTCAGCCGCTTTTTCACGCTCCTGTTTCAGACGGGCATCTTCCTCCGCTTTGCGCGCTTTTTTCACGGCATCTGATTTCTTTGGATTGGCAACGGCAAGAATAGCCTCTTTCACTGCCTTCTTGTCAAAGTGCATACCTTCAACCTCGCTCTTGACAGCCATTTCGATTTTGGCAAGAGTGTCATGCAGCTTGAAATTCTTTTCCCGGTGACGCATCCAGTTTTCTTCGGAGGATATGGCATTGCGCCACTCCTGCACATCAACCTGTATTTGGGACGAGAAGATTGAATCTATCTTGTGTTCCTTATTCTGCACCCTGAAAAACAGGGTTGCCATGTCCTTGTTCTCATCCTGCTTGCGGATATAGAATCTGGAGAGAGTCTTTGCCATAATTCAAAATGGTTTTATAGTCGGTTACATTCATTCAATGGGAAACCGCAGCCGAAGGTTCGTGCCTATCTCCTTGCAGTTGGTTCGGGTTCCAAAATCTCGGTGTGTTTCCCGAATACAAAGATAGTGACTATTCCCAAAAGTCACTACAAAAGTCACTATAATTTTTGAAGATTAACAACTCTAAATAAATTCATTTCGATTTAATAGCGTTGATATATAGTGCATTATGTGTGAGTTGAATTTGCCATGATTTATTTCAATTCATTAAAAATGGTGCTGGTGGCACCACCTCAAAAATCGCCAAGTATCTAAATTACAGATGCTTGGCGATTTTCGTGATACCCGATTTTGGACAAGTTACCTATAAAGTTACCTATGGATTGTGGGCGTAAGTGATTGTAAATGGGGGTGAATTGGATTGGGTGGAGATTGGTATTCAAACGCATTTATTTTGTGAATTGGATTGAATTATGTGATTCATCCGTCATAATTTTATAGGTAACTTTTGTGACCACATGGAAAAGTTACCTATAAACGGCACTACATTGTGAGTTGGGTGCCGGATTGCTGGTTGTCGATGTGGTCGTAGTGGGATTGCTTGCCGACTTCCCATTCGCGGTTGGTGGAGTGGGAGGATGTTGCGTCGTGGGGTATGAGGCGAGCGAGGACGGTGCTTTGATGCGAGGTGAAGGCTTTGGCTTGTTCCGGGGTGTAGTCTGATTGGCGGAGAGGGAGGGTGATGCTTCCGGTTGATTTGGCGGTCAGTTCCTTGATGCGGTTGGTAAGCGCGGTGGCATCTTCATGGGTTATGCGCATGATTGCGAGTTGATGCAGATAACTGTTTGCGGCTTCACCTTGCAGTCTTGCATGGCAACGCAATTCATCGGCAGTCATCGGGTATGTCGCCGAGAACCCATCGGCTGAGACTACTCTGATTGCTCTACCACCATCGCGCATTTTGATTATGTTGACACTTGCTATCCTTGAACCAATATCGCTTACCGGATATTTCTGCAATACGGATTCAAATATCTCGGTTGAGAACATTGTGGCAGCAATACGTATCGCCACATCTTCTCTTTCGCTTTCGGGCGAATTGAAATACCATGCCGATTGACGTGGTGACATCTTGCGGATATGCTCTGTGCCATCGAACAACCGTATTGTCATTTCGCCGTCCACGCCGGATTTCCGTACCTCCGTAGAGAATAGCTCATAGTAAATATCCAGCGGACTTTTCTTGCGCCCCTGTTCCTGCGTGAAGTCAATCAGCTCAGATAACTTCATCACCTTGCTGCCGTCGAGTGCCATCTTCCGGTTATGATCAACGAGGCCGTAGCCACGGATCTCACCATTGCGGTCTTTCTGAAAATGAATGTCTATGCCGAATTTTACTTTGAGCACGTCGAGCAGATCCGACAGATGCCGCTGTTCTTCCTGCGATAGCATCTTGCCGTTTGAACCCTTGATTTTACGGATGTCGGGGTTGACTTTCCGGCGCACATATTTTTTCTTCTGACCTTTGTGACCCTTGACATTTTCGACATTTTGAACTTTTCCATCCGCAATTCTGTCCTTGTATTTCCTGATAATCGCACGGAGTTGTTTAGCGCGTTCTTTCCGTGTGTCGTTTTCTTGCGAAATATGCCTCTCTATCTCAGATAATGGAATTGTTGCGGCCTTGACGCCTCCGCGAAACAGTACATTGCTATCCTCCACTCGCTCAAATTTATATCCATGTGACCGGATTATATTGGCAAACTGTCCTTCGGTGAGATAGCCATAAGCGAACATACGCTGAATGTCACGGTTGATGTCCGCTGAAAGAATACGGTTGGCGGCGGCATTGAGGCGTGCATAGTCGTGATGGTCGGGTATAGGAAAACCATTGGGCTGTATGCGCGTGGAGAGTATATGCACATGATTGTTGTCGGTGTCGTGGTGGTAGTACACGAAATACGGCTGTCTGCCATATCCGGCTTCCGCCATGAGCTGACGTGCGAAGTCAGTCAGCTCGTCAGCCGACATCACTTGCCCCTTTACCGAGGCGGCGATGTGGAACTGAAAGCGCGTGGTCTTGGTGTTGCCGTATGTCCTCGACCGTTCCTTGAGATATTTCTCAATCTCTCCGGCGCAGTCGAATCCGGCTTCATGCAACAGCTCCACCTTATGGCGCATGGCAGCATCGACATTCTCCATAACCATGAGCCGTGCCACACCCTCGGCTACCTTGCGTTCATTATATCCGGCACCGGGAAAGCCACCGCCAGCTACCATTCCAAGTTTCTTGACTATCATAGACGCTCTTTGATTCGGTTAAGATGCTCCCAAATGACGGACAGGTCATTGCGGAAAAGTACAAACGGTTGAATATCTGAGGCTGACAATCCGTAGGGCGACACTTTCATGCGCTCGTTAATCTGACGGGCGGTCTGATTGACGTTCGTCCCGATTTTCTTCAACTGGCGCAGAATAGCAGATAACAAGGCTGTTATCTCGGAATTGGCTGACGGAGGCGTAACGTTTCCGTCATATTGCAGAGTGGAACAACGGATACAGGCACTGATGTTTCCGTTGAAATGGCGGTCGGCTTTGGCACGGATTGCTTTGGCGGTCGCTTCATCCACACGAAGCCGTATTATGATGTTCTTATTATTTGATGACATGATGTTATTATGCTTTGATGCTCTGATACGTTGATGTTATGATGATATTATGTTTGGAAGTCATAATGCCATCAAGACATACAGTCTTGATGGTTGCATCTCTGGATATCATGGTCACATGACATTTTAATCCTTATAAAAGACTGCGAGTTTCGAGCGGGATTGATCCAACTCTGCGAGGTGGCGCCGTTGTGGGAACAATCGGCATATCTTGCACAGCAAGATTTATACACCTTAGAGGTCTGACAAACTCGTTCTCTTGCCTATCTTGAATGACCTTGTGAAAAATGTCAAAGTGTCGAAAAGGTCAAAGGTCACATGACATTTTCGTGTAGCGTCCATGCTCCTCTTTTCTGAAAATGGCAGAGTTTTTCAGAAACCGTTTTACCGTGGACTCTGACATTCCGAGTGTCCGTCCGATGTCGATGGCATCCGATGTCCGGAATACGTAGGGCAAAGCGTCGAGGAGTTCGGACTGTCGTTTGTCAAGATTGCCGGATAATGACACGCGGATTACACGGTTTTCCATCTCGCGGAAATACTCAACCAACTCAATAGCCGCCTCCGCGCTCCCGGTATCTATCATTGTTGCCGACTCTCCGGTGCAGATATTTTTCATTATCCGGATGATGAGGCAAAAGCGCATGAGATATATTTCGAGTTTGCCGCATACGGCTTTCTCCGCTTCCGACTCGGTGGCAGAGTATATCGCGTTGTTGACGCTCTCTTTCCACTGGCACAGTTTCCCATGGGCTTCAATGGAGAAGGTCAGTTCTATTGGCTGTTCTTTTTCCTTGAAGTCAAAAGTGATGACCTTGCGGATTATATGGTCCCATTGTTCCATAATTCCATCCGGCATACGGTCAGTGCCCCATGTAGGCATATCGGTAATGTCGGGATAGACTTTCAGAAAGCGGGATGAAAAGCCATTGACAACGCGCTCGCCACCGAATTGCTTTGCAAGCCGTCCCGGTTGGGTACTGCCGATTATGGAGCAATACGGATTGGATAGGAAGATGTGTTCATCGGCCGATTTCCGGATATATTTGAACGGCGTACCACTGAACGCGCTGAGAAAATAGCTTTCATCCGAACTGTTGTAGCGGTTGAAGTTGGCAAACAGGCTTTCAAGTTCATCGCTGTAAAGGATCACGCCCTGCGGATTGTCGCGCATGGCACCTATCAACGCCTCAATGGTCGCGTCAACCACCACATGACACCTGCGCCTCGGTCGCTCCATTTCCTCTGGCATAGACAGCGTGACGCGTTCCTTCGGAGATTTGGACTCCCATTGCTTGTAAGCCTTCAACTGGGCGCAATATTCCCGGTCATACTCATGGTCGAGGTTGAGCAGAGGCGAAAGAGCGAGCCTGAGAGGTGGTGTCTTGCCGCAACTCGGATAACCTACAAGTGCCACATACATAATAGGTCGCTCAACCCATGTCGCTGAAAAACGCACCGACCAACGGTTGCCCATAGCCGCCGCAAAAGCAGCAAACATCGACGCGGCAATAAAATTGACGTTGAAATGCTCATACTCAACCAACGCTTCCACTATATTGCGGATAGCCGTAGGAAACACGCTTAGAGGGAAAGAGGGCACAACCTTTTGCAGTTTGCTTTGAGGGATAACAGGCTCATCCTCATGCAACCCACAACCCGGACGCACTGGCATCCTGCGGTTTTGATAATAAGCGGCCATCAGAATTTGACATTACGCATACCGAGAGCCTTGCGGACTTCCGATTCATGATAGAGAACCTTGTTTCCTGTCTTAACGGGCTTAAGAATTCCCTTGTTCTGCCAGTTCCAAAGAGTGGTGTCGCACACACCGAAGATATTTTTGACCTCGGCCTTGGTGAGCATACGCTCTTTCTGAGCCTCAGCCACCATCGAACCGAGTTCATCTTTTGCCCGTTGGATGAGAGTGTGAGAGAACGCCATGAGATCTTCGGCATCCATCTCGACACGCACATGCGCCTTTCCATCATTGATAATATTGAGTAATTCGTCCATAGATTTTATAGAGTGCCGTCAGGTTGTGACGGACGTTTGCGCCTGACGGCTTAAGACGGAAACGCCACCGCTCCGATGTGGAACGATGACGCAAAAGTATAGCCTAATTTATTGGATTGAAAAGAATTGGCGGTTCGTTAAGTTCGCAGGCCGATTTTGCGAACCAAACGAACTCAATCCAATATAAATTGTTTTATCGTGTCGATAATCTCACGGTCTTTACCCTTGTCTTTAGGTGCGTGCTTGCCCATGCCGACAACAGTTTCAAGCAACTTTAACTGCTTTTGCACGGCTCTTAATCCTACAAATCTCACGTCAGGGAACTGCGCTACGATAGCCTCATGAAATTCATGCGTATTGTCAACAGGATAACCGAGTTCTTTCAGAGCGATTATCAGATAGGCTTCATCATTCCCGGAATGTCGCGCGGTGACCCATTCGCCGATGCGGTCGATCATACCACTATCATTGGCAAATATCACACTGAAAGTCCTTCGGACGGTTGTGGGAGTGGATTTTGCTTGTTCTTTTAGATTGACAAATTCGGCGATATTCACTCCACCCACAGATGCGCGGTAATTGCGGTAGTTTTCCCAATCAGCCTTAGTGCGGTTACCGCTTCGTATGCTCCGGCGAATAATGAACTTGACCAATAGCGTCAATATCCAGCGGTAGCCACCGTATCTGCTTGATGAAATCATCTCCTCCAGTTGCTCAACCACGTTTTCGTATGTGCGACCAAAAAGAAGCCACGCAAGTGCGGCATTACGCAAATCATCCTCTTCCCTCAAAGAATAACCGTAGCACGTCAGACTGCATTATTGGTTCAATCAACGATGCGAAATCCGGTTCCGCCATGCTAATCTGCAATGCCACCATATCCTCAAATCCCTTGATTTGATCCATTGCAATTTGTCCCATTATCTGAATACCATGATTCTCGGGGCTATTCATCACAGCCACAAAATCGGAATACTCCTGCGGGTGCTCAAGCATCCACTCCCGTATCTCAGTCTTCATTTCAGCAAAACTCTTATCAAAAATTTTGCCTGAGCAATTATTCTTATTCTCGTCCATAATAATCTATCAATTAGTTTTCTGCCACAAGTAAGTCAACACTTATTGCCACAAAATAAAATGGACGACAAAAATATATCACCCCGATTGCTAAATCACAATCTTTGGACATAAAAATCCTTTAATGACTGAATTTAGAAGGATTTAGCAGGAAATGGATGCCCCATGCATGGTAATAAGGATTATTTTTACACTTAAATTGAGTATCCAAATTTTCTCATTGATTAGAAGATTTATTATGTTTTTCAGCACTTTTGATTGAAGTGTCCTGGATTATTAGTAATTTTGCACTGCAAATCTACGCCGATGACGGATTATCCCGTCGGCTGGGTGGGTTTGAGACATATTTCAAAAGCGTTTACTGCGCTTGATTCTTGGCTGCTAAGAACTTCGCAACCTCTTAAGGAATAGTCGAGAATGAAGCAACGGTAGATGTCTTCGGGTATGATTATAGTACCCAATGGGAGGATTGCACCTTGTAGGTGTGTCCCCTTTGGCGTATATTATATCATACGGCGTAGGCTCTGCGTTGCTCGTTCTACTATTTCGGGCAATGCGAAGGCCTTTAGCAGCGGGACGAGTAACAGTACGGATCCTGCGCTTTTTTTGTTAGACCAATCATATCCGTCCGAGTAGGATCTAAGGACATTTTAAATGGGATAAATGTCCTTCATCGCATTCAAAATATCTGATTACGAGCATACTGCCGAGAGAGAACAGTATCGTACTATTTGCAACTTGCTTCGTTCTAAGTATGAAGCAAGCGATGAATTATGCGTATTCATAGCAAACTACAATATATTTGATTGCGAACTCGATGGAATATTAATCAAATCAGACGCTATAATTTCTATAGAATTTAAGAATTACGGAGGCGAAATTAAAGCCGTCGAAAATGGGCCATGGACACTTGCAGACGGAACGATTATTAAAGGAGGTTCTCGAAAATCTGTATACCAACAAGCAAAGTTAAATCATGTGGCTCTAAAAAATGGCCTGAAAGAAGGACGGATTTTACCCAACAAGATGCTGAAAGATATTCCTTCTCTTGTCGTATTTTCGCAACCAATATTATTACAAAACGATCTATCAGAAAAGGTCAAAAGTTGGCTCCATGTTTGTGATTCAAGTCATTTCATTGATAAAATCGAAGACATAACAACCACTAATTTCAATCTTTCTAATGAACAAATACTTGATTTAATCCCAAAACTTGGGCTTTTGGATGAATTCGTCGATTCACGTTTTTCTGTTGATGTGAATATCTTGCCTTCAAGATATGATATTCCGGATTATGAAGATATTGATAAGCCTATTGAAAACATCCTTTCCCCACCCGGATCTGCACATATGACAACAGCTACTCAATTTAACAATTTTGAAAAAGAAGCTGATTCGATAAAGAATGAATATACTCAGTTTATCGATGGACTTGTCCTGCCAGCGCTGGGATTGTCTGCAGATTATAAATTGATGGTAGTACATTATAGTGATTTTGAAACTATAATGGATAAGACATTACCGTTTAAATCCGAATATGTTGCCATTCTTCAGACAGAAAAAGCAGTTTCATATATTAATACACTGAAACGATTGTTCAATAAAGATGTGTTGTCCCTATCATCAGGAGTAATCGTTTGGGGTGAGGGTGATTTTGAATTTGAAAATTATCAGAACTCCGAAGAAAAAATCAGAATCAAATCATGTCACATTCCAAAAAGACAGGAAACACCATACAGAGGTAATTCCATTGAGACAAAATTACCCTCGTGGCTTGATGACTTTATTTTCAAAAGGCTTAACGCCAAATATCAACCTTCTTTTACCAGATTTTCTTATAATCTTGATTTGAATAAGGAAGAATGTAAAGTGTATCTTGGCACATATTTCCCTCGAAGTTTTGCTGAAGGTTTTGTGACTTTGGATTCAATCTTGCATGACCCTTCAATCGTATCCATATTAGAATCTAAAAAGGTGGTAAGAATCCTTGATTTCGGGTGTGGAACAGGTGGTGAACTTTTTGGTTTCTTACACGCACTTGAGAATCATGTGGAATCAAATCTATCAATTAAAATAATAGGTATTGATGGTAACCACAATTCGCTCAGATTGCTCGAAAATATTATTAACTGCTATAATTCAAGAGAACGGAACAAAGTTGAATTTGTTGTTGCTCCATGTTTCATTGAGTCTGAATCCGATTTATCGACAATATCCAACATCATAGGCACAGATTTCGACTTCATAATAACATCAAAGGCTATAGGCGAATTTGAAAACAAAAAGCGTATTGAAGACAACGGATATGAATTCTTCGCAAAGATTTTTGCACCACTATTATGCAAAACTGGAATCATGACCATCATAGATGTTACGACTAAAAATGAGCAAAATGGTCTATTCCTGCCACAGATTATGAACTTTGGTGTTAATACCTTCATATCTAAATCAAAGGGGCTTTTCAAATCGATTGCACCTTGTTCAGGTCAGACTTTACGTGGGCCTTGCAAACATAGCTGTTTCTATAAAAAGGATGTATATATATCACATTCAGCAAAGGTTAAAGACCATAGTAAATTTGCAATGCGCCTTATAACTCGAAATGAACTAAACCTTGATGCAACACATGTCAGAGAGGTTTTCAACAACTCAGAATGTAAACTCTATAAATAAAAGACAATATAATGCCTGAATCTGATTTTTATATCGATTACGCGAGTTTGGATGATTTCCAACGCCAACTCATTGACAAAAAGAACAATCGTTCAATGGTTGTGACTGGAAGCGCGGGAAGTGGCAAATCGCTGATTGCGTTACATAAGGCCAAACAGTTGGCGGCATCTGGAGATAGCTATGCTATAATAGTATATACTAAAACTTTGCGAAAATACTTTGAAGACGGGATGAGGTCACTCGGTCTTAGAAACGTCTCACACTATCATCTATGGCGACATAACAAACGCAAAGTGAAGTATATGATTGTTGACGAGTGCCAAGATTTCACTCGTGAACAGATTGATGAGATTCGTGAGTACGGTGAGTATTGTTTCTTCTTCGGAGATTCAGCACAATCCATTATGGGGTTCAGCACACCTACTCAATCCGTGGAGGATACTGCACATCTCCTTGGAGTTTCCGCAGATCCTCTATATTTCAATTATCGTTTAACCAAGGCCATTGCACGTCTTGGGGAACCAGTCGGTCAAGTGGAAGACCTTGAGCTAAAATGCAAACGTGACGGAGAGAAACCAAACCTTATTCTTGCACGGAATTTTGATGAACAGCTTGACAAAATAGCGGAAATCATTAAGAACAGGTCTCTCACTAATGTAGGAATATTACTACCATTTAACACCAACGATAAGGGTCAGATGTCTGTAGAGTACGTAAAGAACTATCTCAAGCAGAAAGGTGTTACTTGTGAGTTTAAGTATAATGCCAATCAAGAGACAGAAATGGATTTGGATTTCCATTCTAACAACCCCAAGATAATGACATGGTGGTGTGCCAAAGGCCTCCAATTCAAGGATGTCTTTATCCCCGGTTGCGAAATGTCGTTCTCTCCAGACAAACGCGCGGCTCTCTACGTTGCAATGACACGATGCAGCGAACGTCTATATATTGGATATTCGGGGACTTTATGTGATTTTTTTCCGAATCCATCTTCCCCTATTTACAACTCGTCCGATGATGACGATGTTATTTGAATAATATGAAGCTATATATACCAACCTCATCTCTTAACGCTGACAGTATTCTTTCGTGTGAATGTGTTACTCCCGCTCGTGAATGTAGAAAGCGTGAGTTCGGATATTCACACTTTGAACCCTTAGAGGAGTTGCAGCAGTTTGATTACTGCACCTTAGCATTTTCTAAGGTGCCGAGATTTAACATCTATGATGATACTCGTGTAAATTATCGCATGGTGGTTGAGATTGACCTTACTTCTCCAGAGGAGAATGGGCTTTCCTTTGTGGGCACATGCGATGACACAGATATTTTTGCTACAGCAAATCCAATCCACTTATCGCCGGCTAATACAAGACTTCTCTTTTATAAGAGAGACGAAATGGACTATGTCTATCATAACTGTTCAGATAGCGCGAAGTGTAAACTTTTTGAATTCTTCAAATACAGATTTAGTGGCGTAAAACCGTCTGAACAAGGGGCTATCCTTACGAATTGTGTGGATAACATCAACATTCAAAATGTTGAAGCAGCGTATTCCGAAAATGCCTACAACAAGGTAAAGGGCTTCATTTGGGGATACGCAATAGGTTGTATGCTTTCTCGGACTTCAGAAACCGCAAACCTCCTTAGAATCCAGAAAAGAATCTACGACATAATATCATCTACAAGGAATGACGCATTTATCCCAGATGCATTGAAATCTGAATTGGTCGCACTGGATTCAGAATATACTAAATTCGACCCGATACAACGCCTTGCTAAATCAAGGTGGAATGAATATTTGAAAACCGTCATTTCAAATCAACCTGAATTTAGCACTGAAGTAACATCAGTTAATATTGACCAGTTGCTTAGAGATCTTGGTGTTGAGACAGCTGCAAAATCAAAATTCCTTTCAGCGCAAAATCTTACTCTTCGGAAACCTCTCAGTTCATATTCGCTCATTGGCACTAAAGGTTATGAGCAATATAATCAGGAACTTGCCACGCATACTAAGACTTCCATCTTTCATGAAAACAAGGAACGGCTTAAACATCTATCCTTCAAAGACTCTCTAGATGTTGACCGAGCTTCTTTTAATACGGTAATGCTCTCAACTGAAAATGAGGAAAGTGATTTATTCAATAAAATCCTATATCGTATTATATGGGATAATCTCATCCCATCCCTTGAAGAAATACGTATTAACCGTAAAGATGTGGCAGTCAATGTTGTTAAGACATTGAAGGCAATAATAGAGGATAGAGGTATCCAGTGGCAGGACTCAGAGGTACAAGCATACTTTGACCGAATGAGAAAAAACATTAGCAAGTACGAACCGTTTGAACTTACGGATATTTCAGATTCGGTTTTACAGAGTGTTGCTGCTTTTCTCCTTAAGGGTGAAGACTATGAAAGCCTAAAATCATATCTTGAGGTCAATGCAATATGCAACTATAGATATGCACTTGCTATGTGGGGAGCTATGATTGGCTATGTGTCAATCCCTCGCTCGTTATTCGATGGATTTAATCGTTCATCAGTTGTCACTCTTTACCACCAAGTGGAAAGTGTTCTTGGTAACTCTGATTTTATACTTTCCTGCTCGGAAGTACAACAAACTACGCCGACGCCACCACTACAGTCTGAATGTCGAAAAGGCACGCAGGATATTACCTCTAACGAATCCCCGGATAGATTTCGGAGGAGAGTAATATCTTTCTTTGAATCTACGATTGTTAAAAATCAAAAGAAAGACAAACGAGAAAGTTTACGAGCGGGATTATACCGTGCTTTAGATGAATTCGGCAAAGATACAAATCCGATAAAATTTGTATCTTTGCTGAACGATTTCGTAGAGTATGGCTGGAAACCGACTCTAAAACCATGGCAAACTCTACGTGATTACATCGCTCCGGATTATGTTGCTAAAACATCGCGAGACAAGCATATGGGCAGTGAGTTACAAGCGGTTAAACCAAGTGCTCAACCATGTTTACCCTTTGAGAACGATGTTAAAGGACATAGGGACAACAAATCACAGAGTCCTTCAAGCAGCTTTGGCCAAATATGGCAAGGAACAAAGGAATTTTTCTCAAGGAAAGATAGAAGAGAGTCTGCTCCTATGGCAAACGGTTTTTCCCGAAATAATAAGGACAACGATACCAATATATTGGTTTTTGTGTTCGATGAAAACATCTGGAAATATTTGCAGAGCATTATCCCCATCGAATTATGGGATGATGTTCATAGAGACCTTAAGTGGTTCCAAGATGAATATGCAAAGGGGAAGAATTCTCAATATTATGCAAAGGCAAGCAGGGAAAACACAGCGACGATTGATGCTTTTGGCCGGTATTTGGCAAAAAAGAAGTACGCAGCTAAAATATTGATTCCAGATATTATTGAATTTCTGAAAAAATTTTATGTCAGATAAAGTTATTGTCATAACGGACTCCGGCAATAAGGTTGAGGCATCTGCTCCGGTTATCATATCTGCAAGCCGTTCAACAGATATTCCGGCTTTCTTTTCCAAATGGTTCTTTAACCGTATGGAAAGGGGATATTGTACTTGGATAAATCCATTCAACCAACAAAAACAGTATATTTCCTTTTCCAAATGTAAGGTAGTTGTGTTTTGGACTAAGAATCCGGAGCCAATTATTCCGTATCTTCATATTCTTGATGAATTAGGCATTCATTACTATTTTCAAGTCACTCTTAATGATTATATTAATGAAGAACTTGAGCCAAATCTTCCTCCTATTAAATCACGTATTGAAGCCTTCAAGAAATTGTCCGATTTAATTGGCCCTGATAGAATAATATGGAGATTCGACCCTATACTTATATGTTCGGGTATTTCGCCACGCTCCATTTTGACAAAAGTTTGGCATATCGGTAATCAACTTAAAGGCTATACTCGCAAGCTCGTTTTCAGTTTTGTTGATATAAAAGCTTATCGCAAGGTTCAAAACAACCTCGTTAAAGAAACTACTTTTTTTACAAAAGAGAACGTCGAAAATGGTGAAGGCACCGAAGAACAGCGAAAAGAAATTATAGACGGACTTGTAAAACTTCGCGAAATTTGGAAACAGAGTGACTGGGAATTAACTCTCGCGACTTGTGCTGAATCCATAGAACTGGATGCATTGGGGATAGAACATAATCGTTGCATCGATGACCGTTTAATGGAACGAGTATTCGCTGATGACAAGGAATTGTTATATTACTTGAGAACCGGCGAGCTTCCGAAGCCTGATTTATTCGGAGATATACCTGAAATACCTAAAAAACAAAAGAATATTAAAGATAAAGGGCAAAGAAAGCTGTGTGGATGTATGATAAGTAAGGACATTGGCATGTATAACACATGTCGTCACTTCTGTGTTTATTGCTACGCCAATACAAGTAAAAAAGTAGTGTTAGATAATGCTTTAAAACATTCAGATGAAAGCGAAAGCATAATAAATTAGGAACCCATCAAAATACTCGGTTAGGTTTAGCTCTTAACAAAATCCCCGAGCTAAATCTAACCTTCTTATATAGACCCTTAAAAAGAAAAGCGACCAATGATAAAAGAACGGCAAGAATAATAAGTTGTTCTTGTTGATAAGGCTGACGATGACTTTTATAATTCTATCTTTCTCTTCTGCGCGGCTTTCGGCAATCATGAGGGTAAGGACCACGAGGGTGTTGTCGGCGATGCGCTTGGTGCCATCTTTGTTGTAGAGAATCCCGTTGCCGTTGAGAAGACACAAGAATAGCAAAGTAATTCCAGCGAAATCTCGCAACGTATACACTGAAGGCCGAGTATTTTTTCATATTTCACAACAACTAAAAGTCAACAATGACCTCTCGCCATCTCTGTCAAAAACGAAACGAATACATCGCCTCCATCTCTGATGAATTGGTTTTCTCCTAACTCACCCCTGAAAGTTCATTGTCTCCTTTAACTAAATCCAAACTACAAATATTAGAAATCTAAATTATATCTTATAAAACTCAATCAACCTTTCCCTTTGAGGTTAAACTCCTTAGAGTAGATCTATTTTATCGGGTAAGCCAATTCTAGAAAGATAGTATGCAAATCGTTGGCTGATTTTTTCGCGATATAAATCATCAATACTACATACCCTCTTATCAAGATTATTATTGATATACTCTGTACTGACTGTATAAAAATGCTTAAAATCAATAACTAAATCTGGAAAGAGGCCCTTGTCTTCAAAGTGTAAAAAATGAAATCTAGGATCCTCGTTGTTCATGATCTTTTTTCCGTCTGTTTTCTTGGGATTATAATTTTGTCCTGTTTGAAAAATTTCACCCCAATGTTTTCCTTGTCTAAATAAATCAAAATTAAAGACAGGTGCAAAAATCAGATGAAGCAATCGACAATCTTTGTTTGATGATGGATTCTGTTTATCTCTACTGTCACTATTTAAGTCACAATCTTGATTCAAACAAATCATCAAAGGGAATTTTAGTGAAACAACCTCTATTCCATTGCAATTCGGAATGACGTCCTGTACCACTTCTAAATCATGAAAAATATCACATTGGCTTACCCTGGTCAATGGGGTGTTTCTCGTCTTTGCCGATATTTGCGTCATAACTTACCTTATAAAGTCTTATTATTCTTTGAGGCTTAGCGTCTGGATTGTATACAAATTCAGTTTGATCCTTAGGTAGGTCCTCAAGGAAATCAGTAATTATATCTTCATTATTTTCATTCATTTCAAAGACTCTAAATATTTATCACGGATATATGAAATAAAGGTCTCATATGCAAGATGGTTATACCTCCTAATAAATTCATTCCAATTGTCAATTGAAATGAGACCAGAGCAATAGACATCAATATCTAAAGTAATATCGTAATTTGCTATTATAGAGGGATAGAATTTGTTAAATACACCAAATTGAACTCGAGACATACAATCTTCATGCTGGAATTCCTGAATAAAAATGGATCTAGCTATATTGTCATGAGAAAGTGAGTCTTTAACACTCTTTGCATCAGACGCATTTAAAATTTTAGATATATCTGATATTTTTTCGCAAGGGAAAACGTTAATATACCTTAGACCAATTCTTTCAGAATTAAGCCCGGGATTGGTTGAAGTAAGAATACTTATGATTTTCGCAATTCGATTCTTGTAAATCGAATTGTCTTCGTATTTGTTTGACTCAATTGTAATACATTTCTGAAAAGAGTCAAGCGTTAATTTTACACCAGGCGATTTTAGGACGAATTTTATATAGTCTTCTTTGTTCACCTGTCCTGCATTAATATTAACGCAATAATTAACGTGTAACTCTGTTTGAGTCGTACTATAGTCGTCTGCAAGTATTTCAGATAAATTTCTGAAATCTATTACAGCACTTTTCTCAAGATCAATCCTCAAGAGAAATTGACTCACTTTATTCTTTTTGAGAGTTCTTTCATTCATGGTTTTGAGATTTGTCATGCAAATATAGGTATTTGTTTCTATATAGATGCAAAATTTTTCAAATATATAACTATTTAGACTATCTCTTCGTCATTGATTGCGTAAATAATGTCGAGTTTAAGGTCTTCGGGGTAGTCCTCGTTTGCCATATAACAGGTGATGATGCGTTGAAGCAGGTCTTTGTCGATGCGTCCTGCGGCAACGTGGTATATGATTGCCTCCATGCACTGCATGAAGTTGCAGGCGTGCCAGTAATAACCGTTATGCACAAGAAACCAGACTCCGATTGTCAGAGCCACGCGCTTGTTGGAGTCCTCGAAGTAATGACCTGTGCATAAGCCGAACACAAGATATGTGAGTTTGTCAACGAAAGTAGGATAATACAGGTCATTCTGAACGAAGTCAAGCACTTTTCTGATTCCTCCTTCATCTTTCACGCCTTGCAGACCGCCTCCGCTTGCGGCAACGGTCTTGGCATAGACCACGAGAGCCTCATCGTAGTCTATGTACTTCAGTTCCTCATTCCTCATCATCATCGGCTTGTTTCAGGCGTTTAAGAACTTCCCGGTTGGCTTCGAGGATATTGTCGAAGTCTATTGAAGCATCGCCGATAAATTTATCAAATTCATCAGGTGTGACGGCACGAAGATACTCGGCAAGATTGCCATGCCAGGCATCACGGAATGCTACGTCACGTGATGCCATTTTGGATCTTGCGTCATTGATGAATGGTTCCATCATCGGAGAGGATGCCAATTTGTCGATAATAGTCTTGACTTCTTCGATGGTCAGTTGTCTATTCCCATTATTGGAGTAGCAGTTCACAATCTCATGTGCCACACCATTCTCAAATGATGAAATGCAAAGTAAAACTTCCGCATAAAGTGTATGCCTCACATTCTCCTCGTTCTGTAAACGAAGCACCTCACGATACTCTTTGGCATTTTCCCGGAAAACCGACTTATAAATCAGGTCGGTTATCTGCTCATACTTATATGTAGGAAGTCCGTCAACATATTTGCCGACAGCCCGAGTGAAATTCTTGCGATAGTTTTCACTCTTTATAGCGGTAGGCAGATAATCCCGGTCACGCCAGTTGATGTATTTGGTACCACCTCCGGCACGACTATTGATTGTTGCTATAACAATATCAAGTATCCGCGTGCGTAGTTGTTTCGCTTTTTCACTCTCTGTAAGGAGCATTCCAATATTCAGGAATGCACGAAACGGGAAAATCCCAAGTTGCCGTGTAAACTTAGGGACATTAATGTCCCCAACAAAATGCAACTTTAATTCTTTCAATGAATTACCCTCACTTAAAAAGTATCCATTATCACGTAGTTCGTCTCCGTGCTCCTGCACATAACGCTTAATCGTTCGTTCATCGACATCATAAAAATCAGCGACCATTTTGGTCGTGAAAAGAAGTTGTTCATGAAAACGCAGGCCATTAACATCCAAGTTTTCTTGGATGGCTTGAAGGGCATAATTGTTGTTCAGTACATTCTGCCGCTCGATATTTGATACTGTGAGGTCGTTCATATATACAAAATTACAACTTTTATTTTGATTTCCAGAACTCTACGGCCATTAAAATTTAGAATATTTCGCTCTTATTGGGATTGGCTATGGCATCTATCTCGTCGGCGATTTCGTCAGAGGATAGCTTGATGTAGTCCATGAATGTCTTTTGGGTCTTGTGACCGCTGACGTGCATCATCTGGACGATGGTGTATTTGTGCGACAAATACATGATGGTAATGCCGCTACGACGGGCGGTGTGTGTTGTGACGCAGTTGTAGCGTGGCATGACCACTTCTCCCTTGTCGTTGTTTTCAATCTCGATTTTTCCGTTGGCGAGATTTTGTTTCTGCTTCATAGTGAGTTTGGTCGGAACTTTAAGTGCGAGAGATGGCACTTTCTCCGACAACTCTTTCAATATCTGCTTTATGTAGCGGTTGATTATCACGTCGATTACAGACGGAATGTTGTAATTGTATTTCTCGCAGATGGCTTGCAGATTGGGATTCATGATAGGAATTTTGACCTCGGTGCGTGTCTTCTGCTGAATGAGACGGATAATAGGTGTTCCCTTAGCGGTGGTAGTGAAACTATCCTTCGAGATATTATTGTAGTCGCTGACACGTTGGCAGGTGTAACAACCCACAAGGAATATGTCGCGCACCTGTTCATGAAGCCCGGTCAACGGCATTTCGTATAACGCTTGAAGTTCCGCTTCGGTTAGGTATATCTCTGCCGCTTTGTCCCGCTCCTCGATTTTCTTTTTCGAGAAGCATTTGGTGGCGCGGTCATTGTTGTGGATGCCATCGGTATAGGCATACCCGACAAGCGCACGAAGCGTGACAAGATATTTATTCTGAGCCGTGACCATATATCCCTGCTTTTCCATATATGCAAGGAATTTAGTCACAAACTCACGGTTGACCATATCCCATGTGAACCGATGCTTGCGGTCAAAGCCATCATACAGCTTCATAAAACTGTACCATGCCTTTACTGTCCCTGCTGAGTAGCGGTCATTACCGTTTAGCCTCTTACCCGATTTTATGTCGGCACAGAATTGGTTGAGGAAATTCCAAATTTTTGCCCGTTCCTCTTCAATCCCTTCACGTACCAAACGCTCCTGTTCGATGCGGATACGCTCATCTTCCATACGCGCAGCTTCCTCGGCCTCACGTTGCTTACGTAGGATTTCCGATTTTTCCGGATCGGAGATAGCGAGAATCTCAGCTTTGACATGTTCTCGGTCAAACAGCGGTGCTGACATTTCACGGTCAAGCATCACCTCTATGCGTCCGAGCATATCGTGAAGTTTCGGATTCTGCTTACGATGACGCGCCAAAGAATTTTCATCCGCAACAGCCGCCTTCCATTCCAGCACGCTTGCCTTGATACGAGTTGCAAACTGCACGTCGATTTTCCTTGAGGGATCCTGCACCCTCACAAACAGGGTTGCCTTATCTTTATTCTCGTCCTTTTTCAGGAAGTAGAATCTGGAGAGAGTTCTTGCCATAGCGCGGTCGATTAATTGAGGTTGATATTACGACTGCAAAGTTAGTAAACTTTTCAAAAAGTTACCTATAAAGTTACCTATAAATTCTCAATCCCACTGAATCAGATTAAATTTAATATAGTTTAATTTGCTTTATTATCAGTACATTATGTAAAATTGAATTTATTGAGATTGATAATAATTTAACTTTTATAGTGCTGGTGGCACCACAGAAGACCGCTAATTCTCAATGAGTTAGCGGTCTTTCTTTCATTTATACCCCTCCGAGTCACCACAAAAGTCACCACACCAACCGTAAATTGCTGAACTATTGTCGGTTATGCGTGTCGCGGTGAATATATATCTATTTTGCTCCATACGCAACTTGTTGATAAACAACGCAAATTGGCACAATATTCATAGCCATTCACCATCATTCAACCCCAAGCCACAGCCTCGCAGCCCCAAACGTTAACAGAGTTTAACTATAATCAGTGGCAGAAAATGTAGTGACCTCAACCGAAAATCAACTGGGTCACCACGCTCAATCGTTAAAATCTTCAAAAAAATTTGTAACTTTGCATGTGGATAGGCGTAGGTCTATCCACGACATTTTGGAAAATAAAAAGCGGTATGCTCTCTTGTAAGTCGAGAACGTAGGAAATTCAAGACACTGCACAAGGATAGCATAGCGGTTCTCACGCATATGGCGTGGGCTGCTATTCTACATTCGTGCATTTAGGTTTCCTACGACCTTCGACTTAGAATGTTGCATTGGCAGTCCGCGCTTCTGCTATTTTCAATAACTTGCCCTTTGCGGACTGAGTGGGCAAATAAGGAAACGACCAATGACCTCAAAAGAGAAACAATTAATCAAAAAGGCCGAGTTACTTTTCGGTAAATGCTCTCACGTTGTGATAGCTTCGGTAAATCCACTTGGATACCCTCGTCCCGTACCTATGGCAAAAGGTGTGACCAACGGCTGCAACGAGGTCTGGATGGCCACAGGTGCCGACTCTGTCAAAGTCAATGACTTCCATCAAAACGACAAGGCCGGGCTTTGCTATGATAGAGAGGGTTCAAGTGTATGTCTAAGAGGGCGTGTGGAAATTATTACCGACCCGCATATAAGAAAGGTGATGTGGCAGGATTGGTATATAAATCATTTTCATGAAGGTCCCGAAGATCCAAATTATATACTGCTACGTTTTATCGGAGAAGAAGCGACAATATGGATTGATCACGAATTCGCTCATATCAGTCTAAAGGCTATTGCCGAATAATTTCGAATCCTTAAAGGATTTTAAATAAGAATCATGAAATGAAATAGCAATATGAGAACAATTAGGTTTTATCGGATAATGCAGTATGTATTTGCTGCAATTGCAATAATAGCATTCATCCGGGCTTGTTTCGATGCTCTCAATTCTCTTGCACCTATGTCTTGCGTTGCGACAGCATCGGCCGCATCAATAATATTCGGTCGCAGAGTGCGCCAGTTGACCGAAAAATAATTCAAAAGATTCAACTATGTTCATAGTGATTCTTACATACAAGAAGCCTCTGAGCGAGGTTGACAAATATCTTCAGGCTCACCGCGATTATCTTGCCGAGCACTATGCCGCCGGGGATTTTATCGCATCAGGGCCGCAGAATCCACGCATCGGTGGTGTGATAATGATAAAAGCCACCGACCGCGAGGCTGTCAACACTATTATCTCGCAAGACCCGTTCAACATCAATGGCATCGCCGACTATCAAATAGTGGAATTTACACCTACAATGTTCTGCGATGAGTCTTTACAAACACTCCTGTAAGCCATGCCATACATATCCATTGAAAGCGGAAAACTCACCGCAGAACAAAAGAAAGAATTGATTGAACGGCTCACAGCAACAGCCTCCGAGATAACACATATCCCGGAGCAGTTCTTCACTGTAACCATCAAGGAACTACCTGATGAAAATTTCGGTATCGGCGGCAAATCCATAGACGAAATAAAACGTAATTACAAGCGATGAATCCCAATCCCAACATTATATATCCGAGAACCGGCGATACTCAAACGGTATATCTAAAGTCAGTAATTACAAAACCTACCATCGAAGTAGGAGATTTCACAATCTATAATGATTTTGTGAATGATCCGCGCGACTTTGAGAAGAACAATGTGCTGTATCATTATCCGATAAATCACGACAGATTGATTATCGGAAAATTTTGTTCGATAGCGTGCGGCGCAAAGTTCATATTTAACTGTGCTAATCATACACTTAAATCACTCTCGACATATACCTTTCCTCTCTTTTTTGAGGAATGGGACTTGCCTAAATCTGAAGTTTCCACAGCATGGGACAACAAGGGCGATATTGTCATCGGTAACGACGTCTGGATTGGTTACGATGCTGTAATCATGGCCGGAGTCCGCATAGGCGACGGTGCAATTATCGGTACACGGGCGGTTGTAACAAAAGATGTAGAGCCATATTCAATCGTCGGTGGTGTTCCTGCAAAAGAAATACGCAAACGGTTTGCTCCTGATGTCGGGGCTAAATTACTGGAATTGAAATGGTGGGACTGGCCTTCTGAGAAGATAAAGAATCATATAGCTGCTATTCAATGCGGAAATATTGAAGAACTGTTGATAATAAGCGGTTTGAAAAATTAATCAACTATGGCAAAGCGATTGGAAGACATGACACTGGCAGAACTATGGGAACTGTTTCCGATAGAACTTGTGCCACATAGTGGTGAATGGGCTTCATGGGCACAGGATGAAATCCGTTCGCTTGGTTTCATTCTTTCAACATTTCATCCTGTAATTAGCCATATAGGAAGCACAGCAATTGATGGGATTTTCGCCAAACCGATCATTGACATTCTTGTTGAGATTGATAGAGATAAGGATTGGGAAATGGTAAAGAATATGCTCGTTGATGCCGGATATATCTGTATGGCCGAGAGCGATATGCAAATGAGCTTCAACAAGGGATATACTCCGAAGGGTTATGCCGAGAAAGTTTTTCATATCCATGTCCATAGAGCCGGAGACAACGATGAAATTATCTTCCGGGATTATCTGAACGCACATCACGAAATGGCGATTGAATACGAAAACCTGAAATTGAGTCTGTTGCTAGAATATCGAAACAACCGCGATGCTTACACCGAGGCCAAGTCGGGTTTTGTCAGCAAAATATTGTCATTGGCAAAATGAACGTTCTTAAGCCTGGTGAGGCATTGAGACTATACATCCGCTATTATTGGACGTTTGATACAAGCGAGGATATGTCGGTACTGACCTTTCCAATCGGATGCCCGCAACTGATTTTTCATCGTCGCAGCCGATTTTATATACCTGAGTTAGAGGCAGAACAAGCAAGATTTTCGATAAGCGGTCAAGTCAACTTTCCGGCAAGGATTCAATCATCGGGCGATGTTGAAACCATTGTCGTGGTGTTCTATCCTCATGCCATCGGCACAATGTTCAATATTCCGGTATCATCATTTTACAATCAGGAGATTGACGGTTATTCTCTCGGTGATAAAAGTCTGAATATACTTGCCAATGATGTGCTTAATGCCGATGATGCGGCCGAGGCTATCAAGATAATTGAGAAGTGGCTGTTATCAAGGTTGGAGGATACTGCAATTTACAATTTCAAAAGAGTGGGAGCATCGTTGAAACTGTTATTCCATGATAATACTATCAGCGTGGAGAATATGGCGCAACTCGCTTGCCTGAGCCGGAAACAGTTTGAGCGAGTGTTTTTTAATGCTGTTGGGATGAAACCAAAGGAGTATTCCAATGTGGCCCGTTTTCAGAAATCGCTATGGCTCATGCAGAACGGCAACCGAAATTTTGCCGACATTGCATTTTCATGCGGGTACGCGGACCAATCACATTTTATCCGTGAGTGCCGCCGCTATTCCGGAATCACTCCGGCGGAATTGCTGAAAACACAACCGGTGTATTCTGATTTGTTTGCCTCGCCTTTCTGAATGTCCCTTTTCTTCTATCGGAGGCAACGGCAATGTGCTAACTTTGCCGTAAAAAATGAAAGAAGTAAACCCGAAGGAAACAACGAGAGCCTACGCCTTCGATATGTGGATGAATGCTCCGATGCCAATGGTGACGTTCTTCAAAACGCTCAATGTTACCCGATTATTGAAAGTGAGCCGTAAGCGTGGGCTTAAATTCAATATGCTCATGTGCTGGTGCATCGGGCATGCCGCCTCGCAGGTGAAGGAATTTCAGATGCTCCCGGTTGATGGCAAACTTATTGAGTATGACTCTCTCGCCGTAAACACTATCGTGGCAAACAGTCAGGGCGAAGTCAGTTCGTGCGATGTACCATTCTCCGATGATTTGACTACATTCAATTCCGAATATCTACGTCTTACCCGACAAGTCGCTGAAAGCTGTGAGAATCACGACCTGTCCGAAAGTATGGTAATCGGTACCTCCGCACTCGCCCAATATGATATTGATGGAGCGGTGGGGATGTACAGCGGCATCTTCAACAACCCGTTCATGATATGGGGCAGATATAGAAAACGGTTATTAAAAACCACTCTCACTGTTTCATTTCAATTCCACCACACTCAAATGGATGGCGCACACGCCGCCCGCTTCCTTGATATATTACAACGGGAGATTAACGCTATCCACTGATATTCCATTATGGATCAAATAAGCCGACAGTCACGGGCGTAACATCCGGGGCAGTCGCAAAAGTCCGTTGTTAAAAACATTAAAGATCGCTAACTTTGTGGCATGAAACAATGGCAAGTATTAAGAACAGTATTTCCGGATATAATAACAGACAATTTTGATTTTGTAGATTACAAGACTGGTGACGACAGACATGATTACTGGCTCGAGGAACGAGAGTACATGAGCCGTGAAGATTACCGCAAGGCTCAGACTGGCAAGGTGGTATAACGAGGTGGAGCAATTAAGTACAGGAAACCAGTTCATCACCGTCCTCAACACGTTCCAGAACCATCATGATACGATCCTGAACTTTTCTGACACCCGTTCCACCAATGCTTTTGCCGAATCGTTCAACTCTAAGGTAAAGGCGTTCCGTTCGCAATTCCATGGTGTCACTGACGTACCTTTCTTCCTTTTCAGACTCTGCAAACTGTGTGCCTGAATTTTAACATTTCAACGGACTTTTGCGACTGCCCCATTTTAGTTCTGTTTCAAATAAAAATAAAAATAAAAATCGCTGTAACTTTATGTGTTACAGCGATCTTGTTTAGTCTATTGCGGAAAGAGAGGGATTCGAACCCCCGGTCCCCGTAAGGGGACAACGGTTTTCGAGACCGCCCCGATCGACCACTCCGGCATCTTTCCTCGGGTATTGTCTTTGCCTCAGCCGCATGTCTCAGCGGGTTCAGCGGTGCAAAGGTAGGAATATATTTTCAATCTGCAAGGGCTTTGCCAAGATTTTTTTCATCACTGCGAAAAATTCTTAATTTCTCCGTACCTTCCATCTCCACTGTTGCAAATTTTAACAAAAATATCTACCTTTGACCCAACTATTGTTTCATCTATTCGGTTGTAAGACATAAGAGGCACCATGCCGTAGCGCATAGAGCAGCAGATGTCTGCCGCCACTTGGATCAAGTGTCCGGAGAGCCATCTCTCCCTCAGTCCGGACGGCTGTCATTTACTTACTTATATATATTTACATATATTCATACAAGCGCGTAATGGACGCACAGTTTTCAGATTTTTCCGATATAGCTCCCTATGACGATTCACACTTCGCCGAGCATATAGCTCTCTTGGTGAAAGAGCCGGGCTTTGAACATGCAGTTCGATGGGTACTCCCGGAGATCGACTACAGCGACTTTGTCAAGATGCTTGAGAGCTGCAAAGGCAAGCAGGACTTCCAGATCCGCATCATGGGCCACTTCCTGGAGCGGCTCGAGAGCCACACCACCTCCGGCATCACCGCCACAGGTCTTGACCACGTGGATCCTGCAAAAGCATATACTTATATATCAAACCACAGGGACATTGTGCTCGATGCATCGTTCATCAACCTGTGCTTCATACGCAAAGGGATGCGCACAAGCGAGGTGGCTATAGGCGACAATCTACTCATATATGACTGGATAACCCATCTGGTGAAACTCAACGGCAGCTTCATTGTCAAGCGCAACCTCCCCACACGTCAGGCCCTCGACGCAGCCCGCCAGCTGTCAGGCTACATCCACCATGCCCTCACCGTCAAAAACGAGAGCATATGGATAGCACAGCGCCAGGGCAGAGCCAAAGACTCCAGCGACCATACCCAGGAAAGCGTCATAAAGATGCTCGCCCTCGGAAGCAAGCTCCCTATGGCAAGCAGCCTCGCCGAACTCAACATTCTCCCCGTGGCCATATCGTACGAATATGACCCCAACGACTATCTGAAGACACGCGAGTACCTCCTGCGTCACCGCGATCCCGAGTTCAAGAAAAGCCAGCACGACGACCTCTTCTCGATGGAGACCGGACTGCTCGGCATGAAGGGAAGAGTCCACATCTCATTCGCATCAAGCATATCCCCACTCCTCAGATCAATGCCTGCCGACATGGACAAACAGGAAGCCGTCAGGCTCGTATGCCGCCATATCGATTGCGGTATTCACGGCGGATACAAGATATACCCCATCAACTACGTGGCCTACGACCGCGCATTTGACTCCGACATGTATGCCGACCGCTATACTCCTGCCGAGGCCGAAGCCGTCACGGCCTACATAGAAGGACAGCTCGACAAGGTGGACGTCACCGACATAACCGTCCAGGAGCGCAACTTCATGCGCACATACATGTACACCATGTATGCCAATCCCCTGCGCAACAAGCTCCTCGCCGCCGGCTACTGTTGACCCTCCTCCCTGCCCTCACACAAATACCACCATACCCTCCCCTCTCTCCTCACCAATCCCCCCCTGTACAGACACCAAGATGCGCATACCGTTTCTTCCGGCCATAATACTCATGGCTGTCAGTCTCGCCGCTGACGGCTACATCTACCGAGTGCTGCGGCGCAGATGCACCTCCCGCATCCCCTCCCGCATCCATCTCATCATCTCCGCGCTACTGATACTCATGGCGCTGGTGGCCATACTGATACCCCGCCGCGACGGCGACAATGCCACCCTCTTAGCCGTGATGTGGATGCTCTTCGGCTTCCTCACAGTCTACGTGGCCAAATACGTCTTCGTCATCACCGACATCCTGGCATGCCTGCCGAGATTCTTCGGCCACAGGCGCCTGCGTTGGCTCTCATGGACAGGCGCGGCTCTGGCTCTTTGCGTGCTCGCCACCGAATGGTGGGGTGCGCTCGTGGACCGCTTCCGCACCGAAGTCAATGAAGTGACCGTGAGCATCGACGACCTTCCCGCAGCCTTCGACGGCCTCCGCATAGCACAGATATCCGACCTCCACACAGGCACCTTCGGCACAGACACTACCTTCGTGAGCCACCTCGTGGACCGCGTCAACGCCCTCCGGCCCGATGTCATCGTCTTCACCGGCGACATCGTCAACTCACGCACCTCCGAGCTCCTCCCCCACACCGCACCCCTCTCACGTCTGCACGCACCCATGGGCGTATACTCCATTCTCGGCAACCACGACTACGGCGACTACGCCAACTGGCCATCGACCATAGCCAAGAAAGCCAACCTCACCCTGCTCAAATCCCTCCAGGAGGAGATGGGATGGCGCCTGTTGCTCAATGAGACAACTATGCTCCACCGCGGATCCGACTCCCTGGCCCTGATAGGAGTGGAGAACATCGGCGATCCGCCATTTGCCATCTACGGCTCACTCCCCGCCGCCTATCCAGACCTCTCCGACAACGTCACCAAGATACTCCTCAGCCATAACCCGGCCCACTGGGCCGACTCCATAGCCTCGACACCGGCCATCAACATAGCCCTCACTCTCTCAGGCCACACCCATGCCATGCAGATCAAGGTGGCAGAATGGTCGCCCGCAGCATGGCGATACAAACAGTGGGGAGGACTTTACCACGACGCCGACTCCACCCACGCACTCTACGTCAATATCGGAGCCGGCACCGTAGGCTTCCCCGCACGCATCGGAGCGACACCCGAGATTACTCTACTGACACTCAAACCGACACACTGACAAAACTCATTCCTTCATTCAACAAATGGTCAACGTTCACGCTAACATAATCACAAAGGAACTGGGCACACATCTGCGCAAACATGTAGCCGCCTGTCTGCGTCTGCTCGACGAAGGTGCCACCGTGCCGTTCATCGCACGCTACCGCAAGGAAGCCACCGGAGCCATGGACGAAGTGACGGTAAGAGCCGTCCAGACACGCCATGCTGCCCTCGCCGAACTCGATAAACGCAAGGAATACATCATCGACACCATACGCTCTCGCGGAGCACTCACACCCGAGATGGAAGAGAAAATCAGCGAGACACTCGACCCCGTGGTTCTCGAGGACATCTTCCTCCCCTACAAACCCAAACGCAACACCCGCGCCCAGGCAGCACGCGCTCTCGGACTCGAACCGCTCGCCCGCCAGCTCATGGCTCAGAACTCCGCATCAGCCCCCGAGACCTTAGCCGGAAAATATGTCAGCGCCGATGTAGCGACACCCAAGGACGCCATAGCCGGAGCATCCGACATAATAGCCGAATGGGTGAGCGAGAGCGAGAAGGCACGCAACATAGTGCGCTCACGCTTCCAGCGCTCGGCCGTGATATCCTCACGCGTCATCCCCGGCAAGGAAGAGGAAGCTGCCAACTACCAGAACTACTTCGACTTCTCCGAGCCACTCCGCACATGCAACTCCCACCGCTATCTGGCCATGCGCCGCGGCGAGGAGGAGGGACTCCTCAAAGTGGCCATAACCATCGACGACGATGAGATGACCGACCGCCTCGTGCGCATGTTCGTCCGGCCCACCGCCTCGGCCGACAACGCCGACATAGTACGCGCAGCCGTGCGCGACGGCTACCGCAGGCTCATGCGTCCCTCCATAGAATCGGAGATAGCCGCAGCCACCAAGGAGAAAAGCGACACCGCAGCCATACAGCTCTTTGCCGACAACGTCCGCCAGCTACTCATGGACGCGCCCCTCGGCCGCAAACGCATCCTCGCCATCGACCCCGGCTTCCGTACCGGATGCAAGGTAGTGGCACTCGACGAGCAGGGCAACCTTCTGCAACATGAGGTGGTCTACCCCACCCCGCCCGCCAACGACTTCGTCGGAGCCGCCGATACGCTCTGTTACCTCGTTGACTGCCACCGCATCGACGCCATAGCCGTAGGCAACGGCTCGGGAGGTCGCGAGACAGAGCGCTTCCTGCGCGATGTAGTCTTCCCCCGCAAGGTGCAGATACACATCGTATCTGAGCAGGGAGCATCCGTCTACTCCGCCTCCGACGTGGCCCGCGAAGAGTTTCCCGATGAGGACGTCACCGTGCGCGGAGCCGTATCCATAGGCCGCCGTCTGCTCGATCCACTCGCCGAGCTTGTCAAGATCGACCCCAAAAGCATCGGTGTAGGCCAATACCAGCACGATGTCAACCAGACACGCCTACGTGAGTCGCTCGACTACGTGGTGGGCAGCTGCGTAAACTCCGTAGGCGTCAACGTCAACACTGCCTCACGTCAGCTCCTCAGCTACGTGTCAGGCATCGGCCCCTCGCTTGCTGCCAACATAGTGAAATACCGCGCCGAGAACGGCCCCTTCGCCACACGCACCGACCTCCTCGCCGTGCCCCGCATGGGCGAGAAAGCATTCCAGCAGTGCGCCGGATTCCTGCGCATACCCGGAGGAACCAACCCTCTGGACAACACCGGAGTGCACCCCGAACGCTACCCACTCGTGGAGCAGATGGCCGCCGATGCCGGCACCGATATCGCATCACTGTCGCGCAACCGCAACCAGCTCCATAACATCGAGCTCGACCGCTACGTCACCAAGGACGCCGGCCTCCCCACCCTCACCGACATCATCCTTGAGCTCGAGAAACCCGGCCGTGACCCACGCGAGAAAGCCGAAGAACCCGTCTACGACGAATCCGCACGCAAGATCGACGACCTCCACCTCGGGCAGGAGCTCACCGGCAAGGTCAACAACATCACAGCCTTCGGCGTGTTTGTGGACCTCGGCATGAAGGAAAACGGACTCATCCACATCTCACAGCTCTGCGACCGCTTCATCTCCTCGCCATCCGAAGTAGTCAGCATCGGCCAGCGCGTCAGGGTCAAGATACTCGACATCGACACCGCCCGCGGACGCATAGCACTCACAATGAAAGGCATACCACAGCAATGAACTCCTGCACCATAGCCATAGGGAGCAACACCCCCGACCGCGAAGCCCAGGTGAAGAGCGCCATCGACTATCTCTCCTCCGTGCTCGACCGCGCTGCCGTATCGTCGGTCTACGACACCCCGGCCATATCAGGCGACGGCACCACCTACACCAACGCCGTCATCCACGGCTACACATCCCTGCGCAGCGACCAACTCGTCACCCTCCTCAAGGACCGCGAGTCAATGCAGGGACGCGACCGCACGGCACCCACGCCCCACAGCGAAGTAGCCATCGACCTCGACCTCGTCATCTACGCCTCACGCATCCTCCGCGAGGCCGACTTCAGCCGCCACTACTTCAACATAGGCTACCGCGAGCTCCTCGCCGCCGGCACATATCAGGACGAGTGAGCCCCTCGGCCATGCGCTCCTACACACATCATGGCGGTGTGTCAAAATATAGAAGTCCCCATAACGCATTCCACATTAGCTTGGGCAATATAACAAGAAACAGAAGGTATGCAGAAGAAACAAAAGTTTTTTGGGGCTTCACGGTAGGGGAGGAAACAGAAGGCTTTTAGGAGCTGAGGTCTTTGTTGTGCGTAAAGGTCTGGAAGTCCCGAAAGGACGATGTCATGGATAACCCCGCATGACATCGTCCCTTCGGGACTCCCATACTTGCGCGGATCGTAGGCGGGAGGGGCTGAGATGGGGCTTTTGCGAAAGTTTTTGAAAATTTTTTCGTAATATTATCAATGATTAAAATAAAAAGTTGTAATTTTGCACCGCTGCAAGTTTCTCCCTGCCGGAGCGGCTTGCCCCATGAAGACACTTATCAACCTATTACATAACCCTAAATCACAACTCTATGAAGAAAATCTTTACTCTTCTTGCAGTGGCCGCTATGGCCTTCTCAGCTCAGGCTGAGATCACATACCTCCCCGTGGTATGTAACACTAAGGAGGTTGCCGGTGAAGACGGCGATGGCAATCCTACCACCAAACTGGAGGCTGTAAACTTCGAGGCCGGCGCTGTTCTCTTTGACAACGACGTACTCAAGGCAACTCTCGCATATGCCGGTAAGGCTGGTATCAATGCTGAATATGAGTACAACCTCAACGCAGCTGATGAGACAGCTACTCCCTCAATGACACCCGTGTTCACCGACTGGTTCGAGTTCCGCTCAAAGAAACCCGCAGAAGGTGTATGGCCCCCCGAAGCTGACGGCAGCAACCGTACCCCCGTTATGCTCGAGATGAAGCAGGCCGCTACCATCTATGCTTTCGTTCGTACAGGCAACAACAAGAACATCACCCTTTGGGGCACAGACTGTGCTGAGGTGGCAAGAACTTCCCAGGGCTACACCACTGACCCCACATCTGAGAGCAACGGTTTCTTCGTAGCTCGCTGGGATAACCTCCCCGCAGGTAGCTATGTACTCACAGAGACCGGCGGCACAGGCCGTTTCTCCGCTATGGGCTACGAGGCTGGCGAGAGCGGTATCGCCGGTATCGAGGCTGACGAGAATGCTCCTGTTGAGTACTTCAACCTCCAGGGTATCCGCGTGAACAACCCCGAGAACGGTCTCTTCATCCGTCGTCAGGGCAACAAGGCTGTGAAGGTGGTTCTCTAATGAACTGACCTCGGTCTTAAACAAAGGAAACGAAAATCCGGGCCGGAAAGTGGCGATCACTTTCCGGCCCGGACTCTGTTTATTGGTATCACTCAAAAAGAGTGGAGGGATCATTCGCCGTCGCTTATGCGCACCTCGGGAGTGATGGTGCCGGAGCCGGGCTCGTCGGGATTCTCCTCAGGAGCCACTACCATGACCTTGAAGGTAGCCAGCGCGAAGCCAACCTCCTTGTCCACCTGATAGACTGTGGAGCGTACACCGAGCGAATGCTCGCCAAGCTCCATGCCTGTGGTGTTGATCTCGGTGGCGAAAGGCACCACGATGGTCGAGTAGACGGGAAGACCGTCCCAGTAGTAGATGGTCTGGCCGAGCGTGGCCTTCTTGGTACCCTCGGCGGGTACTGCCTCGAGAGCATCGATCTTGAGGGTCTGGCCCTGCTCCACGAAGAGAGTGCCGTCCTCCTCGGTAGCGCCCGAATACTGTATGGAGAGCGTAACGTTGGGGAGATCCTTGTCATCGTCGTCGCACGACGTGAATGCCAGGGCCATCAGCGGCAGGGCCAGGAGATAAAAGAATAACTTTTTCATAATGGTTGCAGTTTTTTTAGTAGAATTTTTGTTGAGAGAGAGTGGAGAATGAGCGGACAGGATGACATCGGTGCGGTCAGTTCTTGAACACGATGTCGTTGCCGTCATAGTCAATGATGATGGGATGGTCGCGGTCCACCTTCTGCGCAAGGATATCTTTGGAGAGCTGGTTGAGCACCATGCGGTGGATAACACGCTTGACGGGGCGGGCGCCGAACTCGGGATCGTATCCCTCCTCGGCCAGGAACTTGAGCGCTGCCGGCGTGACCTCGAGGGTGATGCCGTTGCGCGAGAGCATTTTCTGGATGGACCGGATCTGAAGACCCACGATCTCCTCTATCTCGGCCTCATTGAGCGGGGTGAACATGATGATCTCGTCGATACGATTGAGGAACTCGGGACGGATGGTCTGCTTGAGCAGCTCTATCACCTCATCCTTGGTCTTCTCGATGGTCTCCTCGCGGTTGTCGGCGGTCATCTTGGCGAAGTTGTCGCGTATCACGTGCGATCCCATGTTGGAGGTCATGATGATGATAGTGTTCTTGAAGTTGACCATACGGCCCTTGTTGTCGGTGAGACGGCCATCATCGAGCACCTGGAGGAGAATATTGAAGACATCGGGATGAGCCTTCTCGATCTCGTCGAAGAGCACTACCGAGTAGGGCTTGCGGCGCACGGCCTCGGTGAGCTGACCACCTTCATCGTAACCTACGTATCCCGGAGGCGCTCCCACCAGACGTGACACGGAGTGCTTCTCCTGATACTCGCTCATGTCGATACGGGTCATCATATTCTCGTCATCGAACAGATATTCGGCCAAAGCCTTGGCGAGCTCGGTCTTGCCGACACCCGTTGTGCCGAGGAAGATGAATGAGCCTATGGGGCGGCGCGGATCGTTGAGTCCGGCACGCGAGCGGCGCACGGCATCAGCTATGGCGCGGATAGCATCGTTCTGACCCACAACCCTGTTATGGAGCTCGGCCTCGAGATGGAGTAGTTTCTCCTTCTCACTCTGCACCATCTTGTTGACGGGGATACCGGTCCAGCGCGACACTACGTCGGCTATATCCTCCGAGTCGACCTCCTCTTTTATGAAGGCCTTCTCGCCCTGCATCACCTTAAGCTGTTCCTGCACGGAGGCTATCTCCTCCTCCTTCTGGCGTATGCGCGAGTAGCGTATCTCGGCCACCTTGGCATAGTCGCCCTCGCGTTCGGCACGCTCGGCGTCGAAGTTGAGCTGCTCTATGTCTATCTTGTTCTGCTGAATCTTGTTGATGAGATCCTTCTCAGCCTTCCACTTGGCCGTGAGGTCCTTCTCACGGTCGCGCAGGTCGGCGAGCTCCTTCTCTATATCCTTCACCTTGGGTTTGTCCCCCTCGCGCTTTATGGCCTCGCGCTCTATCTCCTTCTGGGCTATCAGACGTGTTATCTCGTCGAGAGCCTGAGGGACGGAGTCGATCTCGAGCCTCAGCTTCGAGGCAGCCTCGTCCACAAGGTCGATGGCCTTGTCAGGGAGGAAACGGTCGGTGATGTAGCGCTCGGAGAGAGTCACGGCGGCAATGATCGCCTCGTCGCGGATGCGCACCTTGTGGTGGTTCTCGTAGCGCTCCTTGAGTCCGCGCAGGATGGCTATGGCCGCAGCCTCGTCAGGCTCGTTGACCATCACCTTCTGGAATCGGCGCTCCAGGGCCTTGTCCTTCTCGAAGTACTTCTGATACTCGTCGAGCGTTGTGGCGCCTATGGAGCGCAATTCGCCTCGGGCCAAGGCAGGCTTGAGGATATTGGCGGCATCCATGGCCCCCTCACCTTTGCCGGCACCCACCAGAGTGTGGATCTCGTCGATGAAGAGGATTATCTCGCCGTCGGCCCCTGTCACTTCGTTGACAATGGCCTTGAGGCGCTCCTCGAATTCACCTTTATATTTGGCACCTGCCACCAGGGCGCCCATGTCAAGCGAATAGATCTGCTTGGTGCGGAGATTCTCGGGAACATCCCCTCTGACGATTCGCTGGGCCAGACCCTCGGCTATCGCCGTCTTGCCTGTGCCCGGCTCGCCGATGAGCATGGGGTTGTTCTTGGTGCGTCGCGAGAGGATCTGGAGCACACGACGTATCTCATCGTCGCGCCCGATCACCGGATCGAGCTTACCCTCGCGTGCTCTCTCATTGAGGTTGATGGCATACTTCGAGAGAGCCTGATAGGTATCCTCGGCCGACTGGTCAGTGGCCTTTTTACCCTTGCGGAGCTCTGCGACAGCCGCCTCCAGTTCACGCTGACTCAATCCGGCATCCTTAAGGAGAGTTGCCGCCGGAGAGCTGACTGTGAAAATGGCCATAAGGAGGGCCTCGAGTGTCACATACTCGTCGCCCTGCTTCTTGGCGATGTCGAGAGCTTTCTGCATCACATCATTGGAAGTTCTGCTCAGATAGGGTTCGCCGCCCGAGACCTTAGGCTCTGCCGCGATCTTCTCATCAATTTGCCGCATCAAGGTAGCGCTGCTCGCGCCGATCTTGGAGAAAATGAAATTGACGAGAGACTCTCCCTCTGTCATAACTCCCTTCAGAAGATGTACGGGTTCGATAGCCTGATTCCCTGCTCCGCGGGCAATCTCTATCGCCTTCTGTATCGCTTCCTGAGACTTAATTGTGAAATTGTTGAAGTTCATGAGCTATATTTTGTATAATTGAAGGTTCACGCTATGGTGTGAAATAGTTTTTTTGTGATTCGTTATACCTTACTAACAAAAATCATGCCGATTGGTTGACACCATACCCCTCAATTATCAATCATCCTCATCCTCACGTATATCAATAGCTCATGATGCATGACAGCACACCGGACAAAATGACCATTTTCATGCCGTTTTATCCGATCAGACATTCACTTGCCCACTATCTCGAACGTATCCACGTATATCTCCGTGACGTTGCGCTTGATGGCATTACGGTCCTCCCACACGCGGTAGCGCAGCTTGCCCTCCACATATAGGCGTGTGCCTTTGCGAATGTATTTCTCGGCAAACTCCGCAGCGCCGTCCCACATTATGAGCGAATGCCACTCCGTGCGCTCAGCGCCCTTTGACCCGTCGGGCATTACCGGCCCCGGCTCGCTCGTGGCAAGCGATATGGACGCTATGGGTCGTGTCTCCACATAGCGTATCTTGGGATCGCTCCCCACATATCCCATAAGTATCACCTTATTTACACTCATACTGACATCTTTTTCTGCAAATATAATCAATTTCCGCAATATTTTTCACTACATTTGCATCTGAATTATGGAAGAACTGAAACGTCTGTTGAAAATGGAACTCGGCTTCCTGCCTGAAGGGGATGGCATGGACACACTGCTCAGGCGGGGTGAATGGCTTCATCTGCCCCCGAAAAGCATCATCATCGAGGCAGGAAAGAAAGTTTCGGACATATTCCTGGTCCGCGACGGGATAATACGTTTCAGCGACATGGACGGCGACAAGGAGCGCACATTCGCATTCGCGCTCCCAGGCACCATGATCCAGTCAAAGCACTCGTTCGTGATGCATATGCCGTCATACTATCAGGTGGAGACATGTTGTGACTCCACAATATTGCGCATACGAGAGGATGACTTCTGGGATGTGGTCAATACCGATCATGAACTCACCAAGTGGATGCTCCACTATGCCTACGGCGAACTGTTCTTTCAGGAATACAAATACTCCAACATACACAACGGCACAGCCAAGGAACGATTCAAGGCCATGCTGCGTGACCGTCCGGCCATAGTGGAGACCGTGCCGCAGCGCATCATAGCCTCCTATCTCGGCATCACACCCGAATATTTCAGCTTCCTGAAACGTCAGGTGGTCAGAGACAGATGACCTGACACGGATAAAACAGCCCCACATAAAAAACTTAAACTGGATTAAGAATTTTTCATCAAATCCGAATTATTTTTGCGGCAGAATCAATCATAATTTCAGCAACGACTATGACAAACTTCTACCGCAACCTCTTATTATGCCTGACGGCCATACCCATGTTCATGGCAGCCGCCGAGCCGGCAGGAAGCCTCCAGCTCACACTCTCCGATGTGACAGCAACCGATGCCACCGTCACTGTGACTCCGACAGACGTTCCCCAGTTCATCATCGATGTGCAGGACAAAGAAACCTACGACAAGAACGGAGGTGATGCCGGCGCTCCCGAAAGCCGACTTAGTCTTTACCGCAGATTCGCCGATCTGTATGGCGGGACATGGCAGGAGTACGCACCGTTCCAAAAAGGCATATACACCAATACGATAAGTGACTTCATAGACATTGAGTCCGGCCACCAGTACGTAGTCTATGCATTCGGACTGGACAACGACGGAAATCTCAGCGCACCTGTGGTATCCGAGATCTTCCCGCAAACTACAGAACAGAATTTTGCCATAGACATCAATGTCACCGATATATCCCAGCGCGATGCCCGCATAAGTGTCACACCTACTGACGACACACAGAGCTACATGTGGAGCATCACCAAGAAAGAGATATTCGAGAATGCCGGAGGCGAAGAGGGCATATATGAGAACCACGACATGAAGTGGTGGAATTTCGTGGCCCAATCCTACGGTGTGACATGGCAGGAGGCCGCGGCACTTGATGTGGTCCACGGCCCTACGGCGGGCATGTACAGCGAATTCAACAACGGTGATCTTCTGGACTGGGACACTGAATATGTGGTCTACGCCTATGCCTTCAGCGACTCATATGCTCAGGACTCGAAGGTGTTCTTCAAGGAATTCAAGACCGCTCCGGCCGACAAATCAGATCTCACATTCGAGGTTAGCCTCGTGGAAGTGGTAGCCGATCCCGACCGCGATGGATTCAACAAGGCCACATTCAAAATCGTGCCCTCCAATGATACCGACAGCTACGCCAATCACATGCACGAGGCACTCTACTGGGACTTCTATGACGGGAATCCCGACTTCACCTTCGAAGACTACCTCAGCAATCAGGTGTACCCCTACATAGTATCCACCCGCAAAGGCACACAGGTACTCACCTATCGCAACATCCGTCCCAACAAGGAATATATACTCGTGACCCTCGGATGGGATGTCTCCCCGACCACCGAGGAGGTCAACATGTTCCGTTTCTCCGGCAAAGCCACATCCGATATCGGTGACATCGAATCGGCACCCGCAGCCAAAGCCACCGGCCATACAGGCTACATACATATCGACGGTACATATGAGACTGCCGCTGTATATACCATCGACGGTAAAGTCGTAGGGACATACCGCGGCACAGACCGGATCGCCACCGCACCCGGCCTCTACATCATAAGGCTACGTACCACCGGCGCTGAATCCACTCACAAGGTGATTGTAAAATAAACACACATACATATTTTTATTTCCACTTTAAAACCACCAGGGCAATAAGAGGGCAGCACATCTGAACCGGACTTACCGGAGGGATGGCCCGATTATTGTCCCGGTGTTTTTCATGCAGACACTCCATTCCGCAACTGCCTCTAAACAACTTTTTCACTTCAGGTGTTCTATTCTTAAAAAACATAAAAACATATCTGTTGAATTATGAAAAGATACCTTCCCGTTCTTACTGCGGCACTGATCGGAGTGGCCATGTGCTCATGTGATGAAAACGCCCGCCTGGCCAAGGAAATATCAGGCGAGTGGGTGGGGACACCCGAAAACTTCACCGACAACTCCGCCCTAACTGCATCCATCATAGACACCTATCTGTTCAGCCCCGACACCTGCACGACAAGCAAATGCCATGCCGGACCGCTGGTGATCGACGGGATGATATCCACCACCACCCAGATCGTTGGCGACAGTTCATTCATCGAACCCATATCGCTTACAGCCTCGGCAAGGTCGAGCATAAAGGGATCGTGGCGTGTGGTGGACGACGATGAGATCCTCATCACACTCGACCCCGCCACAATCACTATCGATGTCGATCCCTCAGCCATAGCCCTCAACAGCACTATGGTGGCCGGAGGCAAATCGCCCGCCATCGACTCCCTGCGGCCGGCCGTAGCTGCCAATATCGGGCAGTCGCTCCGTCAGGCACTCCCCATACATTATGCAGGCATACGACATCTTGACGACATCAAGATAAAGGGCGCATTGCTCAAATACGAGATCAACGATGTGGACTATGTCCTGACAAGACAGTAGACCACACCCGCAGGAGAAAAAATTTACACCCGTGATTGCCGTGGCATTTAGGAAATATTCCTTACCTTTGCCTCCTCAACAACCAGACTGAGATGAACCGAAAAGGCAAACTATATTTCCGCTACGGCACGATGGGATCGGCCAAGACCGCCATTCTCCTCACCACCGCCTACAACTTTGAAGAGCGCAACATGCGCTACGTATGTCTGAAACCTGTCGTGGACACACGCGAGGCTACCAACGTCATACGCTCGCGCATAGGCATTGAGCGTGAATGCGGCTGGATATACCACGACTCCGACCTCTATGAAATGGCCCAGCAGCTCTTCGAGCAGAACATGGCCGTGATAGACTGGTTTCTCGTGGACGAGGCCCAATTCCTCACAGCCGACCAGGTAGATCAGCTGGCCAGAGTGGTGGACGACTTCGGCAGCAACGTGATATGCTACGGTCTGCGCACCGACTTCAAGAGCCACCTCTTCGAAGGCTCCAGACGCCTCTTCGAGATAGCCGACACAATCGACGAGATAAAATCCACATGCTCGTGCGGACGCAAGACCATAATCAATGCCCGCATAGACCGCAACGGCGACTTCGTCGAAGAGGGAGAGCAGGTGGAGATAGGCGGCGACGAGAGATACATGGCCGTATGCCGCAAATGCTGGCGCAACAAGCGCATAGAACAGTCCTACCGCTCCGTGCTCCCGTTCAAGGAGTTCACACGCGAATGAGCAGGACAAAACCCCTCAACTATAATTTATGAAACGCTTACTTTTCTTTCCCGCCGCCATACTCATGCTTCTGACCCTCCCGCAGAGGGCCACGGCATCAGTCCCCGTATCGCTCGTGGACGAGACTCTCACCTACGACGTCATCTACAAATGGGGATTCATCAACAAGGTGGCGGGCTATGCCACCCTCTCGCTGCGCAATGACGGCGATCTCTACCGCGCCTCGCTCTATGCCGAGAATGCTCCGTGGGCCAACAGCATATACATGCTCCGCGACACCCTCTACACCACAATGACGAAGCAGAACATGTATCCGGTAGAATATATCTACATAGCCCACGAGGAGGGCAAATACAAGAAGGATGTGCTCAAGTTCCACCACTCGGGCAACACTTTCACCGCCGATGCCGTGCGCTACAAGCGGGCCTCCGACGATGCTCCGATGACATCATCGTCCATATCCCTCGAAGGTCAGGGTATGACCGTCGACATGCTCAGTTCATTCTTCTATCTGCGTACGCTCGACTTCCCCACAATGGCCAAAGGCAAGAGCATCAGCGTCAACATCTTCTCCGGATCAAAGAAGGAGAAACTCAAGATCACATACCTTGGTCCGCAATCGGTGGAGCTGAACGGTTCGAAGGTAAACTGCTACCGTATCAACTTCACATTCACCCGCAAGGGCAAGGAGAGCTCCGACCCTATAGCCGGATGGATCTCGGCCGATGACCGCCGCATACCTATCAAAGTGGAGGGGCAGCTTCCCGTCGGAAAGGTACGCGCCATGTATACCGGCCCCAACCCCTGATGGACCACAACACTATACACATCATTGTGACCGGTGATATCCACGGACGCTTCCACGCCTCCGATCCCGTCACAGCGACACCCGTGCCAGGCTCTCTGGCACGGGTGTCGGGCTATGTCGATGCCCTGCGGCGCAGAGTCGGGCGCGGGAACGTGATCCTCGCCGACAACGGAGACTTATTTACAGGCTCCCCCTCATCGTTCTGCCTCAACTATCTGCTTCCATCCTCACCTGTGCCGGCCATCATCTCCGCCATGGGCTATGACCTGCTCAATTCCGGCAACCATGACTTAGAGATGGCTACGCTTCCAGTGGCCGGTATTCCCATATTAGGCGCCAACACAGGCCACAAACCACACACGGTGATAACCCGCGGTGGCATACGCATAGGCTTCACCGGCATGCTCACCGACTCCACTCCGCACCTCTTCAACGGAGTCGAGGTCACATCCATGTCAGATGTCATGCCTCCGGCCGATGCCGACTTCAACATAGCGCTCATCCATGCCGGCACAGACGAGATCCCGCCCGTGACGGCACAAAGGTATGATGTCGTGGTGTGTGGTCACGACCATCGTCCGCGCATCACCACCATCGGATCCACCCCGGTGATCAATCCGGGCGCCGGAGGCGTGAATCTGGTCCACATCACCCTTTCCTCCTCCGGAATGCGATGCGCCATAGTCACAATAAGCGATATCAAACCTGCCTTTCCCACCCCATCACTCCCATCGCCACATGTCAGGATCACAGACTCGCTCCATACGCTAATACGCATGGCATTCCTGTCAGTCTATCCCGAAGCCACGCAGATCATCCTACCCTCGGTCAACGACACACCCTCACCATCAGGGACCGACATACTCACTCTCCTACCCTATGATGACCATATATGTCTGGCATCCGATCCGACTGATACACAAGTCCCGACGATCGTCACCGACACCCATACGGCATGCTGCCGCAGGCTTAAGATCCACTCCGTATCCCCCCTCCCGCTGAAAAGTTATATGCTCGAACCGTACTGAAATTTTCCCTGCCCGATCCATAAACTTAACAAATCCTGCGATTGTTGAATAAGTATTATGAGAAAGGCATTCCACGTTTTAGCTATTTCCGTCATGATGACGTGCGCCGCAGGCACCCTCGCTGCAGCCGAGCCGGCGTCATCCTATCTCCACCGCCCCATGCCGGACGCATGGAGCTATGACGGAGCCATGGAGCAGACATTACCATCCGACGATGAGTGGTGGCACTCTTTCGACGACCCACGTCTCGACTCACTTATCAGCATGGGTGTGGACAACAATTTCAACCTCGCCATCGCTGCCAGGCGGCGCGAGGTGGCACGTCTGGCCGTGACACAGGCCAAGAGCGCCTACTATCCCAGCGTGGGTGTCAGCGCCAGCTATCAGCGCTCACGATCGGCCGGACAGGACATGAACGCCTACTCTCTGGCAGCCGACGTGTCATGGGAAGTGGATCTCTTCGGCAAGATCACCTCTGCTGTCAAAGCCTCAAAAGCTGACTACAATGCCTCGCGCGCCGAATATCTGGCAGCAATGGTGAGCCTCACAGCCGACATAGCTACCTACTACGTCAACTGCCGCGTCACTGCCATGAGGTTACAGGTGGCCCGCGAGCACCTCGAATCGCAGGAGCGCGTCATGAAGATCACACAAGCCCGCTACGAAGCCGGTCTGGTATCCAAACTTGATGTGGCACAGGCTCAGGTGGTGTATCTCAACACAGAATCCACTATCCCGGCACTCGAAACCTCTTATGCCAACTATTTCAACGCCCTTGCACTCATCCTCGGCGTATATCCCGACGAACTGTTCCGCATATTCCCCACACGCGGACAACTCCCGGCCTACGAGCGCATCATACCCGCCGGCATTCCGGCCGATCTCCTGCGCCGGAGACCGGATGTCGTGGCGGCCGAATACGAGCTCGCCGGACAGGCCGCCCGCCTCGGTATAGCCAAAAAAGATTTTCTACCCACCCTCACCATCAACGGATCAGTAGGCGTGAAATCAAACGACATCGGCGAGCTATTCGACAACAACAGCTTCTCCTACTCGGTAGGCCCCACCCTCTCCTGGACAATTTTCGACGGATTCGCACGCAAAGCCGCCGTAGCTTCGGCCCGCGAGCAGATGCAGAGCGCCATCGAGACATACAACCTCACCGTCATGACCGCCGTGGAGGAGGTCAACAATTCGCTCGCCACATATCAGAGCGCTCTCCGCACCATGGAGATCGACCAGAAAGTAGTGGATCAGAGCCGGGAGTCATTCAACCTCTCGGTGGACCAGTACAAGCAAGGTCTCTCACCATTCACCAACGTTGTCAACGCACAGATTGACTGGCTATCGGCGGCCAACTCGCTCGTCGCTGCCCACGGCCAGGCACTGATCTCACTCATAAATATCTACAAGGCCCTCGGCGGCTCTCCTCTTGAAAACTGAACTGACTCATGAAAAAGAACGCATTCATCATCTCATGTCTGGGCGCAGCGATGATACCAACCCTCGCCGCCTGCCACCGTACGGCCGACCGCACACATGACACCGTAACCGAGACTGTCGATGTGGCCCAGCCTGAAGTCGACACCGTGGTGCTCTCCAACCTCTATCCGGGCTATCTCACAGCGAAAAGCTCGGTTGATGTCATGGCCACCGTCTCAGGAAAACTCCTCTCCAAAAACTTTCAGAAAGGATCTGTGGTCAAGAAAGGCCAGCTTCTCCTCACCATCGACCCCGGGCCCTACCGCGACCGTGTAGCACAGGCAGAAGCTGCCCTCGCCACCGCCATAAGTACACGTGACTATGCCGAGGAACACTACAATGCCGTCAAGAAAGCTCTCGAAAGCGATGCCGTCAGCAAGATGGAGGTGATCCAGTCGGAGAGTTCGCTCAAAGAGGCCGAGGCAAGCATAAAGAATGCGCGTGCCTCCCTCGAGAATGCACGCCGCGACCTCGGATTCTGCACCATCACCGCACCGCTCACCGGAAGGGTGGCAAGCTGTCCATTCGATGTAGGCGAATACATCAACGGCGGAGCCTCGCCCGTAAAGCTCACGACTGTCTACGACAATACCAGCATGACGGCCAACTTTGCCATCGAGGACACACGCTACCTCGACATCATCAACACCGAAGGGCGCAACGATACTCTCGATTTCGCGAGAGTGCCGCTGAGATTTGACGAGGAACTTCCGCATTCCTACACAGGTAGCGTGTCGTACATCGCCCCATCGCTCGACAAGACCACCGGCACACTCAAATTACAGTGCCATGTGGAAAATCCCTACGACGAACTCCGCGAGGGTATGTATGTCAAGGTCGATCTCCCCTACGGGATACGTCCGGATGCTGTACTGGTCAAGGATGCTTCCCTCGGCAGCGACCAGTTGGGCAAATACCTCTATGTGGTCAATGACTCCGACAAGATTGTATATACTCCGGTGACAGTAGGACAACTCTACCACGACACTCTCCGTGTGATCGAAAAGGGCATATCGCCGGGACAGCGCTACGTGACACGCGCCATGCTGAAAGTCCATGACGGGATGACTGTAAACCCACGCCTCGTTAAGTAATGACACCGTAAAATCCATACGCCAATGCTGTCAAAATTTTTCATAGACCGACCGATATTCGCCACCGTACTGGCTATAATTATGGTGCTGGTAGGCCTTGTCACGGTCAAGACCCTCCCGGTGGCACAGTATCCCGACATCACTCCACCCACGGTAATGGTCAATGCCTCCTATCCAGGAGCAGACGCCAAAACTGTGGCCGAAGTGGTGGGCCAGCCCATCGAGGAGCAGGTGAATGGTGTGGAAGGGATGATGTACATGAGCTCCAACTCAAGCGAGGGGAGCTATTCCCTGACCATCACCTTTGAAAACGGAACCGACCTCGACGAAGCCGCCGTAAAGGTGCAGAACCGCATATCGCTCGCCGAAGCCACTCTCCCCAACGCCGTCAAGGAGCAGGGGGTGTCAGTGGTATCCGAAGCCTCCAACATCATACTATTCATCGCACTCGAAGGTGATGACGACCGATACTCGGCACTCTATCTCACAAACTACGCACAGCTCAACATTATCGACGAACTATCACGTATAGACGGTGTGGGCGGTGCAGGAGCATTCGGTGCAGGAGAGTACAGCATGCGTGTATGGCTCGACCCGGCCAAGATGCGGGTACGCGGTCTGACACCTGCCGATGTCATGGGCATGATACAGTCGCAGAACATAGCGGTGTCAGCCGGTAGCGTGGGCACACCTCCCACCGATAGCGATGTGGACAATCAGTTCACACTTACGTCCCAGGGACAGCTCTCCACCGTAGAGGAATTCGGCAACATCATACTCCGTGCCGAGCCTGACGGCTCCATTCTCCACCTGCGCGATGTGGCCCGTATAGAACTTGGCTCCGAGAGCTACTCCACAATATCCCATGTGTCGGGCCATGAGGCCGGCCTCATAGGTGTGCAACAACTCCCGGGAGCCAATGCCCTCGAGGTGGCAAGCAAGGTCAAGGACAAACTAAATGAACTCTCGCAATACTTCCCCGACGGTGTGCACTACCGAGTGATACTCGACACCACTGAGTTCGTCACTGCATCCATCGATGAGGTGCTCGTCACTTTTGTCGAGACGACACTTATAGTCATGGTGGTGATACTCCTGTTCCTTCAGAGCTGGCGTGCGGTCATCATCCCCATGATAGCCATTCCCGTGTCGCTTATAGCCACTTTTGCAGTGATGAAACTGTTAGGGTTCTCGCTCAACACTCTGACTCTGTTCGGACTGGTGCTCGCCATAGCCATCGTGGTGGACGATGCCATTGTGGTCGTGGAGGACTGTGCGCGACTTGTCCAAGAGGGTAAACTGTCCCCACGTGAGAGTGCCGAGAAAGCCATGCAGGAGTTGCAGGGTCCGGTGATCGGCGAGGTGCTCGTACTCCTGTCCGTATTCATTCCCACGGCATTCATCAGCGGCATCACAGGCGAGCTCTACAAGCAATTCGCTCTCACAATAGCCACCTCAGTGGCCTTCTCCGGTTTCAATGCCCTCACATTCACCCCGGCCATGTGCGCCCTTTTCCTGCGCAAGAAAGAAGACACCACACCGAAGTTTTTCCTTTACCGTTGGTTCAATAAGGCTTACGACGGTACTCTTGTCCGCTATACCAAGTGGATCGGCTCACTGCTCAAACGCCCGGTCATGGCGATAGGTATCTATGCCGTGATATGCGCGATAGCCTTCTGGGGATTCATCAAATGGCCGTCAAGCTATATACCCGAGGAGGATCAAGGCTACTTCATGACATCCATACAGCTGCCTACCGGAGCTTCCGTTGACCGCACTGACAAGATAGTCACCGCCCTTGCCGACTCCGTTATGAAAATACCCGAGGTGACAAACGTCATATCCATAACAGGACAGTCAATGATGGGGGGCGGCTCAGGAGGCAACATGGGTTCACTCTTCGTCATGCTCAAACCTTGGAACCAACGCCACGGCAAGGAGCAGAGTGTGGATGGTGTCATCGAGCGCGTCAACCGTATCGCAGCCTCATTCCAGGAGCCGATAGTATTCTCCATCAATCCGCCAGCCATCCCGGGTCTCGGCATGACATCAGGTGCTACCATGCAGATACTCGACATAAACAATCTCGGTACAGGTGCCCTGTCCGAGGCCATTACAAAAATGCAGCAGCTCGGGACTAAAGACAAGAGACTGGCCCAGATCACATCGCAATTCCAGGGCAACGTGCCACAATATACCATAAAAGTGGACCGCGACCGTGCCCGCATGATGGGTCTCGGCCTGGAGGATATCTACGGTACACTATCCGAATTCATGGGCGGAAGCTACGTCAATGACTTCGTGAAGTTCGGACGCACCTATCAGGTCACCGTAAGTGCCGACTCACCATCACGCGCCCATATCGGTGAGATAGGAAATCTCACCGTGCGCAACGATGATGGCGAGATGGTACCGTTCTCATCATTCGCCACAGTCGAACCCTCCATGGGACAATCGTCCGTGAGCCGCTACAACATGTATGGCACAGCCTCGATCACCGGCACTCCGGCCCATGGAGTCTCAAGCCAGGACTGTATAAAAGCCATGGAAGAACTCCTGGAGGAAGCTGTAGGCAACGACTTCTCCTATGCGTGGACAGGCGAAGCATATCAGGAGACCCAGTCAGGCACCACAATCACCATCGTGCTCCTCTTCGCCATCATAATCACAGTTCTCGTGCTCGCTGCACAATATGAGAGCTGGACCGACCCGATAGCCGTCATCATCTCCATGCCCACAGCCATACTCGGCACCGTATTGGGCTGTATCATCATGTCGCAGTCCATATCAATATATACCCAGATCGGCATAATACTGCTGCTCGGACTCTCGGCCAAGAATGCCATCCTGATCGTAGAGTATGCCATAGACTTCCGCAAGACAGGGGTACCTGTACGTCAGGCGGCTCTTGATGCCGGACGCATACGCTTCCGCCCCATCATGATGACGGCGCTCGCATTCGTATTCGGAGTTCTTCCGATGCTATTCGCCTCCGGTGCCGGCGCATCCTCACGAGTGGCACTTGGCACAGCCGTAGTGTTCGGCATGGCCATCAACGCTATCGTAGGCACACTCTTCGTGCCCGGATTCTGGGAATTGCTCCAGAACTTCAAAGAGAAATATCTCAACGGTCTCTTCGCGTCCTCCACCGTACCGGCACCCGACGAAAAGACAACGACATCATCCGGCTCCTCCTCCTCCGATAACGTCTGAGCATGAACGGTATGTCTAAATTCTGACGTATCAAAATCATAGAAGGTACAGAAGGACGAATAAAGGACAAAAGTGACATAATTTAATTATCCGTACGACAATTATTTATGCCACTTTTATCCTTTATTCGCCCTTTGTGTCTTAAGTCAATTATGACATTTACTTACAGCACCTTGTGATAAAGCGCGATGATATCGTCGAGAGTCACATCGCGGGGATTGCCCGGAGTGCAGACATCCGCGAGAGCCTGCTCGGCCAGACGGGGTATATCCGTTTCCTTGATGCCAAGATCTGTGAGATGCTGCGGTATGCCTACCTGCAGGGCCAGAGCCTTCACAGCATCGCATGCAGCCTTCGAAGCCTCCTCGCGGCTCATACCGGTGGTATCCACACCCATTGCCCGGGCGATCTCGGGATATTTGTCGAGACAGCACTCCATGTTGAACTCCATCACTGTCGGGAGCAAGAGAGCATTGGCCACACCGTGGGGAACATCAAACAGTGATCCAAGCGGATGTGCCATGCCGTGCACCAGACCGAGACCGACATTGGAGAAGGCCATACCGGCTATATATTGGGCCACAGCCATACCGTTGCGTGCCTCGGCATTTCCCGGCTCCTCAACAGCCACAGGGAGATACTTGCGTATCATCCTCACAGCCTCGATCTCAAACATATCCGACATCTCCCATGCGCCGCGGGTAATGTAACCCTCTATGGCGTGGGTAAGCGCATCCATACCTGTGGCGGCAGTGAGACCCTTGGGAAGCGAGTACATCAGCTCGGCGTCGATGATGGCAACTGCCGGAATATCGTTGGGATCCACGCACACCATCTTTTTCTGTTTCTCCTCGTCAATGATCACATAATTGATGGTAGTCTCAGCTGCTGTGCCGGCTGTGGTGGGGAGCGCAATGATAGGCACACTCTTGTGACGGGTAGGAGCGCATCCCTCAAGCGATACGATATCCTCAAACTCGGGATTGTTTACCACAATGCCAATACCCTTGGCTGTGTCGATCGACGATCCGCCACCAATAGCTATTATGAAATCTGCGCCTGACTTTTTGAAGGCTTCGATACCGTTCTTGACATTTGTGACAGTGGGATTCGGTTTTACATCGCTGAATATCTCATACGGAATGCCGGCTCCGTCAAGCACATCAGTCACCATTCCGGCCACACCGAACTTGATCAGACCGGGATCGGTCACTACAAGAGCTTTGGTCTTGCCAAGCTGTTTCACTGCCTCGGGAAGCTGCTTTCTCGCTCCGGGCCCGAAGTATGACACTTCGTTAAGGATAAATCGGTTTATCATCTTTTTTCAGGTATTAAACAGAGATATGACAAAATTAGTGAAATTTCCGCTCCATCACAAGCACCATATGAAAAGTTTGTCCGACTGCACAGCCAACAGGAAGTCCTACGCTCCGGACTGCATCAAAACTTTTAACTTTGCAGAATTGTTAAATTAAAAAATTACAGTTTTTCATCACATTTTAAAAATATTTATTACCTTTGCACATCACACCCCAATAGGTAGCATTTAAAGAAAAAACATAATATGAGTGATAGACTTTTCATATTCGACACCACACTGCGCGATGGTGAGCAGGTGCCCGGATGCCAGCTCAACACAGTCGAGAAAATCGAGGTCGCAAAGGCTTTGGAGGCTCTCGGCGTTGACGTCATTGAGGCTGGATTCCCGGTATCAAGCCCGGGAGATTTCAATTCGGTAGTCGAGATATCGAAGGCTGTGACATGGCCAACCATATGCGCTCTCACCCGAGCCGTGGAAAATGACATCCGTGTGGCAGCCGAAGCATTGAAATATGCCAAGCATCCACGCATACATACAGGTATAGGTACATCCGATCCTCACATCCGATACAAATTCAACTCCAATCGCGAGGAAATACTCGAGCGTGCCGTCAGGGCTGTGGCATACGCTAAAAAATTTGTGGAGGACGTGCAGTTCTATGCCGAAGATGCCGGACGCACCGACAATGAGTATCTGGCCCGTGTGGTGGAAGCCGTCATAAAAGCCGGCGCCACAGTGATCAACATACCCGATACGACCGGTTACTGTCTCCCCGCCGAATTCGGGGCCAAGATCAAATATCTCATGGATCATGTGGAGGGAATAGACCGCGTCACCATCGCCACCCACTGCCACAACGATTTAGGCATGGCCACGGCCAACACCGTGAGCGGCATCATCAACGGTGCACGTCAGGCCGAGGTGACCATCAACGGCATAGGCGAACGTGCCGGCAATACGGCCCTCGAAGAGGTAGTGATGACATTCCGCTCCCACCGCGAGCTGGGTATAGACACCAACATAAACGCCACCAAGATCACATCAGTGAGCCGCATGGTGTCAAGCCTCATGAACATGCCTGTGCAGCCCAACAAGGCTATAGTGGGACGCAACGCTTTCGCCCACTCCTCTGGTATACATCAGGACGGCGTGCTCAAGAACCGCGAGAGCTACGAGATCATCGATCCGCGCGATGTAGGTATCGACGAGAACTCCATTGTGCTCACCGCCCGCAGTGGCCGCGCCGCACTCAAACACCGTCTCCACGTACTCGGTATTGATCTCACATCCGAACAGCTTGACAAAGCCTATGAGGAGTTCCTCCGTCTGGCCGACCGCAAGAAGGAGATCAACGATGACGACGTGCTCATGCTCGCCGGACAGCACCGCAAAGCCTCCAACCGCATAAAACTCGACTTCCTGCAGGTGACGTCGGGAGTAGGCGTACACTCAGTGGCCAGCGTAGGGCTCGACATTGCCGGCGAGAAATTCGAGGCATGCGCCTCCGGCAACGGCCCCGTGGATGCGGCCATCTCAGCCATCAAGATCATAATACGCCGCAAAATGCTCGTCAAGGAGTTCTTAATCCAGGCCATAAACAAGGGTAGCAACGACATAGGGAAGGTGCACATGACGGTAGAGCATGACGGAGCCTGCTTCTATGGTTTCTCGGCCAATACCGATATCGTGGCTGCAAGTGCCGAGGCATTCATCGATGCCATCAACAAATTCGTGAGATAACACCATGGGCAAAACTCTTTTCGACAAAATATGGGACCGTCATGTAGTAAACCACATTGCCGACGGCCCGGACCAGATATACATAGACCGCCATTACTGCCACGAGGTGACCAGTCCGCAGGCCTTTGACGGATTGCGCCGCAGGGGCATAGGTGTATTCCGGCCCGAACGCACCTTTTGCTCGCCCGACCACAACATACCCACTCTCGGACAGGACAGACCAATCGAGGATCCAGTGTCGCGCCATCAGGTGGAAACCCTCACACGCAACGCCTCTGAATTCGGGCTCGAGTACTTCGGAGTGGGACATCCCAAAAACGGCATAATACACGTCATCGGTCCCGAAAACGGACTTACCCTCCCGGGCTACACCATAGTATGCGGAGACTCCCACACCTCCACCCACGGAGCATTTGGTGCCGTGGCCTTCGGCATAGGCACCAGCGAGGTGGAGATGGTGCTCGCATCCCAGTGTATCATCCAGTCCAAACCGCGCACCATGCGCGTGAATGTGGAGGGCACGTTGCACCCAGGAGTGACAGCCAAGGATATAGCGCTCTACATCATATCACGAATGACTACAGGCGGCGCTACCGGATACTTCGTGGAATATGCCGGCGAAGCCATACACGCCCTCACGATGGAAGAACGCATGACAGTGTGCAATCTCTCCATAGAGATGGGTGCCCGAGGAGGCATGATAGCACCAGATGAAACCACCTTTGCCTACGTGAAAGGCCGGGAATATGCTCCTGACGGAGAAGAATGGGACAAGGCCGTGGCCTACTGGCGCACTCTACCCTCCGATCCTGATGCAGTATTTGACCGGGAGGTGACATTCCATGCCGACGACATAGAGCCACGCATCACCTTCGGAACCAATCCGGGTATGGGCATAGGGATCTGCAAGTCCATTCCCTACGCCCCGACCGATGGAGACGCCCGCACATCATATCTCAAGGCTCTTGAATATATGGGATTCTCCGAAGGGCAGAAACTTACCGGCGTACCTGTGGACTACGTGTTTCTCGGCAGCTGCACCAACGGACGCATCGAGGACTTCCGGGCCTTCGCCTCGGTAGTCAAGGGTCGCCGCAAGGCTCCCGGCATCACCGCATGGCTCGTGCCTGGGTCAAGATCTGTCGAGAGGCAGATCCGCGATGAAGGCATTGACAAAATACTCGCTGACGCAGGATTCGAACTCCGCGAGCCGGGATGCTCGGCATGTCTGGCCATGAATGAAGACAAGATACCGGCTGGCAAATTGGCTGTATCTACCTCCAACCGCAATTTCGAGGGTAGGCAAGGCCCCGGAGCACGTACCATTCTCGCCGGTCCGCTTGTTGCAGCCGCCGCAGCCGTGACCGGAATCATCACCGATCCACGAACACTCATTGACTGAACCTCTGACTCCCCACCAATGAAAGAAAAATTCTCCACCATAATATCCACCTGTGTCCCACTCCCCATCGAGAACATCGACACCGACCAGATCATTCCGGCCCGATTTCTCAAGGCCACATCACGCGAGGGATTCGGCGACAATCTGTTTCGTGACTGGCGATACGATACCTCAGGATCCAAGCGTACCGACTGTCCGCTCAATGATCCGGCCTATTCAGGCTGCATCCTTGTAGCCGGCAAGAACTTCGGTTGCGGATCCTCACGCGAACATGCGGCATGGGCCATACACGACTACGGCTTCCGGGTAGTCATATCAAGCTTCTTCGCTGATATCCACAAACAGAACGAACTTAACTGCTTCGTGCTACCCGTCACCGTCAGCGAGGACTTCCTCAACAATCTCTTCAGATCTATCGCCTTGGATCCGTCCACACAAGTGAAAGTGGACCTCCAGTCTCAGACTGTGACCGACCTGTCAACCGGCCGTTCGGAACACTTTGACATCAACCCCTATAAGAAACAGTGTCTGTCGGAAGGGCTCGACGATGTTGAATACCTGATGGCCCGGCAAGCCGACATCGTAGCTTGGGAAAAAAACAATAACGCATAAACATATACCTGATATGGATTTAAAGATAGCAGTACTCGCCGGCGACGGCATAGGGCCAGAGATCTCGGCGGTGGGTGTGGACGTGGTGAGCGCCGTATGCGCCCGTTTCGGCCACAATGTCGAATACGCCTACGCTCCTGTGGGTGCCGATGCCATCGACAAGACCGGCAACCCGTTTCCCGAAGACACCTACCGCACCTGCCTGTGGGCCGATGCCGTATTATTCTCAGCCGTAGGTGATCCTCGATATGACAACGACCCCGATGCCAAGGTACGCCCCGAACAGGGCCTTCTGGCCATGCGTAAGAAACTCGGACTCTATGCCAACATCCGCCCTATCGAGACTTTCGACTGTCTGATCCACATGTCTCCGCTGCGCAAGGAGATAGTAGAAGGAGCCGATTTCGTGTGTGTACGTGAGCTTACCGGCGGCATGTACTTCGGAGAAAAACTTGAAGGAGACGAACGTGCCTACGATACCAATCTCTATACCCGCACCGAGGTGGAACGCATACTCCACACTGCATATGCATATGCCAGACGCCGTCGTCACCACCTGACAGTGGTCGATAAGGCCAACGTCCTCGCCTCCTCAAGGCTCTGGCGCAAAGTGGCGCGCGAGCTTGCCGCCGAGTATCCGGATGTGGAGACTGACTTCATGTATGTGGACAATGCTGCCATGCGCATGATCCAGGATCCGCGCTTCTTCGACGTGATGGTTACTGAAAACACCTTCGGCGACATCCTGACCGACGAGGGATCCGTCATCACCGGCTCGATGGGTCTGCTCCCATCAGCATCGACCGGAGAGAAGACACCGGTATTCGAACCTATCCATGGCTCATGGCCACAGGCGAAGGGACAGAATATCGCCAATCCGCTGGCACAGATCCTCTCAGTGGCAATGCTTTTCGAACACTTCGATCTTCTGGAGGAGGCCGCCACCGTGCGCCGTGCAGTAAAGGCTTCGCTTGATGCCAACATACGTACACCCGACATACAGGTGGCCGGAGCACCGGCCTACGGTACCCGAGAAGTCGGGTCATGGATCACAGCCTATATCTCCACCATGCACTGACGAAAGAAAGCGAGGGAGGGTGACAACCCGGCCTCGCTCTCCTAAATCAGACTCCAATCCCTACCCCGGCGGCATATTCTATCTTTGTGCGTTTGCATGAAGCCGACCGTTGCGGCAGGGATTGTTTTTAGTTACGATATAGTAAATAAAAAGTGTGACTTAATGTATGGATAGGTTTGTTAGGTTAACTTGCGCGCCTCCGCGCGCTCATCTCATTAATGCACCACAAATATGTACAATATTGCTTAAAAATACAAATATTTTAACAAAAATACGTGATATAGACCAATAATCATTCTATTTAAATTTCATATTTCATACACTATCCATACAGGTTGTTATTGTATTTTTAACACTCATTTCACCATTGGTGCTGTTGCATTTCCGGGTGAAGATGTGTATATTTGCACTATTATGGAGAAAATATCTAAAACGAATGCCGCACGACTGCTGGATAAGGCGGGGATAGCCTATGAGCTCATCCCCTACCACGTCGATCCCGACAATCTGGCGGCCGATCATGTAGCGGCCGAACTCGGCGAGGATATAAACCGTGTGTTCAAGACTCTTGTCCTCAAAGGTGAGAAGGCCGGATATTTCGTCTGTGTGGTGCCGGGCAACATGGAGGTCGATCTCAAGAAAGCAGCCCGCGCAGCCGGAGCAAAAAAAGCGGAACTGATACCTATGAAGGAATTGCTCCCCCTCACCGGATATATACGTGGCGGATGTTCTCCGATAGGGATGAAAAAACCGTTCCCGACCTTTTTCCACTCCACAGCCACCGACAGCAATGATATTTTTGTATCAGCCGGTGTCCGCGGACTCCAATTCAGGATATCACCTGTCGAACTCATTAAATTCTGCCACGCTACAGTGACCGACATTGCCACACCTATGCCATGAATACGATAGGAACATTATATAGATTCACCGGATTCGGCGAATCGCATGGAGCCGCCATAGGTGGCGTGATCGACGGAATGCCAGCCGGCGTGAAGATCGACCTTGACAGAGTGCAGGCAGAGCTTGCCCGCAGACGTCCCGGCCAATCGGCCATCACTACCCAACGTCGTGAAAGCGACACCGTGGAGATTCTATCCGGAATGCTCGATGGCGTGACCACAGGATGTCCGATAGGCTTCATGATACGCAACGAGAATCAGCGGTCGAATGACTATGGGCAGCTTGGCGAAGCCTTCCGCCCAAATCATGCAGACTATACTTATACGGCCAAGTACGGTCTGCGGGACCATCGTGGAGGAGGACGTTCCAGTGCCCGCGAGACAGCTACCCGCGTTGTGGCCGGAGCATTCGCCCGTCAGGCTCTCGAGCATTTCGGCATAAAGATCACAGCATATACCTCGCAGGTAGGGCCAATATCGCTTGATGCTGACTATAAGACACTCGACCTTTCGCTGATCGAAAGTTCGCCTACACGCTGTCCGGATCCGGTCAAAGCCGAGCAGATGGAACAGCTCATATTGCAGGTAAAAGGAGAGGGCGATACCATCGGTGGCATAGTGACATGCGTCATCAACAGTGTTCCGGCCGGTCTTGGCGAACCCTTCGAGGGCCGGCTCGGAGCTAAACTTGCAGCAGCCATGATGTCGATAAACGCCACCAAGGGGTTTGACTACGGAACCGGATTCAACGGTGTCGGCCTGCGAGGGAGCGAAGCCATTGACCGTTTCATTCCGGGACAGGCATACCCCGCCCATACCATGGCCAACCATTCGGGTGGCATACAGGGTGGTATCTCAAACGGAGAGGACATATATTTCCGTGTGGTCTTCAAACCGGTAGCCACACTGATGCAGGATATCGAGACAATCGACAGTGAAGGGCGTCCGGTTGTGCTGAAAGCACGCGGACGACACGATCCGTGTGTAGTGCCACGCGCAGTACCGATTGTAGAGGCCATGGCTGCTATGGTAATATTTGACGCCCTGCTCATCAACAGAGCTGCAAGAATATGAAACCATACAGGGATTTTTCCGACTTCCTTGCCGGACATTTCAAGAGAAAGATGCAGAAACTCAGCATTGATGCAGGTTTCAGCTGCCCCAACCGCGACGGCACCAAGGGACGGGGCGGTTGCACATACTGCAACAATGCCTCGTTCAGTCCGTCATATTGCCGCTCCACGGCAGGACAGTCCGTGAGCAGCCAGATTGAGGACGGCAGGCGATTCTTCGGTAAAAAATATCCCGACATGGGCTATCTGGCCTACTTCCAATCCTACACCAATACCCATAGCGGAGATGAGGACCGTCTAATGGATCTGTACCGTGAGGCATGTTCGGCCGAGGGTGTGGAAGGAGTCATAATAGGGACTCGTCCTGACTGTATCTCCGATTCCTTGCTGCGCCGCCTTGGCGAACTGCCATGGGCCATGATGGAATATGGAGCGGAGAGTTCGCACGACGCTACCTTGCAGCGTGTCAACCGCTGCCACACGTGGGCAGAGACTGCCGATGCAGTCATCCGTACGGCACATGCAGGACTCCCTGTGGGGCTACATCTGATAATGGGCCTCCCGGGAGAGACTACCGGAATGATGCTTGAGACTATCAGGAGAGTCAACGATCTACCGGTTGACACGATCAAGATACACCAGCTGCAACTCCTGCGCGGCACACGCATGGCCGCCGATGTGGAGCGCGGCCTGTACGACGTGACCCGTTTCACCGCCGAGCAGTATGCATCACTTTGCGCCGAGATAGTGCGTCAGCTCAGACCCGACATAGCCATAGAACGGTTCGTGTCGCAAGCACCTCCCGACATGCTCATATACCCCCGGTGGGGACTGAAGAACTATCAGTTCACTGAACTTGTAAAGAAACTACTACTATAAAAACAATCAGATATGGAAATAATAAACTTTGCCGAGACTCCGTCGCTCGTCAGCCAGTACATGAGCGAGCTTCGTGATGTGAACACTCAGGGAGACATGATGCGCTTCCGACGCAACCTCCAGCGCATAGGAGAGATCATGGCTTACGAGATATCCAAGCGTATGCGCTACCGCAAGGAGACCGTCACCACTCCGCTGGCCACATCAACCGACGATGTGATAGACGAACAGGTGGTACTTGCCACCATATTCCGCGCAGGAATACCGTTCCATCAGGGTTTTCTCGATTATTTCGATAAGGCTCAGAATGCATTTGTATCAGCATATCGGAAATATCGTGAGAAGGAAAATTTCGATGTATTCATAGAATATATAGCCTCACCGCTGCTCGATGGAAAAACCCTCGTCATAGCCGATCCGATGCTCGCCACAGGTTCCTCCATGGAACTCTGCTACCGAGCACTCCTCACAAAAGGAAATCCTGCCCACATCCATGTAGCCTCGATCATAGCATCGGAAGCTGCGGTGGACTATATAAAATCCAAATTCCCGGAGGAAAAGACCACGGTGTGGATCGGCGCCATCGACCCGGAGATCAACTCCCACTCCTATATCGTGCCCGGACTTGGTGATGCCGGCGACCTGGCATACGGAGTGAAGGAATAACTGAAAAAACAGATTATCCGCTGACAGCCCATAGTCTCATCCAAGATTTAAAACTTTATTACTGACAATTATTTTCCTTCCCTTTAATTTTGTCAGGTCATAATTTAATTGTAATTTCGCAGCGTTATGGTTGCTTGACCGAGAGTAGTCTCAGTCACCAGAGCATCAAAAGGGAACCCGGTGTAAATCCGGGACAGTACCCGCTGCTGTAAATTCCATCAACAACGGTAATGCTCAACACCATTGAAGCCACAAGCTTTGAGAAGGTGCATTGCCGGGGATAAGTCAGAAGACCTGCCATAGCCACTGTTGAATACCGGCCTACGGGACTATGGGCTTGCTTCTGACTGAACCATATGATGACATTCATATGCCGTTACCGACACAATGAGAATATATATGTGTCCGGTAGCCATTCGGATAAAATCACAAACTCCCGTTCGCACAATCCATAGTGCAAACGGGAGTTTTTTGTATATTCCAATCCTGACACGAATGTCATTTTACCTAAAACAAGCATTATACATAGCGACCGCTGCCGGCAGTGTATTGTCGGTACTTGCCTCAGAACCGATCGATACCTTAGCCACTCAACAATTAGGCGAAGTCATCGTCACGGCTGTGAAACCTGCAAGCGAGACCATACCCGTACAGACTCTGTCAGGCAAGGAGCTGAACCGCCTAAACAGCAACAGTGTTGCCGATGCGCTGCGATATTTCGCCGGTGTACAAGTAAAGGATTACGGAGGTGTGGGAGGTATCAAGACCGTCAATATCCGTTCGATGGGCACCAACCATACGGGCGTTGTATATGATGGAGTGCAATTGGGCAATGCACAGAACGGTCAGATAGACTTAGGACAGTTCTCGCTTGACAATATCGAGGCCCTGTCGCTACATAATGGCCAGAAGAGCGCATTGCTCCAACCGGCACGTGATTTCGGAAACGCCGGCACCATATATCTGCGGACACGCACACCTCGCTTTGAGGAAGGGGAGACCTACCATGCCCGTTTATCGATGCGCTGCGGATCTTTTGACCTGCTGAATCCTTCAGCCTTAGTAGAATTGAAGTTGTCCGATCAGGTGAACGCCTCGATGAGCGCGGAGTGGCTCAACTCAAGCGGCAAATACAAATTCCGCTACCGGCGTGTGAATCCTGCCGGCGAACTGGCCTACGACACGACTGCTGTAAGAGAGAACGGTGACATAAACGCCACACGCCTCGAGCTTAACCTCAACGGCTCGGTGAGTCGCGGAGAATGGCATTTCAAAGCCTACAATTATAATTCAGAGCGCGGTGTGCCCGGAGCCATTGTCAACAATGTGTGGCGGCGCGGCGAACGTATATGGGACACCAATTCATTCGTGCAGACATCGGCCACGCTTATATTCGGACGATGGACCACAATGGAAAATGTGAAATATGCCTTCTACCGAACACATTATGTCAACAATGACGACAAACAGATCAAGATTGATAATCTATACAGGCAACGCGAACTGTATGTCTCATCGGCCAACCAGTTTGACATCATGCCAGGTTGGAGTGCCTCGGCAAGTTATGACTTCATGTGGAACACCCTTGATGCCGATGTATATGGTTTCGCAAGGCCGGAACGATTCTCCAACTTATTGTCGGTAGCCACCGCCATTGACCTCAGACGCTTCAAAGCCACCGCAAGCGGGCTGCTGACATTAATTCACGACAATCTCAACGGTCAGGAGGCCCCGGCCGACAAGCGGGTATTCACCCCGGCCATATATGTATCGGCATATCCACTTCATGACATGTGGCTAAGCATCAGGGCATTCTACAAAAAATCGTTCCGCATGCCTACGTTCAACGATCTATATTATGCCGATATGGGCAATTCAAAACTCAATCCCGAGCATGTGACCCAGTACAATGCAGGCGTCCTCATCGACCACCGTCAGCACAGTACGATCTCCGCTCTACGCTTCAGCGCAGATGTGTATTACAACAAGGTCAAGGACAAGATCGTGGCCTATCCAAAGGGGCAGCAGTTCCGATGGACCATGCTCAACCTCGGAGTTGTCGATATACGCGGTCTTGACGTGACCGGACTTATAACCCTCAACCCTATACGTGACGCCTACCTAACCTTACGCGCACAATATACCTATCAGAAAGCTATTGACGTGACCGATCCTTCTGACAACTATTACCGTCATCAGATACCGTACATCCCCCACCACTCTGGTTCGGCCGTGATAAATCTTGAATGGAAAGAATGGAATCTGAATTACAGTTTCATATATGTGGGCGAACGATACAACCAGCAGGAAAATATCCGGTACAACTACACTCAGCCATGGTACACATCGGACGTGTCACTGAGCCGCGACTTCAGTATAGGGCAGGTCAAGGCCCGCGGACTACTCGAGGTCAACAATCTGCTGAGTCAGGACTATGACGTGATCATAAACTATCCCATGCCCAAACGCAATTTCCGTATCACTCTGACAATAGAGATATGATGAGACTACGATATATACTTTACCTGCTGGCTGGTATCATCATGTTCATCACCTACGGTTGCCGCGAGGATGAATTGGTCGTGCCGACAGAATATGACATTATCCCCGAACTACCCGCTCCCGGCACCTCGATACGTGGCTTCTATCTGGTCAATGAGGGCAACATGGGTTCCAATAAATGCACCCTTGATTATTTTGACTACTTCACAGGGCTATACGCCCGCAACTTCTATGCCGAGCGCAACCCTACAGTCATCAAAGAACTCGGAGATGTCGGCAATGATATCGGCATCTATGGCTCAAAGCTGTATGTTGTGGTGAACTGCTCGCACAAAGTCGAGGTAATGGATGCGCACACCGGCATACGCATAGGCCAGATCGACATACCCAACTGCCGCTACGTGCGGTTTCACCGCGGCATGGCATATGTAAGTTCCTATGTCGGGCCGGTACTCATAGATCCCGATGCCCCGAAGGGTGCAGTGTTTGAGATCGATACACTCTCATTGAAGGTGACACGCAAAGTATCTGTCGGATATCAGCCCGAAGAGATGGAAATTGTAGATGACTACATGTATGTAGCCAACTCCGGCGGTTACCGGGCCCCGAATTACGACAACACTATATCAGTGATCCAGATGGTCGATTTCAAGCAGGTGCAGCAGATACCGGTAGGAATAAACCTCCACCGTGTGAAACAGGACGCACATAAAAAACTGTGGGTTACATCTCGCGGAGATTATATGGGTCGTCCGTCAAGGCTTTATGTGCTTGACAAACGCAAGGGCACAAACCAGATGATTGTGACCGATACCATTCCGGTGGCATGTTCCGATATAGCCATACATGGCGATTCGCTCTATTACTATGCCACCGAGTGGAACAACTACACTGCCTCCAACACCATCTCTTACGGCATAATAGACGTTCGCACCAAAGAAGTGGTATCGACCAACTTCATCACCGATGGCACCGAACGCGAGATAACCATACCATACGGCATAGCCATACATCCTGAGACCGGCGACATATTCGTAACCGATGCCAAGAATTATGTCAGCAGCGGTACGCTCTACTGTTTCACCCCCGAAGGTAAGAAAAAATGGAGCGTGCGCACAGGCGATATCCCGGCCCACATCACATTTCTGAAACGATGAGAAATCCACTCCCCCACTACATATTATCAGCACTGTCACTGGCAGTGACAGGATGCAATGAGAACGTGCCAATAGTATCGCTCGGCATCGATGATACATATTATATAGCACGCATGCAGAAACTTCAGCTCCGGCCGGCCCTTACGGGCGACAGATACGAGTGGAAAATCAATGGCAAAAGTGTCTCGACCGACAAGGACTATATATTCATTGCTGAAAGAGAGGGCACCTATCACCTGAGTTTCGACATCATCGATCTCACCACACCCTATCATCACGATTTCACCATCGAGGTGCTTCACGAAGAAGTGGAGTACAGTCCCTACATATCCAAAGTGCTGGAGTACCGTCCTGCACCGGGCCAGTTTATCAATGAGATGCCGGAGTATGAGGACGGCGACACCGAAGCCGACATGGTGCGCAAGGCAGGGGAATGCATATCCGGGACCGCCGATATCATGATCTCCTTGGGTGGCTATGGCGGCTACGTGACATTCGCATTCGACCACACGGTGATGAACGTAAAGGGAGAGAAAGACTTCCGGATCTGGGGCAACGCCTTCTATGAACTCACCAACCCCGATGCCAAAGGAGGATCGGCCGAGCCGGGTATAGTGATGGTGAGCTATGACTCCAACTGCAACGGGCTGCCCGACGATGAATGGTACGAACTTGCCGGAAGCGAGTACTACCAACCACATACTCTACACGGCTACTCGATCACATATCACCGTCCCTCCCCCGACCATATCCCGGAGGAGGATGATACAGGTTTTCTCTCCGACACAAAATACATACCCTGGCATGATTCGACCGGAGGTACCGGCTACATAGCCAAGAACACTTTTCACAGCCAATGCTATTATCCCCTCTGGCTAAAAGAGGATGAACTGACTTTCAACGGCACGCTTCTGCCTCAAAACGGCATTGATACAAGCGGTACGGGAAGATATTACATCCTTTATGCCTTCGGATGGGGATATGTCGATAATCATCCCAATGACTACGCCGACCTCAACAGCTTCGACATCGGTTGGGCCGTGGATAGCGAGGGGAGAACTGTCGACCTGCCCGGTGCCGACTTCATCCGTGTCTATACAGGTCTGAATCAGTATTGCGGCTGGCTGGGCGAGACATCCACCGAAATATCCCGCGCCTGCGATCTGCATATAGCACTGCCGGGAGTACCGTTGCCCGAGATATAAGAAACCAACAAATAATAAACCATAATTACAAATCATGAAAAAAACATTACTCACATTTGTCACCACTCTACCTCTGTGGCTATCGGTCAATACCGCAGCAGCACAGGAAGGATGGATTGATTGGGACAGGATCCAGCACTGGGCCGGTGACCCAGATGGGAAAAAGAAGTGTGCCCTGGTCATAGATTTTCAGGACGAATACGGCTCGGAAGCTCTCGTATGGGGCTACCGATGGAACGGTACGGCTACCGGAGAGGATTTGGTTCGTGCTGTGGCATCACAAAGCAGCGCGCTGACAGTCATGATCCAGTACACCGGCACCATGGGTTCGACACTCAACGGTATCGGTATGAGTACCGACAGGGAGAATCTCGACCACCTGTCCTACGATTTTGACCGCGCGGCCTTAGCAGGGGAAGTATCATTCGGCTACTTCTCACCAAACACCTCCATGGGACAGGAGACAGCTCCCGGCTATGAGGCACAGACCATGTGTCAGCAAGCTATCGAACGGGCCAAGACCACGGGCATAATCGAGCACCCGCTCAATGCGTTTGTCTATGGCTATCCGGCCTATGACTATGACTACTGGTTTCTCGAGGAAGGCTATAATGAAAGTTATGACTTCCGATGGCGTTCAGGTTGGTATGAAGGCTACTGGAGTTATTGGCATGGTCCAAACGACTACGACTACATGAGTTACTCAGGTCTCGGTATGTCAAGTACCGTGCTTCAGGACGGTTATGTCCAGGCATGGAAATACACTCCTCTCAACGGTGAGGGTTACGGACCGACCGGAGGCGAACTCTCCATGGATCTTGACTACGACATACTGCTGTATGATGAGCAGATGCACGAGGCAGAGCAGATGATACAACCCGTAGACCAGGATAAGGTGAACTTCTGGGTGGGTGAAGGTGAGAAATCAGCCACAGTTGTATTTCAGTTCAACGACGGACGCGGACCTGAAAATCTTGTCTATGGTTACCGCTGGTCAGGAGGATGGGATGACAATCTGTCCACCGTCATCTCTACCATAGCCAAAGCCGATCCTCGTATGAATCTGACAGATGAGGGCGGAAACATAAAGATCACTTATGACTCTGACGATGACGGCCAGATCGGCTCGAAGGACCACAGCGATACCGATAATACATGGAACTACTATGTGAAACGTGTAGTGGACACAGACTTCAACAAGGTCAATGCCGGCCGATGGCTAAATCCGAATGCAGTGTTGATACTATCGCATCAGCCTGCAGAGATGGCCTCTGTCGAACTGCCATATCAGCTCTACCGTCCTGCCATCGATTCAGAGCAAGTACTCACACTGCCCGACAACATCGAATATGCCCTCGACGATGACGGACTGCTCATTCCCATGTTCATCCAAGTACCCGAAGGCTACAAATTCAACCAATCGGCCTTCATGTGGACGCGTGACGCGAATATAACAGCTATCACCACCTCCATGGGAACAAACAATTACATGGGTAAAATCAATGGCTACAAGAATTTCAAACCGACCACAGGCACCCTCAAGGTAAGAGGTTCTGTCACTCCGTCCGGCTCGACAAAATCAGAGTACGTCTATTCAAACGATATGACACTCGACCTGCGCATGCCTGAAATACCGGTGACATCCATTCGTTATGAGAACAGTCAAGTTACCGCCCGTCTGAACCATAAGGTCGAGAACCGACTCGTGATCGAGCCGGCAGACGCGACCTACACACAGCTCGCCTACTCTTCATCCAAATCAACTGTGGCAGGTGTCGTATCAACAACCGGAGTAGTCACCACCACCAAGACAGCCGGTGAGGCCACTATCACGGCACAATACAGCATTGATCCGAAGATAAAATCCGAGTTCATCCTCACCTCATCACTGGTACATCCGTTGGAAGATGTGACATTTGAATGTGCCAATGAAGATGGCATCATCACGCTAACACCCAAGGGTATGTCCGGCCTATTCCCGATAATTACGCCGGAGGATCCCGATATTGCCGATGTATCAGTCACACTTTCAGAGAATGGTGATGCCAAGGACAACTACATAGCCACCATGTATCAAGTAAATATGTGGGACGCCGATAATAACCGTACCAGACCATATGAGTTGTCGGGTCACCGCGTTGGCGAATGCAAGCTCACTGTGACATCTCAGGATGGGACCGGATTTAAAAAGGAGTTCACCGTCCGTGTGGTTGAGCCAGAGCGCGAGCCGGCCATCGACTACAATACCGGTACAATCATGCTCAACGAGGAGTGGTTCGGCCACACCAACGGTGGCCTTAACTGGTATTCTCCCGACTACGAAATCACCTATCAGGCTTACGAGCGCGAGAATCCAGGCATGTCATTCGGTTGCACTTCCCAATATGGCATAATCTATGACGGCAAACTCATCGTATGCTCCAAACAGGCCGTCGATGGTGGAGACCCGCTCCCCGGCGGCGGACGTGTGGTGATAGCCGATGCCGCCACTCTTAAACGTCTCGGCTCTATCGATGACCTTGTGTTTGGCGACGAGACCCGCAGTAATGACGGACGTGCGGCTGTAGGTGCCGGGCCGGGCCGCGCATATGTAGGCTCTAATTCCGGTATCTATATCATCGATACCGACAACTACGCTGTCATAGGCAAAATCCAGGGTACCGACCCGGACGGCAACGCTTCCGACCTCTACAGCGGTCAGATAGGTGATATGGTTCTCGCCGGCAACCATGTGTTTGCCCTGCGTCAATCGACAGGCATATACATCATCGACATCCGCACCGACAAGGTTGTAAAAGCCATTGCCGATGCCAACGTACAGGGATTGACGCAGGCTGCCGACGGTTCAGTATGGTACGCCACTATCAACGCCACCGGCCAATCAATCTTTGTGGCGCTCGACCATACTACATTTGAAGAGATCGACCGCGTGGAGGTTCCCGCCGAATATGGCGCCGTAACTTGCGGCTGGGGCGCATGGCGCACCACCCAGTTCACCGGAGCACACAGCGTGAACTCGCTGTTCTTCTCTCCCGGCAGCTCAATATCCAACGGTGGCGCCGGTGTGATATACCGCTACGACATCGAGAACGGAACATTCACCCGTCTCGTCCAGATTGCCGGTCTTGAAGCCCATACCCCAGGGATGAAGCAGGGAGCTTACGGCACTATACGTTATGACGACCGCTCAGGCGAGATCATAGCCGGAACTACCGAAAGCAAGGCTTCAGGACACTATCGTTACAACTGGACTCACTTCATAGATGCCAAAAATGGCGGTATAGTGCGCAGCATCGAACTCCGCCCCTACTATTGGTTCCAGGCCCATGCTATCTTCCCTGATGCATATGCCCCCGATGTGGAGGATATCGATGATATAACTATAGATCTGTCAGACGAACCGGTAACCATTGAGATCAATGCCACCGACCGCGACAATAATGACGCCAACATTCACTATTCGCTCTTGTCGATACCGGTGACCACAGACAACGCGACAACCGTCTCGGCTGTTGATGCCAAACTTGAGGGTAATATACTCACTCTCACTCCTCAGGCAGTGGGCAAACACACCGTGGGCTTTGCAGTTGAATCAAACGGAAAGACCGTGCAGCATGCAGTAAATGTCGAGGTCAGGAACAAATCCACAGGACTTGAGTCAATCGACACCGCTGATGGCCGCATCATGGCTCACGGCAACGAGATCACCGTAGATGGATACGAAGGTTACAACTTCACGGTTGTGAATGTGTCGGGTATGACGGTTGATTGGTTCACCGCCGAGACAAGCCATCACGTGCATACCACATCTCTTGCAAATGGCGTATATATCGTCATCGGTGACAATGGTGTGACAAAGAAAATCATACTAAAATGATCCGCAGACTACTGTTGACCCTTTCGATATCACTCGCAGCGGCTTCGGCCGTTGCGGGCGATATTGACTACTCAAAGGGAGTGTTTTTCATAAATGAGGATTGGTACGGACACCAGAACTCAACCGTCAACTATCTGCTGCCCGATGCCGAGGATGGCGTATACTGGCAATACCGTGTGATACAGACAGAGAATCCTGGCGTAGAACTCGGGTGTACCAATCAGTATGGAGCCATATGGGACGGACGATTCTATATGATAGCCAAACAGGAGAAGGATCCCGGGGCATCGATAGTAGGTGGTCGTATATCGGTAGCCGATGCCTCGACCATGAAAATGATAAAACAACTTGAACTGATCGATCCGTCGGGACACCAATGTGACGGACGGGCCTTCTGCGGAGTCTCATCTACCAAGGGCTATGTATCGTCAAGCAATGGCATATGGATACTCAATCTTGAGACTCTCGAGATAGAAAGTCAGGTGGAAGGATCGGCCAATCCTAACGCAGGAGGAGATAACGACAAGCCGAATTCAGATCCGACAAGCTCACTCTATTTCGGACAATGCGGCACTATGGTGGCCGCCGAAGGGAAGGTCTTTGCCGTACATCAGCAATATGGTATGCTTGTAATAGACCCGACAGCCGATAAAGTGACCGAAGTACTGGATATGACCATAGTGGACGATGCCATAGAAAAGAACACCGGCAAACGTCCGTCCCGCCCCTCCGGGATAGGTTCGACTATCGTACGCTCGAAAGACGGAAACCTATGGTATTCCGCCGCAAAGAATGTACAGGGCACCGGAGCAGCCGTCCCTTACATAATCCGTCTTGATCCCAAAACTCTCGAACGCGAGGTTATCACGATCGAGGGAGAAGGAATGTATCCACCGTCAAATTCATGGTATGCCTGGACGCCTGATCCATTCTGTGCATCATCAGTTACCAACCGCCTCTACTGGTGCGGAGGTCAAAACAGCTGGTTCACCAATTTCCGCGTATTCCGCTTTGACATCGACACGCGGCGTATTGAAAAGCTCCTTGACTTCTCACAAGAGGATGGCGACTGGCACATCTACGGATGCTCACTGGGTATACATCCGGAGACTGATGAACTATATGCATCAATGTTTCATAAGTTTGTCGATCCGACCTACGTGACACGCCGCTACGATGCAGATGGGAATCTTCTGATGGAATATCCGATGATCTCAAACTATTGGTTCCCATCGCTGCCGGTATTTCCGCAAACATCGCAGTCACGCATCGAGGACATCAATATCACTGAAGGCAACGATGCCGAATGGGAATATTACAATCTTAGCGGTCAGAAAGTCATGCCCGGCAATCTGCCTCCAGGCATATACATACGCCGCAACCCCAACCATAGTGAGAAAATAATCATAAGACGATAATATCGCTACACTCAAAGGGTAAAAAGAGAACACTATGCAGGCCGGTGAATCCATGGACCAACTTACATAGTGTTCGCTTTTTACAATCGATTTTACCTGAATAAACCTCAATAAGAATGCAGACCCGGACGAAGGAAATTCACTCCATAATAGGTCATAATGACTGAAAGGAATGCCACTGCCAGATAAATATGCAGATTACGCGGACGACTGAACCATTTGAACGTAAGAGAATGCAGGGGCAATGCATATAGGATGAATGTCACGAGCGCACACGTTTCCTTCGGATCCCAACCCCAATAGCGTCCCCAGGAGCGATCTGCCCATATCGCACCGACAAAAATCCCTGCACCAAGCAGAAAAACTGCCGGATAGAGCAACAACACCGACACATCGGCACTACCGTGCATACGGATATCGCTACGTGAAAGAAGCGCGTATATGGAATTGAGTGCAATCATGGCAAAAAGTGCATACGAGGCCATGACAAGCATGACATGAAGCGATAACAGACGCGATGAAAGGACTGGGATCAATGGACTCACCGAGGGATCCTTCGCCCCGATGGATGCGACCATCAGTGCGGCTCCGGCAGCGAGGAGGCCCAATGGCTGAAGGATCCTGACACGGATACCTGCGGTAACCGATACGACAAGACATATCCAGGCAAGCGCCATCATAGTCTCATATCCGGAGGACAGCGGGATGTGGCCGCTGATGATCCAACGCAATACAATCATATAACTCAGATACAGCAACGGAATGACGGCAACACATCCGGCAACCCAGCGCCATCTACAGTTTCCTCTCATAAAACCGATGGCTATCCCGGCAGCAAGCAAGGAGATTATAGCTGCGGCTATCGGATAGGATGTAGTGTTGCGAAGCCGCTCGGCTACCACACAGAGCCTGCCGGGCACAGCCTCATGACCGAAATTCTCCTGCCATCTTACCACTTCACGCAACAAGGAGTCGGCACGGTTATATCTGCCATGCGCCACAGCCTCTGCCACCCCCTCCATGGTTCGTGTTATGGCAAAGGATGCCAGCGAATCATCCGGAAGAAAAATATCCACTCCACGGCCGGTAACCATGCGTGCCACCATCGACACCTTTTCATCATCGGCCAGCAGAGAAGCCGAGGGTGCGTTGCCCGGAGAAAGCGCCGGCTCGAGCAGATAGCCCGAGGTTGCAAACAAGCTACCGAGGGCCACATACCGGCCATCGGCAATATCACGGGCCTCATGACTCTTCAGCTTTATGAACGGCTCCTTCTTCCAGTCATTGTAATAATATATCCAGCCCGTGAGAAGCTGCTCGGGGGTCAAGCCCTTATAGGATGGCGATCCATGCACTTTCACAGCGAAATCGCGTGCAAGAGTCTGGAGCTGACACACACGTCCGCTGTATACCACATATATACGGCCATATGTATCGGCAAGCGGTCGCTGGAGCACTTTGGGAGCAGAATATGCAGGAAACGAGAGCATAAGAACAGCTGCCGCAGCCCCGACACGTCGTACCAGCGCTCTGTATCTGCGACTTCCCAAAAGCACCCAGCCCATGAACAGGAAGAGTAGCCCGTAGGCCGTGAATGACACTCCTGTACCTATGGGATCATGCGAGACCCCGAGGGTGGAGGTCCCGTCGCCAAGCCCGGCTTGAGTGAAACGGTAGCCATCAATATCAAGTGTATTGTTCATCGATATCCTGAACTCCCTATCCGGTTCCAAGGAGCCGGACACCCGCAACACGCTGTAATAGTCGCGTGCGGTTGACACCCCCGGATGATACTCCACACCACAATCCACAAGCTGAAGTCGGAATGGGAATTCGGCAGTGGAGCCACCGTCCATTGTCCATTGCGATACCGGGGTGGAACCAATGTGGAGCGACACCCGCCCCCTCTCACCCCATCGGTGGGTGATGGCCGCACCGATGAGTATGAGGGCGAGGGAAAGGTGGAGTCCTGTCCCACCCACCCTGAGGAGCCGGCGTCTACTGAATGTCACAGCCACAATAGCTGCGGCGAGCATGAAGACTGCTACCGTAAGAATCATATCCGTCAGATGGCGTCGACAAACGTTATTATTGCGTCACGATCCTCTTTAGGCAGCTCACGGAACTTCTCGACGCTCCTTCGGGCATCGCTTTCTGCCGAATAACCATGCCACATGATGGCCTCCATGGCGTTGCGTGCGCGACAGTCGTGCAGACGGTCGGCTGCCGACGATCCGGTGACCTTCTGATGGAGACCACGGGCCCACAAGGGAGCTGTACGACACCATCCGGTACGGATATCATTCACCATATGGAGCTTGTGCTGCACCATATCCGTATAAGGCCAGATGGTCTGATACGGGTAGCGCGGAAGCTCATCGCCTTTGAAGAATTTAGCCGGATCATGGATCTCGTCCGCGCCTGTTGTCCATGAGGGCCTGTGGCAGTAGGCACAACCTATCTCCTCGAATTTTTCCTTACCACGCGCCACGGCAGGATTGTCAATATCGCGCACTGCCGGGACTGCGAGACCGCGGTGCCATACCATGAGATCGGTATATTCATCATCTGTCATCTCGGCAGGGAGATCCTTGGCATTGAGATAGGTGAGAATACGTGTCTCCATATCCCCCTCCCACCATTCAGGGTGCTCTCTACGAGGGTCAATCTTGGCAAGATATTCATCGAAACCGGCCTGTACTTCCGGATCCTTGGCCGAATATGCAGCCCAACTTCCGGCAGCATCCATGTAGTGGTAACGCCTGTCGCTGCGGGTCACGTTTGTAATATTCCATATAGCATTGGCTCCTGCAGCATCCTGCAGAGGACCACGCGATAAGGCGTAGGTAAACCGGCGGGGATACTTCGTGCCATCACCCTGAAGAGAGTTTGCATACTGACTCACCCACTGTCCTCCGGAATAAAACGCCGGATTCAGCTGCATGAATCCATCCTGCTCCTCCTTGCGGTACTGTGCCAGAAGGTCAGCATCATCTATGGCATCGAGAAGTCCGGAACCATATATTCCGATCGTGCTCTCGAGCTTGACCTCATACGGATGATGAATAGGCATACCCTGCCTGTAAGCGTATACAGCATCCTTCGGCATGGTGACCTCGGGATATATGAGAGAATAGGTCTCACCGTCCGGGAAACGGTTGCCCCACTCATCGGTGGCATTGAGCCATTTCACCATTATCTTGCTCTCATCTACCGGAGCCTTGAACGGAGCCACCGCATGGCTCTGGGGCATACCCGCGAGCCAGCTCACATATGCGTCAGTGTCGGGATTGTAGACCACGAGAAGACATCCGTTTCCAATCTCATCAGTACGGAACGCTCCCTCTTCCACTCTCTTGCCATGACTATAGCCGGGATGGCAATGAATACAGGATGTGCGTATGTAGGCCGGACCGAGGCCACTGCGTGTGCCGGAGGCGTTGGTCATGAACGGTTTCTCGAACAGCTGCTCTCCATTCTTGAAACTCTGGAACATGCCGGCATCCTCCACCGCAGGTGTCGGCTGCTCAAGAGCATTGGCAGTGGTGAGGAACGATGTTCCAAGCTTGCCACCGGAGTAATACCACTCTGGCATCGAATCTCCCTGCTTCTCATCATCTATGATCTTGTTGTCATCATCAGAGCAAGCTCCGAGAGACAATGCAAGGATCATGGGTACACATTTTGCTATTTTCATCATGTACAGTGTTTCTGATTATTTAAGAAGCTCGGAATACACCTCCTCGAGCACATCCACGAGATCTGTGCCGACCACAACAACAGCCTTGTCAGCCTCGGGCGAATTAGCGTTTTTGGCAAAAGGCTCTGGAATGGCTTTTATCGCAGCGACAGCATCATCAAGAGCCTTTATCATCTTGGCATCGAGCTGTGCATTGCGGCCCTTGACATATGCAGATATCGAGGGATCGCCATCCACGCTCCCGCAATATGAATTGCGTATGGAAAGGATATTATCGGCAAAGTCAGTGATGGAGTTGAGGCTGTACGGCGACTCGATATAGTTGCGGTCCTCAGCATTTGTAGCACCGTTGGGACGGCCTATCTTAGTATTGCCCACCTCATCGGCTATATCAATGCACCCCTGGATTATCTCCTCGGCCACCTCCTGATATGTTTTGTAGATCGAACCGGCTTGTCCGGCATTTATCATCATATCGCCATGATTCTTGTCCTTGTCCAGCTCAGACTCCGCAAGTATGGTCTGCTTGGTTGATGATACATTCTCCGTGCCTGCCCAACAAGCTTCGAGGCATACACACTGATTGCGCAGATCCTCGGCCACCATTACGAGATATTTCATCTCCTCGGGAGTATATTCAATGGAGTGAATCATGGAAGTCTCACCGTCGGCACTAAGCTCGTAGAGCATGTACTCCAGCGAATGAAAGCCGAGCAGACCGTAACCGAAGTTATTGTCAAGCGAGTACTCCTTTCCGGCACGGATCTCGGCCAGAAGTCGATCCATGGCATCCTTGTCAAGTGGCCATGAATCAATGTGTGGATCTATATTATAGTCAGCTGCCGGACCGAAAAGGAATGCCTCGGAAAGCTCCCAGTATTTGCGAGACTCGGTCCAGGCATCGGCTGCTGTCTTTATGTCGGATACGGAGAGAGTCCCAGCCGAATGCTTGGCCTGCATGGCAACACATGCGTCAAACAGATCAATGGCGGCATCAGCCATACCCTTGTAGGTAGGGAGTACCGTGTGCTCCACATATGCCTTGGCCACCGGGCGAAGAGCCTCTTCCTTATAGGAGGCTGTATCGCCGGAATTGTCGTCATCGGAACAAGAGGTGAAACCTCCGCATAATGCTGCACCAGCCATCATGCATGCAAAAAACTTTTTCATAATTACCTTTAGTATTGATGTTTTCACTATGTTGTTATTCTATTATCACTTGAACCACCCCGAATATGCTATGCCCAACGACAGTGAGGGCTCGTTGTTGTAACGGCGGTCAAGCAGACCTATGGAATATTCTCCCTTGATGACGATATCACGTATGGGGTAATAATTTACACCCACAGCCACACGCTGGCGTCCGCACCACTTCTCGTCCTGATCCTTTTCCATCTTGTACATGGAATCATAGTAGTCGTAACGGCCAAAGAGATAGAGTTTCTTAGATGTATTGCGATACCTCGGTGAGAGTGAAAGGAAGTCATATCCGGCCTCTATACCGGTGGCAATAGCGGCCGAGGCCACTTTCTGACGTTTTGATGTGGAATTCTTGGACATAGCTATGTTGAAATCCGATATTCTCTTGGAGTCCGACAGATGTCCATAGTCAAAATGTCCACGTGCGATAAAATTGTGGGCGTTATAGGAAAAATCAAAGGATCCGATGGTCACTGTGCCATGTATGGATCGGTTCTTGTCTCCATCAGTAGGATAAAGAGTGTTGCGGAAAGAGTCACCGATATACCCAGACACCGACATGCGCAGACCGGGCACGGAATAATTGTCCACTCTCACGGCTCCGGCATATCTGTTGGCGATTTTGAATTCAAATGGTGATGCGGATCCATCATGTATCCATCCCTGGCTTCCGAAACGCTCGCTGTCAAGTCCGGGGAGGAACATGGCTTCATAACGCCAGTCGCCGGCCCGTCCCCATATGCTTACTCCCACCTCATGCCAAGTACATGGCATAATAGTGTTCTCTCCCTCCGGGCGATATACACCAAAGAATTCTGTAGGCATATGGTGGGCATTAGTAGCTCCTACCGGTACTACAAGCATACCTGTACGCACATTCAACTGAGGCATGAATGATTTCTGTATCCAGAACTGTTCGAGAGCAACCTCTCCACCGCGTTCTATCTCCTTTTCATACTCACCCCCTTCTTCGTTCTCAATCTCCACCGCACTCTCGGTGCCACCATGTTCAAACTCAATCTCAGATGCCATTGTCCATCCATGACCGAAGTCATATCCGAGGAAAATCACCACATGCGGGAGATCGAAACGTCCGTGACTGCCATCCTTGTATTTATCTGCTGAAGAATAGCGCATGGGGTTGTCGCTATAGAAATTGCGTGTCATCACAGCCTCGCCGTAGCCTCCTATGCTCAGACGTGACCACCCCTGTCGGACAGTGGTTGTGGAATCAGCTTCCGAATGAGCCGACGAGGCCAAAGGGGAAGCAATAGTGGCCAGTGAAATGGCAGCACTGATAAGCAGGTGTTTCATTGATCGATAAAATTGACTGGTTTTAACGATGCAAAATTACACCTGCCTGTTTTAATGTACAATCACCAATTTTTAGTAATTTTTAGTTAAAAGATCGTATCTCACTCATCAATATTGACTACTGCCCCACTCGTGTAAAGGCAATATCATCCATAAGACACGAAGCTGCGGCTGCTCTATCAGCATAAATGCCGACTGTAGCATGGCCGCCACCTACGGGTATGCCTGTCAATTCGACACGATGCCATCCTCCTGTGGGTACACTGATATCCTTACGGGTGACAATGCCCTCTGAATCAACGTAGATATACAGTTCCCTAAACCCTTCTGTCAGGTTCACCATGGCTGTCAATGTGTAATGGCCGTCAGGAAGTGGTACACTCGAAGTAGAGGTGATGGATTGTGTGACACGACGTTTGAACGGTATCTTGTCGGATATTCTCATGCTCTTCTCCCCTATTACCACGTGCCGGTCGGCAACCGAATTGAAATAATTGAGTTGAGGTGAGTCAGGATGATCCACAATCACCCTGTTGCCCTCTATAACCTCTGTATGCCACCCGGTCAACGCATCCTGACGAGGCTTGACAGCAAGCGGTACGGTGCGACGGTCAGCCTCGAAGCTTCCATTCTTAACATAGTTATTGTCATGAGCCACGCGCCAATCACCGGTAATGGCATTCAGCTCCCACGCACTCAGCGAATTGAGCACCGGGGTGTCTCCCTCGAACGACAGCGGCATCCACTGGTTGTAGCCGAGACCGTTACCAGCAAATTCAGCCCAGCGGTCACCACAGAATATCACTGTAGTGCAGTCACTTCCTTCCAGAGTATAGAAGAAACCTGTCTGCGACACATGTGAATAATCATCACAGCTACCCTTCATCACGGCCATGTCATTTGCCGGAAGATATGGTCCATAGATGGAATCGGACATTACATAATATGTCAGTGATCCATCCCAACCGTAGATGTTTGAAGCCACCATGTAGTACTTGCCATCATGCTTGAACATGCAGTTGCCCTCGCGGCTCGCTCCGGAGCACACCTCATGGCAATCCAGCAGATCCGGCCGCCCATTCTTCATGCCGATAAGCGAAACATACTGCCTGTGCCTCCCTCTGCCATAGGAATATATAAGATATGACAAACCTGTATCTGGATCGGTAAATACGGTCTGGTCGCCGGTATTGGATGTCCCTATCCTCGAGGTCATGTCGATCTCATGGCTGCATCTGTAATCACCGGCGGGGGTATCAGACGTGGCTACAAGCACACGCCCGTTGTGCTGTATGAACATAGCATATATGGAATCGGACGGAAGCCATGCTACCCCCATACGTCCTACCCATCCTACCGATCCCTGTGTAGAGACTTCCTTGGGGGTGAGAACAACATTCTCCGGTGTCCAGTTGACAAGGTCGGACGACGAATAGCATGTCACTCCCGCAAAATGGTTATCCTTCAACGTCACCGACGGATCCTCGCGATAGATCTCCGCCTCACGATAATGGACTCCGTACCAATAATACTTCATGGAGTCGGTCTCCGGGTCACGAAACCGGAATATACCACCACCCTGACTGTACAGTGGCGAGCCATCTGCCGCATCCCAAAAAGTGTCATTGGCTATTCTACCATACCCATCGGCGCATCGGTTTCCTGCCGCAGAGACACATAACGATGCTACAAAAATCATCAATGAAGTCAAAAGAGTTTTCATGGTTTCAATTTACAAAATTCAAAATCTGCCATACCACTCTTAGAAGAGGTATGTATCGAACGGGGAGCATCTACGGCCCCTATAGATTCAGACAGTATGCCTTGCTGCTTATACCATCATAATCATAGAGCTCCATAAACCGGAATCCACACTTTTCAGCCACACGCTGCGACGCCACATTTCGGCTGTCTGTGGTGATCATGAGTGTATTGATATCCAATGAATGACGGCAGTAATCAATAAGCCCCTCAAGGGCTTCTGTAGTCAAGCCTTTACCCCAATAGGGATATCCAATCCAATACCCGATCTCTCTTTCCGACATTCCAAACGAATGATGTTCCGCTCCCCGGGGCACAAGACCTATACATCCTACAGGTTCATCAGTATCTCTGAGCACCATGGCAAACGTATGTGGGGCTGGGGCAAATATCTTCTCTATGACCTCCCGACTCATGTCAATGGAGTCATGGCATGGCCATAAGGCTAATTCGCTCACTCTTTTATCGGAAGCATATTTGAAAAGCGCACCGGCATCGTCCGTACGCCATTTGCGCAATATGAGACGTTTTGTTTCAATCATGTCGGTAAGATATACTACTGGCTGTTATGAATCCTAACACAAAGTTATGGATTTATTCGGTCATCCGCAATACCTTACCGGACATATAAACAACATACTCCATATTCCTGCATATCCTGGCACTGTCAGTTGGCTGAGATTTTCAAACGATACTGAGTAGGGCTTTCGCCGGTCATACGCTTGAACATCCGGGTGAAGTGGGCCGGATAATCAAAGCCAAGTCCATATGCTATCTGACTGATGTCCATATTTCCCGTAGCGAGGCGATGTTTAGCCTCATTCATCAGGTAAATGGATATCATATTTTTCGGTGACATACCTGTCTCCCTACGGATCAAGTCAGAAAAATATCCGGCTGAGAGATTGGCTTTTTCCGCAAAATACGCCACACTGGGCAGACCATACTTATCCTGCTCCCCATTGAAATATGATTTAAGCTGCTGCTGAAAGGCAGTTGATATCTCAGAATTTATCTTGTGGCGTGTGATAAACTGACGGTCGTAGAATCTGTGAAGATATTCCACCAATACCTGGATTGTCGCCGAAAGGAGAGCTGCGGAGTGATGATCCACCGGATGCTCGATCTCATGTTTTATCTGTTCAAGACAAAACAGGAACTGCTTTCTTTCCTCTTCCGATAAATGAAGAGACTCCATTTCTGTATAGTCAAAAAAAGAGAACGATTTTATTTTATCGGCAAGAGGGGTACCGTAAATCAAGTCCGGATGAAACATAAGGCCAACCACATCAGGAGCCAACTCCACCTCATCCATATCAAAATCAATAGTTTGCCCGGGAGAGAAGCTTACCACCGTCCCTTCCTGATAGTCATAACTTCGTCTTCCATATCTAATGGAACAGTTGACTCCGTTTTTCAAAAACAGAGCATATACCCCGTAACTCAACGAGACGTGATTCACAACCTTTTTTGCTTTCTTGAGATCTATTACTGTCACCAAAGGGTGAAGCGTCTGCAACCCATACAATTTATTGTATGCGTCAATCGAGTTAAGATTTATCCTCTCTCTTTCCATACCACGAAGTTAATACTTAATTTCCAAACAATTGCAATATCATACGTTTTAGGTAAGAAAATCCTTCATAATGACAAGCCCGGAAATCACGTGGCATCGGCGTTCATTTTATTCCACATATCTTCTTATTATCCATCTGCCTTCAACCGAATCCCGTTCAGCCACATATCCCGGAGGCATATCCTTTAATGCTCCTATTGATCGATCATGGTCAAATACCCACCTGAGCGAAACCAATTTCGCGTCGGCCGTATCATGCACTCTACCACATAGGAATTGCCACATCCCGTCATCCCCGTCATGTGAGACATATAAGATCGGGGCATTATGCTCCAGTACATGACTACATATGATAGTAGCGGTATCGGGAGCGTCATCAAACGGGAAGATCTCCTCATGTTGACGATGCTCACGTATCCTGCCCATAATTTTATTCCATCTGTCTGATATATTCATCTTTGCATCTGATTGAGAAAGGAGGACCAGCTCCTCGCGTACATGTTCTTTAAAGTCAATCCTGACTCTTGGCTACTACCGGCCTGTTTCTTCTCACATCAATGTGATACAACACATCGTGGTCCGTGATACTGTACAGTTGCAAATAATCAGGAGTCATGATATAAAATTCATCAAGCCCATCACAATCACCGATGAATGTGTATATGTCAGACATACGGCCCTTGAATATAATGAGATCTACATTCCAATAGTCGATGATGAAATAATAGACGGCATCCATATCCATTACCTCTGGCAAATGCAGATATGGATCCTCCATGTTGCAGTCTATCCGATCCGGGACATATCTGAAACTTTCCCACAATGCCCTCGGATCACCAACTATGAACGTGTCGTACAATCTACGCAACAACCCATCCTTGTCAGCTCCGGATATCTTCTGCAACCCGAGCTTGTTATCCCGGACAGTTCTTTCTATCTCTTCAATATCAAACATTGTACGTCATTGTTTTTTCACTCACCCTATAAGCGGCAACTGCTCCAGCATCTTCTTCAGACGTATGGCGAGACGAGGCATAGGTTCTGCCACCGTAAGTGCGACAAGCTCCTTGGTGGCGGCGATATCGTTTATCACACGGACAACCTCACTTAGTTTCAGGCCACCATCCGGGCCATCCGCAACCGCCGCGATAATATCGGATGGATCCATGACGTCCATATCGAAATGTACCATTACCTTCGATTTACCATTGCTTTTCAGCCAATCCATAAGCGGAGTGCTGTCCACGGCAAGTTGAACAGGAGAGAAGTGAGCCAGGCCAAGATCCGAAACACGCTTTTCAATGTAGGGGTACTCACATTCACGTAATCCGGCGAGACAAACATCTGCAGGTGATACTCTTGCAGGAAGTTGACCGACAATATCCTCATCCCCCATCCCCATGCAAGCAGTAAGTGCCATTGCATGGAAACCGTTATAATCATCCCCGGGAAGGGTGATATCGGGATGGGCATCAACCCACACTATGGCAACATCGCCATGATATTTGTCAGCAAGATATGTAAACACGGGAACACTTACCGAACACTCTCCCCCGAGTGTCACAACCTTGTCTGGATTGGCTATACGCAATGTGTCGAGAGCTGCTTTTGTCTGCTCCCTGATGATATCCCGGTCAAGAACTCCATTTATCTCAATTCTCGTGGATATGTCGGTGGCTACCGGAACATTAAATATCTCATTCTCAGTTTCGGGCGCGAGAAAATTGAGTAGCATCGATCCAAGATAATACCCACGGGAGGCATCTTCGGCCGGAATACTCGGGATCCAACGTGCTATATTTCCTCCTTGCCATTGTGGGTATACGAGTCGAATTGTCTTCATGATATCAATGTCTTATATTGTATAACAAACGCCTGTAATCAGTCAATGGTTGATGTGTCGGTAGCGATTGACCTACTTACCGTCACCAACCAGACACCACTGAAAATCAACACTACAGCTATCCCCTTCAGGACTGTGAATCTGTCAAGACCAAGCCATATGCCGACAGATGTAGCCACAACAGGCTGAACATAGTTGTACATACCCACGATGGTCGGACGAAGATTTTTCTGCCCTATCATTATACAGATATATGCAATATAAGTGGCACCAACAACAACTGCCGCTACTCCAAACCATTCGGTAGCGCTTATATCAGCCCAGTTGGTTGATGTTATTACCGGTGAAGTGAGAGGCAACGCGACTATTGATGCGGAAAGAAACATCCATTTCATAAGGGTGACGAGAGAATACTTGCGTATAAAGTTTCGGTAGAGCGTGAGATAAAGCGCATAGCTCAACTGCGCCATCAGTATAATGAAATCGCCAAGCGGAGGATTAGGTGCACCGGATTCGGACGAGGAGGTGTTGCCAAGCATCAGAATCAAAGCTCCCGAAGCACCGATCACTATTCCGCCTGCTTTCTTAAGACTGATCGGTTCACGGAGTATGAGCCACGCAAGCAGCATGACCCACATAGGCATCGTCGTGGTGACGAGACAGGCTTCGCTCGGTGTGGTAAGGCTCACACCGACAATAAAGCATCCCTGATTGAAAAGTACCCCAAGCATACCGGCGCCGAAGAGACGTAGAATATCCTGCATCGGCACATGCTCTTTAGGCATGAAGATAGATGTGATCCAAAACAGCAATGCGGCACCCGCCATTCGGAAATCGACCAACAGGAGCGGGGCTATCACTCCGGAGGTAAGTACAAGCTTCACTATCGGTGCCATGAGGCCCCACGTCACATTTGCACCCATCATGGCCAAATGTCCCTTGATCTTAAAATCGCTCATATCTACAGATTGCACAAAAACATATACGATCTTGACCCGTGTATATCTGAATTTCTGCGCAAAATTACAAAAAAGCCATTATACATCACGGCAATTTTCCTCAAGATTCAGTACATTTGCAATCATATCAAACTTTTACTGACGGTTATGAATGAGATTGAGAAGATGCGCAGCGGAGCCCTGGCAGATATGTCGGCACCTGAATTACAAGAAAGTTTCGTCCATGCCAAAAGGATTATTGCCAAATTGCGTGGTATGAGCACTTATGATGACGGATATCGAGATTTATTGGAACAACTCGTACCGGATTTGCCTTCAACCTCTATAATCTGCCCTCCGTTTTATTGCGACCACGGACATGGTATCCGACTTGGTGAGCATGTGTTTGTCAATGCAAACTGTACATTCCTCGATGGAGCATATATAACCATAGGGCCGCATACTCTGATTGGGCCCGATGTGAAGATCTATACCCCGCATCATCCTATGGATTACCTGGAGCGCCGGGGAAGTAAGGAATATGCGTATCCTGTCACCATCGGGGCTGACTGCTGGATTGGTGGAGGCGCCATCATCTGTCCGGGAGTAACCATCGGTGACCGCAGCATCATCGGAGCAGGCAGCGTTGTGACAAAAGATATAGAACCGGACTCCGTAGCGGTTGGCAATCCCGCAAGAATTATCCGACGGAATGATCAGCTTGATGCACAGGCGAGATAGACAGAGACCACCGACCCGAATTTCTAAACATGGTTTTTCATATTGCGGAATAATCCATGTGGAGACAGGAGATACCGGAAGGCTGCCATTGGATGATATAGAATCATCCGTGGACCGGCATAGCGCATCACGGCCTTGATACGCTCTCTCATGTCTGTACGATAACAATGTACCGTGCATGCGCGACAGCTACTCTTGTCATCTCCGAAAGGACATTTCGACAACCGCACCCGGGCATACTCCAACAGAGCCATACAATCGGGACACAACTCATTATTACCTTCCTTATGGCGACAGTAAATCTGTATCATCTGCGCCACAGTTCTTTGTTCGCGCTCAATACGTGTCATTCTTTAATGACAATCGATGGGTTGATCTCTTTGAGTCGGGCTATAAACCCGTCGCGGTCTTTCGGAGATATTTCCAGTGGCATAGCGCTTTTAAGAATCTTCTTCTCGGAAAATTTAATGGAGACACGCTTTGTAGAGAGAGCCTGAGCTGATAGAATCCCGCTGGTTTTCCTGATCTCAGAAATTTTCTCTATTGGAAACCATTCCCATTTGTACAAAGGATTTCTTATACCAAGCCGATCATCACATATCTGATACTTCACACTGGCAAACATCAGAATTTCCAGTATGCATAACCAAACAGCCACAACAATTCCGACAACGAAAATTTCGCCATCGATAATCGGACCGATAAACGCTACAGCAGCTGTGAAAACAACAACAGCCGGTATCCACCAATCAATCCTCGACTTATAAAATACAATCCCTCTCTCCGGTTTAGTCATCTGAAATTCTTTGATTATAAATTAGCCATCAAATACAAAATTAGCAAAAATATTCCATTCCGAGGCAATGATCTCGCTTGTATGGATGTGTCACGGTCCAAATCGCAGGTGAAAACTATGCATGATGGACAAAAGGTCAGATTTACTTACCGACGGAGCTTTTACATGAGCAGGATGAACCTTAACTTTGCAGTGAAAACAAATACCTCAAAATACATGAAAATAAGACTTTTGATTTTAATATCGCTGCTTACAACGTTCGCTGATACGATGGCAATGAAACACCGTGGTGTGGTCTACGATGTAGGCTTACAGTACAATCCCGGAGAATATTCAGTAGAGAATTTCAACGCTGACCTCGTGAGATATGACATGAAGGTGATCGCCGACTCCCTCCACTGCAATGCCGTGAGGATAGAGGGGGAGGATATCAGTCGGCTTGAACAAGCCTCTCTACTGGCTGCCGAGGTCGGCCTCAAGGTCTTTTTCAACCCATGGTGGATGAACGCCGATGCTGATCAGGTGGCAACCTACATGATAAGGGCGGCCAAAACAGCAGAGCAACTTCGCAAACGCGGTGTGGATATAACTTTCGTGACCGGATGCGAGTTCTCTCTGTTCAACAATGGCATCATTGAGGGCAAAAACGTCGGCGAACGCATAGCCTCCTTAATGAAACTCCAGGAGCTGCAAGATAAGCCTGCGGAGTTGAAGAAAGCAACCGACATGATAACCACAGAACTCAACACGGCCCTTGGAAAAATAGTCAAAGGCATACGCAAATATTTCAACGGAGCGGTGACGTATTCAGCCGGGACATGGGAACAGGTGGATTGGTCTGTGTTTGACATAATAGGCGTAGATTACTACCGAGACCGACAATCAGATGAGGAATATCTTGCCGGTATAAAAGAATATCTAAGATATGGCAAACCTGTATGGGTCATGGAAGTAGGCTGTTGCACATTTGAGGGAGCGTCAAAACTCGGTGGTGGCGGATTTACGGTGCTACATGGCGTAGATGAAAACGGTTGTGGCATTTATGCCGGAGGATCGGCTCCCGCACGCAGCGAGAAAGAGCAAGCTGACTATGACGAACAGCAGATCAGGCTTCTCAGTGATTCGGGAATTGACGGCTTGTTTATATTCGTATTCTCATTTCCGATTGCCCCCTATCGTGAGATCGGACTTGATTACGACCTTACGGCCTACCCGATAGTGAAAAGTTTCCCAAAAGATGATCCTCGATCGAGGCAAATGCCGCCATGGCAGCCAAAAGAGGCTTTCCACCGCATAGGTGCCGTGTATCATGAACTCCAACAGATGGAATGACAAGAAAAGCGTGTTCAGGCACGCTTTTCTCGTCTATTTACACTAATTTGCGATGCTAACTATTACGACAGCACAACGATGGATATCAATCATCTCAAAGACCCTCGAGAAGTAGAGAAACTCGCACGGAGCATCAATGCCGCCCATATAGGCCACGAGCTGGTACTTTATGATAATATCGGACAGAGTCCGCGCGATCCCGGACAACCACATGACATCTTTGGCTCAAATCCGGTCAAAGTGGTAGGAGCCTCGATATTCCTGTGCGTGTGCGGACATATGACGTGCAGAATAAACCTAACTGACCACATAGCCTGTGCCGGCGATCTTCTCGTAGTGCTTCCAGGATCTATAATGCAAATAACAGATGCGAGCGATGATATGCAAACGGTATCCCTCTCATTTGCCACAGAATATTTCGAAGCAGTAGTAGATGTGAGCGCGGAAATGCGTGCATGTCCGGTAGTAAGACTTGCAGATTCAGATTTTCAAGAGTGCATGAGTGTCTACCACCTGCTTAAAACACGCATAAACCGGAAAGGCCGGGAGTCATCACTCATGATTGTCAAAGGATATGTATGGGCGATCTGCGGCATTATCATTGACACATGGAGCAACAGCTCCGTCAAACTCGGGTCAGGCAAGTCTCGACCGGCAGAATTATACGCAAGATATCTCTCACTGGTGCAGGACGACTATCATCGCCACCGTAGCGTAAAACATTATGCCGATATTCTTTGCGTCACACCAAAATATCTGTCGATGGTGGTAAAGAAGGAAAGTGGCCGAAACGCCTCCGACTTTATCGACGAGCTTGTGGTTTTCGAAGCAAAGGCATTGCTTCTTGACAGACGACACACAGTGCAACAGGTGGCGGAGAAGATGGATTTTCCGAATCCAAGCTTTTTCTCCAGATTCTTCCGACAGCGGACCGGTCTCACACCAACAGCCTACAGAAATCGACATTAAACCGAAGAGCACGACAATGTGTCTATGACACACCTAAATCCATCGCATCCATGCCCATGTAACTTTACCTGTATATTATCATATACACTTTTGATATTGCTATGACATTACACTGATTTTTTAGGGGGGAGACGATATCAAAGCGTCAGAAATGTATATTTCAATCCGCTGGAAGGATCTGTATGATCAAAGTCTATATCAATCGGCAGTTTTAGATCCGGGAATCTGACCGTAGCATCCGGTCTGACCGTATCGATTAACGTTATTTCTATATGATCAGCAAGTGGAAGAGCCATGCTGTAGATCTCACCACCTCCGATTATATAGCATTTTTCCACGTCAGCGCACATTGACAATGCATCTTCAAGCGATCCGGCAATCTCTATGCCGGGAGCGCCGTACGAGCTGTTGCGTGTCACGACTATGTTTCTTCGTCCGGGCAGAGCTCCATTCGGAAATGATTCAAAAGTCTTGCGTCCCATGATGATCGGGCACCCCATGGTCAGCTTCTTGAAGCGCTTCAGATCTTCGCTGATATGATAAAGGAGATCTCTACCGTCCCCTATGGCAAGATCGCGAGTCGCAGCCACGATTATTATTATCTCAGGCCTGTTCATACGGCTACCTCCCCTTTGATATGTGGCTGTGCCTCGTAGTCCTCCAATGAGAAGTCTTCGTAGCGGAAATCAAAGATATCCTTGACATCAGGATTTATTATCATTTTCGGCAGAGGTCCCGGCTTGCGCGCCAACTGGGTTTTCACCTGTTCGAAGTGATTGTGATAAATGTGTGTGTCTCCGAGAGTATGTATGAACTCACCAGGTTCAAGTCCGGTGACCTGAGCCATCATCATGAGCAACAACGCATAGGATGCGATATTGAATGGCACTCCGAGAAAACAGTCAGCACTACGCTGATACAACATCAGCGACAAACGGCCGTCAGCCACATAAAATTGGAACAATATATGACATGGAGGAAGTGCCATACCGGAAATATCAGCTACATTCCATGCACTGACAATGATTCGTCTCGACTCCGGATTGGTCTTTATAGTCTCCACCACATCCATTATCTGATCTATGTGGCCACCATTATAGTCCGGCCATGAACGCCATTGATATCCGTATACATGCCCCAGATCTCCATCCGGACGCGCCCATTCATTCCATATCCTTACACCATGCTCCTGGAGATATCTCACATTTGTATCACCCTTCAGAAACCACAACAGCTCGTATATTATACTCTTGAGATGCAACTTCTTGGTTGTCAGCAGAGGGAATCCATCACGGAGATCAAACCGCATCTGATGGCCGAATATACTGCGTGTGCCCGTACCAGTGCGATCTCCGCGATCCACCCCTTCGGTCATGATTTTATCAAGGAGTTCAAGATATTGTTTCATATGTTTATCATGTTGTGGTTCCGTTTACGATTATAGCCTTGACCGGCCTGGATGGACATACATACTGGCATGCACCGCATCCAATACAGGATTCGATATCAACATCCGGCCATAATCCCCGACCAGGAATTCCAGACCGTATCATGGTTATGGCACCCGACGGACAGCTGTCCGCACATCTGCCGCATTGAAAATCATTGGCCCAGGATATGCAGTCCTTAACATTCACTTTGGCAATACCGATGGAATTGTGCTTTTTCTCCTCTATAGTTAGCGGATGCAAGGCGCCAGTAGGACATAGTTTTGTACACCGGGTGCATGAATAATCGCATGCAGCCATATCATAGTCTTTCACCGGATGCAGCGCCCGCAGCAAACCATATTGTGTAGTAGACGGCCGCAATACACCGGTCTTACAGTGCGATATACATAATCCGCATCCTGTACACCTCTCAAGAAATTCCTGACGATCAAACACCCCGGGGGGAGTAACTGGTATGGCTGGCGTAGAGCCATTCTGTCCCTCAAGCAATCCACCTACAAGCCTTGATCTTTTTTTTACAGCCGAAATTGCCGGAGCTGTCGCTATTATTAGCCCGGTGGCAAGAAATGCCCGGCGATCAAGTGAAAGATGAGTGCCAACCAATGGCTGTCCGGCAGAACTATCCATGGCTTTCATTCCGGCAGCATCACTCATTCCGGCAGTGCTTCCGGCCAATGAAGTACGCGTACGCATCATAAGCGGGATCGACAACTGATGACGCGACCAGGTATAATGAATGGCATCATTGTGACATACTGTCAGACAATCAAAACAGTCAACACACCTCGAAGAGTCTACCACATGTGCCACAAGATCTATACACGTAGACTTGCACACATACTCGCATGCACGGCACTGTGTGCACTTGTCCGTGTCAATATCGATGTGGAACACTGAATACCTCGACACATAGCCGAGTGTAGTACCCACCGGACAGATCGTATTGCACACCAACCGTCCTTTGGCTGCAGCCACCATGCCTACCAGACCCATAAGCACAAGTGACAGCAATATTCCAAAAAGAGAAGCGGAAGCGATCCTGACAGGAGTGACTGCGAATATATTACATATATATCCCCATACAGGCTTCACCACATACACACACGCACGCGAATATACACTGTATGGATCCATGACAGCCACCACCGCCGATATACCAAGCACAAGAGATACCACCAGCACGAAAAGCGACATATTGCGCCACCGGGACAACGGGGGCGAATAGTGAAATGCCCTATTATCCCGTTTCCTGAACATCCGTGATACACGTGAAAAAAAATCCTGATATATACCAAGCGGACATATCGTAGAGCAATATACTCTTCCGAAAACCAACGTGACAAGCAGAAGGCCTATCACTGTGGCAAGCGAAAATGATATGGCCGCCGGGATGAACTGTATGCCGGCAAGCCACGCACCTATATGGGGAATAGTCATCCCATAGCTCACCAGAACACCGGTGAGAAGACCTATGGAAAGTATGGCCACGATGATCCTCGACCATCGCAATATGTAAGGGACAGTTTTAGCCATTTCTCTGCAAAGTTAAGAAAAAACGTCTAAACTGACATTGTTTCATGGCCGTGATTTAGACTTCGACCGATTCCACAAGGCTTTATCCACTACCACCCAAGGTCATACTATTTCCCGAAGCGTAGCAACTGCCATTGCGGAAATCCCCTCTTCACGCCCTTCAAATCCAAGTCGCTCTGTCGTTGTGGCTTTGACCGACACATAGTCAGGAGACACACCGAGATCCTCAGCCACATTAGCTATCATCTCCGGGATGAACGGAGATATCTTCGGGCGCTGGGCCACGATAGTGACATCCACATTATTAGGACATAGCCCCTTTATCTTTATAAGCTCCACTACCCTGCGCAGAAGCACACGGGAATCAGCATCCTTGTATTCCGCTGCCGTATCAGGAAAATGATATCCGATATCTCTCATAGCAGCAGCCCCGAGCAACGCGTCCGCCAATGCATGCAACGCCACATCGGCATCACTATGTCCGAGCAAACCACGATCATGAGGCACATCTACTCCACACAACACAAGTCGCCTGCCTTCGACAAGCCTGTGAACATCATATCCTAAACCAGTCCTCATTTTTTGCCGAATATCTCTTTAAGTCCATCCATGTCAAATGTCAATGTAAAGCGCAACGTCTGATCCAACGGCGATGTCTGGGCCGTGGCCAGCATATAAGAAGCGTCAAGCCTCAGCACATTCAAAGCAAATCCTGCTCCAATGCCGAAATACTGCAAGTTGCCCTTGGTGGGATTCTGATAGTAATAACCTGCACGCAAGAAAAACTGCTGATTGTAATTATACTCGGCTCCGATAGAATATGATATCTCTCTCAGCTCCTCCTTCATGCCACCCGGAGCATCATTGAACGACTTGAATATACCCTTTATGGACGACATATTCTGCCAGTCCTCGTAAGCCTTGACATATTGCAGTTCACCTTCGGTATCATCCTCATAATCCTGTCTGCGTGGCATCGCCGGCACAAGCAACTTGTTCAGATCAAGATTAAGCGACAGATTGTGATAATCTGCAAGAGGGAAGGTAAAAGATGTTCCTATACGCAGATTTGTAGGGAGAAACGCTGGATTATCACCATGATTATAATTCACCTTCGAGCCAATATTAGAGATATCAAATCCCCATGACCATTGACACTCATTGCGACCAATGATAGGATAAGTAGTATAAAAGCCCGATATATCTGCCGAAAATGCCGATGCACCTGTTGATTGGTCACCCGCATAACTGTCCGAAAAGCCAAGATCCGAATATATGTATCTGAACACTACGCCCATCGAAAACTTCTCCGATAGCTTACGCGAATAACCTACATCAAAGGCCATCTCATACGGATTAAGGCTCTGTCCACCGGTATCGCCTGAAGTCTCTGTCACCACTTCGCCGAGCGAGAAATATCTCAATGAAGCCGATATAGCCTGATTGTCATCCTGACCAAGCTTCCAATATCCCGACAAGTTTGCGAGAAAAATGTCATTGACGAGTTTGCGTAGCCATGGAGTATAGCTGAGCGCAACACCACCGCGACTATAAGCAAAAGCATATTTTGAAGGATTCCAGAACTGAGAATTGGCATCAGGTTCTGTAGCCGCACCAAGATCACCCATGGACGCACCTCGGGCATCCGGAGCTATACCAAGCGAAGTGACACCGGTCTGGATAGGATTGAAATCATTCTTGTCCTGCCCTGCAGCACCAGATGCAAACAACAATGCAGCTGCAAAAGCAAAGCATATCTTATGAAAGAGATTCATCGGATAGTCGTGTATATATCGTGTATATATTATGTTATACTTTAATAAACTCTCATGTCATATAAATATTGCGTATAATTTCTATTTTTATCAGCTACACCACAGAGATCAATATCGCAAATAGACCAAATATCATTCTATAACACCTTAAATTCAATAAAAGCGTAAAAAAACACAAAAAATCATTCTATAAAATTTGGCAGTTTCAAAAATAACCCCTACCTTTGCATCGCAATTGAGAGAAACACCTCAAGGTTGTAAAACAAAAGACTCCGTAGCTCAGTTGGTAGAGCAACTGACTCTTAATCAGTGGGTCGAGAGTTCGAGCCTCTCCGGGGTCACTAAGAGGTCTATCAGACCGAAGAAAAGTTCTGAAAATCATTGGTTTTCAGAACTTTTTCTTTTTACCCCACTACCCATTCGGCGCAAAATATTGAAACTGCGGGTGTGCAAGAAGGGTGCAGTGAAACTTATGCTGCAAACTGCACCCTCGATAGAATGTATTTCGCTATTTTTCAATATATTGCAGCGATATACCTTTGCGATTGCTGCACCCTCATAGGGTGTTGTGAGGGTGCAATGGTTCGCAGAATAAGGTGGTAAATCGAAACTCCATATTCCCGCATAAATCATTTTTGCAGCCCCTTGCAGCCCCCTTTATCGGAATATTACCGATTAAAAAGTGTTAAAAAAAGGGTGCAAATCGAGGGTGCAAATCTATCGGAATGGAGAAAAACACTGAAACTGCACCCTCGCTACCCCGACATTTCATTTGTCCTTCGGATTTACAGATTGTAAAACCGAGAAAAATTTTGTAACTTTAGTATTAACCATTAAAGCCACAAGACAAATGAAATTATCCAATGAGAGTTATTTCTCGCTCAACTTCATAGCGAGAAAAGCACGACCGAACAAGGAGGGAGAAATACCCATAGCCCTCCGTATCACGATGAATGGGCAACGTGCGGAGGTATATACCAATCGCTATGTGGCTCCCAACAACTGGGATGCCTCCAAAGGTCAGTCGAAAGGCAAGACCAAAAAGGACTTGGAGCTTAACCGCTACCTCGACACAATCCGCACGAAAATCTGCGAGATCCACAACCAGCTCGTCATGCGCGACGAGATGGTCAATCCCGACACGCTGAAAAAAGCATTTCTCGGCAAGCTCCAGAAGCCGACAATGCTCTGCGAGGCTTTCCGCGAGGTCAACAAGAAAGTGCGCGACAAGCATGACCGTGGCGACATCTGCGAGGGAACACGCCTGCGCTGGGAGCGATGTGTGAAATATCTGGAAGAATTTCTCATCGACAACCAAGATGTGAAAGACATTCCGATGAAAAAACTCACATCGGGAATGGTGGACGATTTCGAGCATTTTCTCCGCATCAAGAAAGGGTGTGCCAACAACGCCGCTGTGCGTTATATTCGTTACCTCAAAAGCGTGATACGAACCGGCATCGCCAACAAGTGGATTGAGGACGATCCATTCCTCGGTAAGAAATATGTCCGTACCAAGCCCAAGAGAGAGAAGCTGACGGAGGCTGAACTCCAGCGTATCATTGAACTTGACCTGAGTGACCTGCCTCGCCTCGACCTCGTGCGTGATACATTCGTGTTTTGCTGCTTCACTGGACTGGCTTTCGCTGACATATCCACTCTCAAGCGTGAACACGTTGTTACCGACGATAAAGGCGAGATGTGGATACGCAAGGCCCGCGAGAAAACCGATGAGCTAAGCGTTATTCCGATGCTGGAGATACCGCGCAAGCTGATGGAGAAATACAAGGGGCATCCAAGAGTCGTGGAAAAAGACGGTGTTATTCCGGTTATCTCCAACCAGCGCATGAATTCCTATCTTGATGAGATTGGAAGCAAAGCGGAAATCAAGAAGCATCTGACCACCCACATCGCGCGTCACACTTTCGCCACGATGTCGCTCAACAACCATGTGCCGATTGAAACGGTATCAAAGATGCTTGGGCATAGCGATATTGCCACGACGCAGATATACGCCACCATGCTTGACGAGACTGTATCGGAGGATATGGGCCGCATGAGGGATAAGTTCGATGGGTTGAAGGTTGAGATTAAGCCTCTGCCTGAGAAGCCGACGACATTTGAGCGTCCGCCGCAGCCTAAGCGCGGACGACCAAAGAAAAGCAACTAAAATCGTCATCACATAAAAAGGGCGACAATCGAGTGAAATATACTCGGCTGTCGCCCTTTGTTTAATCGTAGTATGCTGGATGAAAATTCTCGTCAAGCATCTGCTGGATCTCATGCTCCGGATATAGGCACTTGCCACATATCATATAATAGGAGAGAATGCCTCGGTCGCGGTAATTCTGTACTGTTCTTCGCGTTACTTTAAGACGCTCGGCGACTTCCTTATCATCAAGGAAACATACACCGGCAAGAGCCGGATGATGGCTGTCACGGATTATCCCGACGGCTTCAAATGCGTCTTGGGTCTGAGAACGTGCTGCGATAATACGCATATCCGATTTGGTCACTATCTCATTCCCCATAGGCATCTCGATTTATATGAATACCGTTCTGCTCCATATAGCGGATAACCTCGGTGACTGGATACCTGACACTGCCGTCATCAATCCTGAAATAACCGATTTTACCGCTGTTGCGGAGTGATTGTAAGGTTGTAGTGCCTATATGGAGAAAATCGCAGACCTCAGCGGAAGTCATCATCTCAGCTGTTTCCTTTCGGCGCAGACGATTAGCCAAAACAACAATCATGTTGCATAGAAGCTCGTGCTCGTCGAGGATACAGTCAAGTGTTTCCTTCTCAATTAGTAATACTTCCATAAATTATTGTGGATTTGTGGTGGGTGGATATGAAGGTTAAAAAGGCAGCGGGTATCCCTCCCGCTGCCTCACCACTAAATCCACAATCAAATAAATTATGACTGCGATTCAGTGGCAAAGTTAACGATTTCTATCCGATTTTCAGCTATGTAGAGCCGATTATTTTTGGATAGAACCGCCGTTAGAGGGCTTTCAGTTTTCCGTATCGGGGTCAATCATCTCAATCATGCAGAGTAATGAGTTGCTGAACCCGTCGATTACGGAGCGGCCTGTCTGGTCGCCTTCGTAGAGGTCGTTTGCCTCGAACTGCCATGTCAGCAACACCTCGCTCAACTCGCTGCCGGAAAACTCGTCGTAGATTTCCTGACCCTCGATGGTGAGGTACAGCTCGTTGTCCTCGATGGATACCAGTCCTTTCTTGACAAGACTGATGATAACGCTGCCGTAGTCCTCGGTTGACTTGGTGAACGGCACGTTTGTGTGCATCACATCATCAACATACTCGGCATGGGCGGTCAGGCTCCACATCACATTGGAGAGATCGGTTGACATTCGTGTTGCCGGGTCGCAGGGATAGGCTGCCGCATCCTCAATTTTCACGGTGGTGTCGAATGTACCGGCCTCGGTCACATCGTATGCCTCGCCTGTCAGTTCCCATTCGTGGGCGAAAACGGCATTACCGATTGTGAATTCCTTGACCGCAATCTTGCGGGTTGGCTGCTGCTCCACAACCGCCTTCATGCGGTTGAATATGAGATTGTAGAGCTGCACCTCGCTGGCAGCCATGCCTTCCTCTCCTGCACGAAGTGTGATGATGGCATGGTTGTTGAGCGTGGCTTCGTTGTCACCCCACGGGTAGCCGTTGGTTTCGCCAAACACTGTCTGAAGATGACCGCGAAGTTTTTCAGGCAGGTGTGAGCATGATGTCATGGGCGATGAGATAAGCCCTTTTGAGTATAGTTTCTCTGCCACTCTTGTGGTCTTTCGCGGTGTGAAGCCGAGATTGTTGAAAGCATCCATCTGGAGTGTGTGGAGCGTATGAAAGCGCAGGTTGTATGCCGTGGTTTCCGTCACGGTCAGTGTCGCCGGAATTTCATCACCGACCTTGACTGCCGAAAGAATTTCGTTGGCGGCTTTCTCGGAGTTCCAATATGATTGTGACTCATAGCTTTCACGGCTGTTGACATTGATGCGGATTGTATGGTTCGGCGTGGTTGGAGCATCGAAAACGACACACATATTGCCGATGTGTTCGAGGGCGATGGTTTCCTGACGAGTGAGATCACGGGCAGGAAGTCCGACATGGAGTAACGCTTGATTGATGTTGTATTCAAACATCATGTCCATGCCCTTTGACACAAGCCCGGTCTGGGCGAGGCGGTAGAGATGACGGCCGGACTCGCGGTAATGGAACGCTCCACGGATTGCGCCGTAGCAAAGGCGGGTAAGCCACATGCGGCTTGTGGTACAGCCCACGCGGAAATGACGGCATATATTGAAGAAGCGTGCCTGAGCGTCCGCGCCGCCATCGGAAGCGAATACAACCTCGTCTGCCTTGCGGAATAGCGGTTTAAGGTTGCGCTCCAGCTCTTTGTCAGTGACTGACATCTTGAACTTCTCCGGGATGAAGGGATAGCGTCCGTCGGCCATTTCGCAGAGCGGAGTCTGGCGGATGAATTTTTCGGGGATAGTGGCGACGGCGATGCTGTTTGAGGCATAGATGCCGGAGACGGTTTCGTTGTTCGCTCCCATTGCGAGAGCCACGTTCTTGGATGTGCGATAATTTTCGCAAACAATTAAAATCATAATTTAATGGGGATAAGTGGTGATTTAATGAAAGGCACGGGGACGGCGGGTGCTATCCCCGTGCCTTGGGGATACTACTTGGGTTGAATCGCAGTCAGTGTTGACTGTGGAATTGAATGTTCAGTGGTGACGGCAGCACATCAGAGTTTGGGGCCTTTCGGCTTTCTTTGCTGTTGCTGCTGATTTTCGTCTTTGGGAGCGGTCTGTCCTCGCTGGAGAGGCTCGTTCACGTTCTTTGTCGCCTCGTTGGTCTTGCCGTCGTTGTTCACGGCAAGCTGGGTCTTGCTTTCCTCAGCAACGCCCACAACCTTGTCACGGTCGGGATATACCCGTGTGGTTTCGGGCTGGCGAAGTTCGGGATTATACTGGAAATAGATGGTGCAGTCGTTGCCGTCGCGGTCTTTGCTTTCGCCAACAAGCACTTTCTTTCCGGCGAGATAATCCGCCTGCTGCTGTTCGTTGAGAGGCATCTTACACCAGTTCTTCAACGGCTTGATTGAGCCGTCGGCGAGATGCCATGTGTCCTTGACCTGCTCCTGCTGTTTGTTCTCCTGCTTATTATCCTGCGTCTGTTCCTGACGGTATTTATCAGAGTTGACAAAGACGATGTCGCGCTTGGACGCGCTGTATTGCAGGTCGGCGGTGAATTTCGCGCCGTTGGGGAGTTCAACGTGCTGCTCCCTTATCAAGCCTCCATTTTTGAGTATGCCGATGGCTCTCATGTCGAGGTCGATGTTGGCGACCTTCTGCTTGATATAAATCTTATCAACCGGCAGTGCCTCAATCTCGTTTGTGAGTTTGTCGATGCTCACAAGGCATTTGACCTTTTCCCCGGTCTTGGGGTCGGTAAGCTCGACAGGCTTACCGAGGTTGCCGGTCTTGTGGAGTTCCGCCTTGTCCTCCTTTGTGAATGAATATCCCTTGAACTCTTGGTCGAGTTGCGGCTCGTTGCGGACGAAATGAGGTACAAGTGAATATGAGCCGTCGGGATTGGTTCGGAACGAGAGTTTCGCTTCAAGTGAATACTTCTCGTCGCCGAACTGGGGCGTTACTGTAAATAGCTGCGGCGACTTGTGGTTATATACCATCTGACTGAGTGCCCCTGATTTTTCAAGGTCGTCGCGCTTGATGCCCCACTGCTTCTCGATTTTATCCCAGTCGATGAGGTCGGGATTTATGGGAGCCAGCTTGATGCCCGTCGGCTTCTGCTGCTCCTGC
>CAJTJG010000013.1 GCA_910576785.1 uncultured Duncaniella sp.
CTTTACCATGTTGGGCCGGCGTCCGTATTCACCGGCAAACATAGCGTCTTTTGTATCTTTCTATCAATTATGACACAGCCTCTTGCGTCAGAACGGTGGTTGGTCGCCCGGACCCGCCGGAGTGAGAATATCTGCGGTACCACCGGACAGAGGGGTGCCCGCTGCAAACGGATCGTCGCCGGCGGGAGCATTGAGACGGCTCGCACGCATACCACTTGTCATCTCCTGCTCGCCATCCCAGTTTTCGAATCGGGCAAACTTTGACTTGAATCTCATCTTCACGTCATCGACACGACCGGAACGGTGCTTGGCCACAATGAATTCGGCAAGTCCACGAATGTCGTTTCCGGCAGCATCCTGACCGGAACGCAGGTAGTATTCCGGACGGTGGATGAAGCACACTATGTCGGCATCCTGCTCGATGGCACCCGATTCACGAAGGTCACTCAGCTGCGGACGCTTGCCATCCTTGCTGTCAGCACCACGGCTCTCCACGCTACGGTTGAGCTGCGAGAGTGCTACGATGGGTATATTAAGTTCCTTGGCGAGCTGCTTGAGCGAGCGTGATATCATGGACACCTCCTGCTCGCGCGAACCAAACTTCATTCCCGAAGCATTCATCAGCTGAAGGTAGTCGATGATGATGAACGACACGTTGTGTTCCCTCACCAGACGGCGCGCCTTGGTGCGTAGCTCGAAGATGGACAAAGAGGCCGTGTCGTCGATGAAAAGCGGGGCGCTGTAGAGATTCTTGACACGCGACATGAGCTGATCCCACTCCATCTGCGACAGTTTGCCGCTCTTGATCTTCTCACCCTCGATCTCACAGGTATTCTGTATGAGTCGGTTTACAAGTTGCAGGTTTGACATCTCAAGAGAGAATATTGCTACGGGGATATTGTAGGTCACAGCCATGTTCTTGGCCATGGAAAGCACAAACGCAGTCTTGCCCATGGCGGGACGGGCCGCGATGATGATGAGATCGCTGCGCTGCCAACCGGATGTGAGTTTGTCAAGCTCGTGGAATCCGGATTCGAGGCCGGAGAGGCCTGAAGCCCGGTTAGCCGAAGTCTGGATCTGCTCGATGGCTGCGTTGATCACAGGGTCAATCTGGGTGACATCCTTCTTGACATTACGCTGCGAGATCTCAAAGAGCTTCCCCTCGGCTTCCTGCAAAAGGTCGTCCACATCATAACTCTCGTCAAACGCCTGAGCCTCGATCTGGGATGCGAACTTGATAAGCTCGCGGGCAAGATACTTCTGGGCCACAATACGCGCATGGAACTCCACATGAGCACCTGAGGCAACCCTCGACGTAAGCTCTGAAATGCGAAGCGGACCGCCGGCAGCCTCAAGATCGCCCTGCAGACGAAGTTTCTCCGTAACGGTGAGCATATCGATGCTCTGCTGGGCGGCGCCGAGCGCCTGAATGGCTGCATAGATCTTCTGATTGGCAGGCTCGTAGAATGACTCCGGCTTCAGAAGATCGCACACAGCCGTATATGCATCCTTCTCGAGCATGAGCGCGCCCAGCACAGCCTCTTCAAGATCATTATCGCGAGGAGGTATGCGGCCTCCATGGTCGAACTTGGAGATATGTTCCGGCTTACTGCGCCGCTGTGCATTGTTATATGTATTGTCCTGGGGCATAAATTCAGATTTTACCGCAAAGTTACCACTAAATGGCACGCCAGCCAACATCCGTGGCGCAAAAAAGGTAAAATCGGAAAATTTCGTGTAACTTTGTATCCCCATATCTCAGGTTGTCCAATCATATAATTGTATCAAGCCATGAAACCAGAAACGAAGAGATCCTGTATCCTTGTCATTCTTGCCATACTGTCAATCATAGCCATGGGTGCAGGCGTCAGTCTGCAGGGCCACACCCTCATCAGCGTATGGGTGCCCTCAGGTCTCGCCGCCATGATCGCGCTGGGCACAGCACCGATGGCGATGGACCGATGGCGCCGTATCACCGACACAAACCGTTGGTGGATCAACCTACCCTGCCATATCATAGTGGCCGGATCACTTTCGTTTGCCATTTTCCTCGGCATAAACCGTGTGGGAGCCCATACGGATCAGGCCAATGATGTGGAGGCTACCGTGATATCGAAATATAGCAAGACCCACGACCGATACCGTCGCGTAGGCCGCAGAAATATCAGGGATGGAGAGTGGCATTCCTACCATCTGTCGCTCCAACTGCCCGATGGACGCATCAAGGATACGCAAGTCCCGTTCAGCACCTACCGCCACAGCCATAACGGGACACACCACACCGTATGCATCGCTCCCGGGCTCCTCGGCATGGATGTGATAATACACCCGAACAGAAAAGACAGCAATAAAAAGGATACAAAATGATACTTTTCCCTAACGCCAAGATAAATCTGGGTCTCGACATACTGCGCAGACGCCCCGACGGATATCATGATATCGAGACCGTGATGATACCCGTGGACTGGTGTGATATCCTCGAGATAGTGCCAGCGGCAGGTGCGGAAACCACACTTACGGTAAGCGGACGCGCCGTAGAATGTCCGGTCGAGAAGAATCTCGTCATGAAAGCCTACCGGGCACTTTCGGCTATCACCGATGTGCCCGCCGCCGATATATATCTGCAGAAAATTATCCCCGACGGCGCCGGCCTTGGTGGCGGATCGGCCGATGCCGCATTCACCCTATGTGGACTCAACGAGGTGTTCTCGCTGGGACTCTCCGACTCCACTCTCGCCGAAATAGCCGCAGGGATTGGTGCAGACTGTCCATTCTTCATCCACAACCGCCCAATGCTGTGCACCGGAACAGGAACCGACATGTCGCCTATAGAGATCGACCTCTTGGGATACACACTTGTGATAGCCAAACCTCAGGTAAGCGTACCCACCGCAGCCGCCTATTCGCGTGTCAGACCTCATATACCCGTCACGCCCCTTGCAACCAGGCTCAGCCAACCTGTGGACATGTGGAAGGGAAGTGTTGTAAATGAATTCGAACCTTCGGTATTTCCGCTCTACCCCGCTGTGGAGCAGCTGAAGTCGCTTTTCAGCACCGGAGGAGCTGTCTACACCGCCATGTCGGGATCAGGGTCGAGCGTCTACGCCATTTTCACATCTGACAAATTGGCAGAGGAGATGACAGCACACCTTGAAGAGTGCGAGATCAGGGTGATAAGACTCTGAAACAAGGTTTTTTCTTTGAGACATTGAACGTTATATCCCCGGGGTTGTTCTAAGATAAAGGAATACCCGCGTCGCGATGCATTTTAATGTATCGCTAACGGGAGTTTGGCAATGTTTTTGCATCAAAGAATAAATTAAAAATCAATATAGCATTATGTCCAGAAATTCACATACCGGCGAGGATCCCCGCGAAAAACTTCACCGCGAAGACGAAGGGGTGGAATCGCTTGACAACGTGCAGGAAGCACAGCAGGAGACTGAATCACAGATCGACGAAGCCAACGATATGATCAACAAGGAGCTCTCCGATATCGACACCCTCAACAAACAGCTCCTCGAGGCTCAGGCCCAGGTGGAGAAGGAGAAGAAGGAGTATCTGTTCCTCATGGCAGAGTTCGACAATTTCCGCAAGCGTACTGTAAAAGAAAAGGGCGAACTTATCAAGAATGCCTCAGAGAGCGTGCTCAAGGGGTTGCTCCCCATAGTGGACGATTTCGAACGTGGGCTCGAAGCCTGCTCGAAAGCCGATGACCCTGCCGAAATACGCAAAGGCATGGAACTCATCTATCAGAAACTTGTGAAATATCTGGCCCAGAACGGGGTCAAGGCCATCGAATCGACCGGAAAGCCGTTCGACGCCGAACTCCACGAGGCCATAGCCATGGTGCCCGTAAGCGACGAGTCACAGAAGGGCATGGTGATCGACACCCCCACCAAGGGATACACGCTCAACGACAAAGTGCTCCGTCACGCTAAGGTAGCGGTAGGACAGTAACCCCAAAACATCACCCGGAACTATGGCAGCAAAAAGAGACTATTATGAAGTGCTTGGAGTCGACAAGAATGCCGATGAAAAAGCCATAAAGAGCGCCTACCGCAAGAAGGCCATACAGTATCACCCCGACAAAAACCCGGGTGACAAGGAGGCGGAGGAGAAATTCAAAGAGGCCGCAGAGGCTTACGATGTACTCTCCAATCCTGATAAAAGAGCCAAATATGACCAGTTTGGCCACGATATGGGCCCGCAAGGATTCCCTGGTGGCGCAGGAGGATTCCACGCCGGAGGCTTCTCCATGGAGGATATCTTCTCGCAGTTCGGCGACATATTCGGAGGTGCGTTCGGCAATATGGGCGGTTTTGAATCGGCCGGAGGCCGCACACGCCGCCGTCAGCGCCGAGGCACAGACCTGCGCATCAAGATCAAGATGACTCTGGAGGAGATTGCCTCCGGTGTCACAAAAACCCTCAAGATACCTACTCTCGTCAAGGACTCCCACTGCAACGGCACAGGCGCCAAGGACGGGACGGCATTCACAACCTGTCCCACATGTCACGGTCAGGGCACGGTGATACGCCAGCAGCAGACCATGTTCGGACTCACACAGTCAGCCGTGGAGTGTCCACAGTGTCACGGCGAAGGCAAGATCATCACCGAAAAATGCACGTATTGCCACGGCGAAGGCGTGACACGTCAGGATGAGACCGTCACCTTCACTATCCCCGCCGGCGTACAGGACGGTCAGACCCTCACCATGCGCGGCAAGGGTAACGCCGCTCCCCACGGAGGCGCCAACGGCGACCTGCTCATAGTCATAGAGGAGATAAAGCACCCGGAACTCATACGCGATGGCAACGACGTGGTCTACAATCTCATGCTTGACATACCTACCGCCGCACTCGGAGGCTCGGTAGAAGTCCCCACCATCACCGGACGCGCCCGTCTGAAAATCCCCGCCGGCACACAGCCCGGCAAGGTGCTACGTCTGCGTGGCAAGGGTCTCCCCTCCACCGATGGCTATGGCACCGGCGACGAGCTAATCAACGTAATGGTATATATCCCAGAAAACCTCACCCCCGAGGAGCAGAAAACCATTGAGTCGCTCAAGGACAAGCCCAATATGACGCCCGACGCATCCACAAAGACACGTATCTTCAGCAAACTCCGCCACATATTTGAGTAAAAGCAAAATTGCTGACGGTATCATATCTGGCTTAAAGATACGTAATCAGAATGATATAAAATGGAGAATAAAGGCAATTGCCTTTATTCTCCATTTTATATCATTCTATATATTATGATCAGTCCACTGCCGTCAGACGAAGCACTCGCGAGGCGTAATCAGTGTTTTTGTGATAGTCCACCTTGTAGGTAAGTGGCATCTCCAATCCGTTGGACATGAGATAGCGTCCGGTAAAAGTCTTACCCTCGTAGGGTAGCGGCTGATTGTCTATACGGTTGAGCTCGGTGACGCGATAGGTCTTGTCAGGATCAAGTCCGGCCATGGGCACACGGGGGAGCTGCTGACCCATGAATGTTTCGATCTTCCACCAATAGAATACAGCATCATCCTTTTCAGGTGTCACATACATGAGCGAGGCCACGCCCTTGCGGTCGTAGGGTGAAAGAAGTCGGTAGAGGTCGCCGAACTGGACTATGGGGCGGATGGCCTTGTAGTCCTTGATGGCCTGACGGCATATAGCTTTGTCCTCATCGTTCATGTCGCGGGGCTGCATCTCGAGTCCAAGACGTCCGCTCATAGCCACATCGGCACGGAACTTGGTGGGAATGCGGCGGAATGTCTGATGGTTGGGCGACGCAGAGATGTGCGAGCCCATTGCGATGGCCGGGTAGAAGTAACTTGTGCCCCACTGCATGAACACTCGCTGGAGAGCATCGTTGTTGTCAGAAGTCCAGAATTCGTCAAACCATGGGAGTATGCCCCAGTTGGCACGTCCGCCACCGCTTGCACAGGCCTGGATAGTCACGTCGGGATGTGCCGCACGGATGCGGTCGAGGGTCTTGGCGAGGCCCTTGTGATAGTCGATATAAAGGTGGCTCTGCTCATCGGCGGTGAGATACTGCGATCCATGTTCCATGATGGGGGCGTTGGAGTCCCACTTTATGTAGTCGATGGCTGGATACTTGGTCATGAGTGTGTCCACGATCTGGAACACGATGTCCTGTACCTTTGGATTGGCCATATCGAGCACGAGCTGTGTGCCTCCGCGTCCTTTCACAACCTCGCGGTTGGGAGCTTTGATGATGTATTCCGGATGTTTCTCGTAGAGTTCGCTAACGGTGTTGGTCATCTCAGGTTCGATCCATATTCCGAACTTAACACCGTTCTTACGTGCGGTTTCGAGAAGTCCGTTTATGCCGTTGGGGAGTTTGTTTGTGTCCACAACCCAGTCGCCGAGAGAGGAGTTGTCAACATCACGCGGATACTTGTCACCAAACCATCCGTCGTCCATCACGAAGAGCTCGCCCCCCATAGAGGCGATGTCCTCCATCATCCCGGCCATCACCTCCTCGTTTATGTCGAAGTAGACGCCTTCCCAGGAGTTGAGGAGCACCTTGCGCTCCTTGTCACCTGCATGAAGACGATGGGCGCGTCCCCAGCGGTGGAAATTGCGGCTCACACCACCGAGACCCTCGCGGCTGTAAGTGAGCGCGAGTTCGGGTGTGGAGAATGTCTCGCCCTTACGGAGATGGTACTCGGAATTTTCTTCGTTGATGCCGGCGAAGAGGTGATGGAAGTTGGAGTCGTCCGTGTCAACAAACAGTTTATAGTTGCCGGGGTAGCAAAGGGCGGCGCCGATCACTCGTCCATTGTTCTCTCGTGGTTTACCATCGAGGGAGAGCATCACTTCGGGGTGGGCTGTATGGGTGTTGCGGAGACCATCCTTGTTCTTGATCATCCTCACGCCATGGGGCAGCGGTTCCTCGGTAAGGTTTGCCTCATCGGCCCAGGTGCCGTAGAGCGATGACATCCACACGTCGCCGTATCTTACGGGAAGATAGCCGGACATGAAGCGATTGAGAGTCACCTTACCCTTCTCGTTGTTTGTGATATCCACCCATGTCTCTATTACCTCATCGCCCGGATATGTGCGGTAGTTCACTTTTACCTCGAGCGGATAATATGTATCGGCCATGGTGACGGTGGTGATGTCGGCTCCGTCATCTTTGGTTCTGGTCACGCCTTTCACGGCGAGATCGGTAGTGCGGTTGCCGTCTGTATGCGTCACACTAAGAGCAGCCTCACCCTGCGGGTTGAGACCGTAGACAGGATATGCATTGAGATTTATGGATCCGGCAGAAGGAAGAGCGTCAATATCTGCATCCGTCATCCGGTCGCCGTAGTGCATTATCTTCAGGGGCTGTCCCTGAGTGGCGTCAAGCACGAGAGAGGTAGAGGGAGTGGCGATGTTTATGATCTCGCCGTGAGCCGGCATGGCTGCCATAGCCATGCCGGCAATAGTGATTAATGTCAGGACTGGTTTCATGAATCTTATAAGGTAATCTTTCTTAGCAAAGATACGGAATGTCAATCTCTTTCGCAACAGCCCGTGCCCGGATGATAAGAAATGGATAAAATAGTATCATGAATCGCATGTCTGACACTTTTTGTGGAGCTATCCCATCAGCAGTACTATCACCACACCCCACAGTATGAGCAGAGTGTTGCCAATAGCATAGGTGACGGTGTAGCCCATGGCGGGAATGGTGCTGCCGATGGCCTCCTGCACGGCGCCGAGCGATGCCGTTGTGGTGCGGCTTCCGGCACAGCAACCGAGATTGATGGCAGCAGGGAACTTGAATACGGTCTTACCTATGATCATACCGAGTATAAGTGGTAAGGACGTGGCCACGACTCCCATGAAGAAGAGCATGAACCCCACCTCCTTGAGACCGCTTACAAATGAGGGGCCGGAGGTGATGCCGATGACGGCTATAAACATATTGAGGCCAAGATTATTGAGAATCCATACTGCCGACGACGGTATGCGTCCGATGGACGGACGTCGCGCACGCAACCATCCGCATATCAGACCGGATATGAGCGCTCCGCCCGATGTACTCAGACTGATAGGCACATTACCGATATGGATGGCGAGCGCTCCGAAGAGACCACCCAGAAAGATGCCGAGCCCGAGAAGTATGAGGTTGGACTTCTCTGTCTGCTTGTCGGCCACTCCGAGAGCGGCGGCGGCCGTGTTGACCTCACGGGCGAGACCCACTATAGTGACTGTGTCGCCAGCCTGTAGTTTCATCTGGGCAAGAACAGGCATAGGAGTTCCGCCTCGGGTGATGCTCTTTATCGAAACGCCATACATCGGTTTGAGCGTACGCACCTGGTCTACAGTAAGTCCTGCCGCCCCCTTCTTTGATACGAGCACGCGCAACTGTTCGGCGGGGAAGTCGAGAAGAGCACCGTCATTCACCTCGGAACCTATCCACTTTTCATCGCCGATGATGTATTCACGTCGTCCGCTTAGCACTATCTCGTCGCCAAGGCTTACCTTTGTGTCGGGTGTAGGATCGATGATGGAACCTCCGATGCGCACACGCTCCACGAAGAGCCGGCGCCCCTGCTCACTGAGATGTGCTTCTATCTGTGCTACGGTAGGAGACGTGCTGAAGAAATCGGCCTCAGCCTTGTAGGCGCGGAATGCCACCGGACGCAGAGCATTGATATAGTTGGGATCGGAATTAGCGGATCCATTGTTCATTTTTTTCTCAAGTTCGGCAGTTTCAGCCTTGACTTTCTTTATGCCGCCGAGTAATGCGGGTCCGAGATTAGCAAGGATATAGGCCGAACCTACAGTGCCGAACACATACGTCACGGCATAACATACGGGGATAATGTCAAGCCAAGCCTTTTTCTCCTCCGGTGTACCGCCGACCGAGGCTATGGTATCTGTGCCGACACCTATCACCGCCGACATGGTCTGCGCTCCGGCCAACAGGCCGACAGCCTCACCTATGTTGTAGCCCATGAGCACTGAGACACCCCATGTGCACAGCAGACACAGCACACACACAACTACCGCGAATATCACCTGCTTGATGCCATCGCCTTTGAGCGCCTGAAAGAACTGCGGGCCTACGCTATATCCTATGGCAAACAGGAACAGTAGAAAGAATGCGTTTTTGATAGGCCCGGGGATAGCGATGTCAAGCTGCCCCACGAGCACCCCTACAAGTAGCACCGAGGTGACAGTGCCAAGCGAGAAGCTCTTATACTTGAGCTGCCCTACGAAAAAACCTATTCCGATGGTGAGGAATATGGGCAACGAGGGGTTTTGTCGGAGAATTGTGATTAACCAGTCCATAAAAAATATGTTGAATCGTAAATGTGAGGATTATGCGTAGGTTGAAACTGCATGTATGATACTGTTTTTATAACATATGGGCATGAGCATAAGTTCTCCGCCGCAAGCAGGAAAAATTAGTGCCCCGGGCTCCATCGAGGAGCCCGGGGCACCGGGTTTCGAACTATTGTTCCAGAAGAGGAGATTGTTCGGTGGGAGAGAGGGGAAATTCTATTTTTTATTCGGGAACTGCGAAGATAACGATGCGGTTCCAGTCATTGGTGGGATATACCTGAGTGTCAGAACCCGCAGCCTCGAGAATGAGACGGTTGGCATCGATGCCGTAGTCGCCTGTGAGGATATCGGCCACAGCCTGCGAGCGGCGCTCGGAAAGCTTCATGTTGTAAGCGGACGAACCGGTGTCCTTGTCGGCATAGCCGCGGACGATGATCTGGGTGTCGGGGTTAGCCTTCATATACTCGGCAATTGAGTAAACGTTGACCATCTCCTCGCTTGTCACATAAGCGGAATTGAGCTTGAAGCGTACGGTGGGGAGGATCACTGTCGATTCGGCCTCGGCCTCTACAACTGTAGCCTCGGGGCAGGGGAGCTGAGCCTCGGCGGCAGCAAGAGCGGCAGCGGTGGTGGCGAGAGCACCACGAAGGTCGTTGACCTGTGCGTTGGCCTGGTTGAGGGCGTTCAGATAGTCGCAAGGATTATAGCGCTCGAACTTGGAGCCGGTAAAGTGGATGATGATACCGCCGACTGCGGAGATATCGATGTCGACAGGCTTGCCATAATTATAGTTGTTGAAAGCATCGCCGTAGAACATTCCGCGACCCTCGGCAAAGATGTCAACATAGGGGCTTACGCGGAAACGGAGCTGCAGACCTGCCGACACGGGGAGAAGCCACTCATTGGATTTTCTCTCACCCTTGGAGTCCATGGCATTGCCGGTGGCGGGGTGGTATTTATGTACGAATGTACCGCCGAGACCTACATAGGGGATGATCGAGAAGACACGGTTGGGGTTGTAACCACCGATGGAGTTGAACATATCCCACATGAAGTCAACGTTGAGATTGGCGGTGCGGGCCGAGTTGGTCACCTCGCGGTTCCAGTGCATGGAGCCATAGTAAGCCGAGAAGCGGAAACCGAGATAGGGAGAGATCCAGCGGCCTACGGCGAGATTGTATATTGCCGTCATGCGGCGCGACTTGTCACCGCCGGGCTGTACCTTATTTTCTACGAATGGGGAGCGGATACCTGCGCCGAGCTGGATATACCAGTTGTTGCGCCAGGAGCCGGGAGTATAGATGTCCTTGCAGGTGACGTCCTCGACTGAGAATGTGCTTTCCTCTACGACGACAGTTTCCTGTGCGGAGGCGGAGTTGGCTGTAAGGAGGACTCCTCCTAATGCTGCCAGGGATAACAGTTGCTTTTTCATTACTCTCATAAAGTTAAAAATGAAACTTGAAGATATTGTTTGTAGTAGTAGAAAACGTGTTTTTATTTCCGGTTTCCCCTCCCCTGTGCGGGGAGGCTTTGACTATCTAACGTTAATCATTCTTTAATTGTTCAAATAAAAAACAACCGCCCGATGAAAATCGGACGGTTTTAACGTATGAGTGTTAAAAATGTTAATCAGGTATGGACATAAAAAAAGGGTAAGCTTACTACATCGCACCGCTACGACCCGGTACCGTTGCTTCGATCAAGACCTGGCGGGGTTCCCGGGGAGCTGGTCGTGTAGGACTTACCCGGCTGCAAAGGTAGAAACTTTTTCCGGACCATGCAAGCTTTTTGCCAAAAACATTACTGTTTTTTTGCGGATTCTACTTTTATACCAAAAGAGTCATTCAATTACGAAAGAGATACAACTAAGAGCCAAAAGCAACAAATCACTATTGCTTTTGACTCTTCATTGTACTTATATAGTTTCTTCTACTTGTTGGGGCAGGTTATTTCTTGGCGGCTGCGGCGCGGGCACGCATCGCTGCCATAACCTTGCCTTTGCCCACGCGGATGTAGTCGACGAGGGGGCGCGATGCCGGACATACGTATGAGCATGATCCGCATTCGATGCAGTTGGCTATCTTTTCGTTCTCAGCCTCATCCCATTCCTTGAGTCTGGAGAGAGTGCTGATGAGGAATGGCTCAAGGCCCATGGGGCATGCGTCCACACACTTGCCGCAACGTATGCATGGCTCGGCCGGCCGGCGATGGGCATAGTTGGGATCAAGCAGTATGCCGGAGGTGCCCTTGATCATGGGGGTCTGGAGGGTTGATGCGGTGCGTCCCATCATGGGGCCGCCAAGGATGATCTTCTCATATGTCACACCCGGCTCCACGAGTGTGGAGAGCATGGTGCCGAGGGGCACGCGGAGGTTCCGGCCTGTGGTGCCGTCGTGGAGGGTGAGCACGCGGTCAAGTATCGGTTCGTTGTGGTATACGGCACGGTATACGGCATAGGCGGTAGCCACGTTCTGTACTATAGCGCCGGTGGCTATCGGGAGGCCACCTGAGGGGACTTCCTTGCCAATGACGGCCTCTATGAGCTGCTTCTCGCCACCCTGCGGATATTTCACCATCATGGGCATAACCTCAAGTCCGGGATGTGTGGCCACGGCTGCTGTCATGGCTGCGATGGCCTCGGGCTTATTATTCTCGATGGCTATGATGCCGCGATCCACACCGGCGGCCTTCACGAGAAGGGCCACCCCTTTGGCTATCTCGGCGGCGTTCTCGCGCATGAGCATATCATCGCACGACAGGCAGGGCTCGCACTCGGCGGCATTGATGATCACCACCTCGGCCTTTGATCCGGGAGGGGGGGAGAGCTTTACATGGGCGGGGAATGTGGCTCCGCCGAGACCTACTATGCCGGCCTCCTTGATGAGGTCGATGATCTGCTTGGATTCGAGCGCTGCAATCTCGGCGTCGGAGCGTTTGGGACTTTTGTCGGCCATAGCTGCGGCATCAGCCTCGCGGTCGGCCTCATCACTCTTGATGTATATGGCCTCTACGGGCATGCCCTGGGGTGTGCGGGCCACGTCTACCTTGACCACCGTGCCTGAGATGGGGGTGTGGATGTGGGCTGACACGAAGCCTCCGGCCTCGGCCACACGGTCGCCGCGTTTCACCTTGTCACCTTTCTTGACTACCGGTTTGGCGGGTGCCCCGATGTGTTGTGATACGGGGAGCACCACCTCCTCAGGGAGGGGAATGTTTTCGATCGGTTTGCCGGCGGCTATCTTGTTTTCGGCGGGATGTATACCGCCGATTTTAAAAGTATGCAGTTTCATGAGGATTCTCTTTGTGAAGTGTGTGGGTAAGGAGTGAGATATGATGTCAGGCCGGCTCGGTCACGGCTGGCTCAACCTTCTTGACGGGGAAGTTGACAGCATGTATGGCATGTGTCGGGCATACGTCCACGCACTTGCGGCAAAGCTTGCACTTCTCGAAGTCGATATAGGAGAGATTTGAAGCCACGGTGATAGCCTCGTGTGTGCAGACTTTCACACACTTGGAGCAACCGATGCAGGCAGCCTTGCACTCCTTCATGGCCTGCGCGCCTTTCTCTTTGTTGGAGCATGCCACGAAGACCCTCATACCGCGGGGACCTTTGTTGCGGAGTTCTATGATGGAACGCGGGCATGACTTGACACACACGCCGCATCCCACACATTTGTCCTCGATCACCTCGGGAAGGCCCGTCTCCAGATTCATTCTCATGGCTCCATAGGGGCAGGCTTCCACGCAGTCGCCACAACCGAGACATCCGTTGGGGCATGGTGACTCGCCGGTACCGAGCGAAGCGAGCACAGCACACGATGGCGCACCCTCAAAACGGGCGAGAGCCGGGCGCAGATCACACGTACCGTTACATTTTATCACAGCCACCTTCGGTTTGGTGACGGCCGGAGCAAGACCTACGATCTCACCTATTTTCTTCATAGTCTCTGCGCTCGACGAAGGGCAGGAAAGACCGTCGAGAGTGTCGGCACCGACACAGGCCACGGCAAAATCGCGACAACCGCTACGACCGCAACCTCCGCAGTTGGCTCCCGGCAGAAGAGCTTCCACCTGATCGATGCGGGGATCCTCCTGCACATGAAAGCGGCGGGCCACCACGAAGAGCACGGCTGCCCCTACGATGCCGATAGTGCCGAGGACGATGATTGATAAGAGGATAATGTTCATGGTATTCTATAAAAATGTGATGAGTAATATTCGTTTGTTTGATCTTTATCCATGAAGGAAACCGAGTGTATCACACACGCTCCACGCTCCATCTCACCTTGACGGCGATGCGCTTTCGCGCCAGAAACAGACCGAGGTCATACAATGCGAGCACGATGAATCCGGCCAGTATGGACCATGCCCCACTCCCCGGCCATCCGAATCTCACTCCAAGGATAGTGGCTATGAAAAGGACTGTGGGGATAATGAGCGCCCATAGAGACGCCATAAGCGTAGAGGCGGAAGAAGCGGTGATCTCGACACGATCTCCTACGGCGAATGACTCGGGGTTGTCAATGTCGACGGTGATGGTTTCCCCTTCGGATGACTCACCCTTATTGCACATCATGGCTACGGCACATCCGTCACACCGGCAGATGTCGTCGGTGCGCAGGGTGACAGTATTACCTGATATCTTTGTTATGATACCGCGATGGGTGACGTTTTCTTTCTTCATGGTAAATTTCGCCGCAAAGTTAATGATTTTTGACAAAATCAGCAAAAAAAGTGACCGGAGGTGTGGTTCGTGGCGGAATGAGTGGATGCGGTTGCGCAATAATTGACAAGGCTATACGGCAGTAACATACAAGAGACAGAAGTGGTGGAAATACAATTGTCTATACGACAATCAATTCATTCCGTCACTTCTGTCTCTTATCTATCCGTTGTGTGTGTCTGCGTCACGCAGTCCGGATGAATGCCACGGGGATTATTTTTCCCTCATGAAGATGTTTACGGGTGTGCCATGGAAGTCCCAGTTCTCGCGAATCTTGTTCTCAAGATATCTTCTGTAAGGCTCCTTGACCCACTGGGGCAGGTTGCAGAAGAAGATGAATGTGGGTATTGGCGAGCCCTTGAGCATTGTCACATATTTGATCTTGACATACTTGCCCTTGTTGGCTGGTGGCGGATATGCCGATATTGCCTCGAGCATCACGGTATTGAGCTGCGAGGTGGGCACGACGCGTTTGCGGTTCTCGCATACGTGGAGCGCGGTCTCGAGCACCTTGAAGATGCGCTGCTTGGTGAGGGCCGAGGCGAAGATGATGGGGAAGTCCACAAAGGGGGCGAAGCGTGACCGTATGGCATCCTCGTAATGCTTGATGGCTTCCTTGCTCTTGTCCTCCACGAGATCCCACTTGTTCACAACCACTACGAGCCCCTTCTTGTTGCGCTGTATAAGCGAGAAGATGGCCACATCCTGAGCCTCTATGCCGCGTGTGGCATCGATCATGAGGATACACACATCGGACGCCTCGATGGCACGTATGGAGCGGATCACGGAGTAATACTCGATATCTTCATGCACCTTGGTTTTCTTACGTATACCGGCGGTGTCCACGAGATAAAAATCGAAACCGAATTTATTGTAGCGTGTGTAGATGGAGTCGCGTGTGGTGCCGGCGATGTCGGTGACGATGTGGCGCTCCTCATCAATGAAGGCATTGACCAGCGAAGATTTGCCGGCGTTGGGGCGTCCCACGATGCAGATCTTGGGGATATCCTCGAGAGCATCCTCCTCATCCTCATCCTTCTCGGGCATTTTTGCCACGACTTCGTCAAGAAGATCGCCAGTGCCATATCCGCTCACAGCCGACACCCCGTAAGGGTCGCCGAGGCCAAGGGAATAGAAATCTGCGATATTGTAGATGGAGTCGCCCGAATCCACCTTGTTGGCCACAAGTATGACCGGCTTTGTAGAGCGGCGCAGTATCTGCGCAACATGGTCGTCGAGATCGGTAACACCATTTGTAGCGTCAACCACAAAAAGAATCTCGTCGGCCTGCTCGATGGCAAGATGTACCTGCTTGTTGATCTCGGACTCGAAGATGTCCTCGCTGCCGACTACCCAACCGCCGGTATCGACGATTGAGAATTCCTTGCCGTTCCAGTCCACCTTACCATACTGGCGGTCACGCGTGGTGCCGGCCTCATCGTTGGTGATGGCTGTACGGGTCTTTGTAAGGCGGTTGAACAGAGTCGACTTACCGACGTTCGGACGCCCTACTATGGCTATCATTTGTCCCATATGAAGATTGATGATTATTATCGTGATTATATGGAGGAAACAATTCTGTCTCCCTGCGTGTTCATGATGCAAAAGTAATGAAAATCCGCTTCATAAGCAAATCACCGGAAAATCGATGCTTTGGAATTTGGAAATTACCGGAACTTTTCCGTAACTTTGCGCAAGTAAACAAAAAACATCTGTAATTGTCAAAATCCATCGTTTCCAGATCATAAGGATACAAAACAAGAGAGAAACCGGTTACGATAGAATCATTACCAGTCCAGCCGAGAGGGCGGACATATATTACAAAAAGTTCCAAAATTCATATCCCCACACTTCTAAAAAGCTATCATGGACAGCAACGAAAAGAAAGGAAAACGCCCGCGCATAGGTGCGCGCCCCGTTTCGGCCGACACCCGCGAGCCGGGAGCCGACTCGCGAAGCAATGACTTCGACTCCGCCGCACGCGGTAACAACGATGCACCCCAGCATCGCTCGTACAACCAGCAGGGTGGCTATCAGCCACGCCGTGAGGGCTATCAGCCGCGCCAGACTGGCTACCAGCCACGTCAGAACGGCTACAACAACCGCTACAACCAGGGTGGCGGTTACCAGAACAACCGTTATAACAACAATCGTCAGGCCGGCTATCAGCCCAGACCATACGTGCCATCTACGGAGGGAACCCCCTCGGCATCACATGCCGACGGAGCAGAGCAGAATGCCGACGACTCAGCATCCACTACCGGCTATCAGCCCCGTCAGTCAGGCTATCAGCCCCGTCAGGGCGGATACCAGCCCCGCCAAGGTGGATACAATAACAACCGTCAGGGTGGCTACCAGCCTCGCAACAACCAGGGCGGATATCAGCCTCGCAATAATCAGGGTGGCTACCAGCCTCGCAACAATCAGGGCGGATACCAACCGCGCCAGACCGGCTATCAGCCTCGTCAGGGCGGATACAACAACCGTCAGAACAACTATAACAACCAGCAGGGCGGATACAGCAACAACCGTCAGCAGGGCGGATACAACAATAACCGCCAGGGCGGATATAACAACCGTCAGCAGGGTGGTTATCAGAAGAACCCGCGCCAGAATCAGTTCGGCATGCCGCAGGGAGGCCGCAGCTTCACTCCGCGTCCCAAACGTGTGGAATACGAGACTCCGCTGCCCGATCCCAACGAGCAGATACGTCTTAACAAATACATGGCCAACGCAGGTCTGTGCTCGCGCCGCGAAGCCGATGAATACATCCTCCAGGGTCTCATCAAGGTGAACGGCGAGGTTGTCACCGAGCTCGGCACCAAGATCACCCACAGCGATGTAGTGGAATATGACGAGAAGGTAGTGGCGCTCGAGAAGAAATGCTACATACTTCTCAACAAGCCCAAGGACTGCGTCACCACAAGCGACGACCCCAACGGACGCCTCACTGTGATGGATCTCGTCAAGGGTGCGTGCGAGGAGCGCATATACCCCGTCGGCCGTCTGGACCGCAACACCACCGGTGTGCTCCTGCTCACCAACGATGGTGACCTTGCATCCAAACTCACCCACCCCAAGTTTGTCAAGAAGAAGATCTACCACGTGTGGACCGACAAAGACATAGCCGAGGAGGACATGCAGCGCATAGCCGACGGCATAGAGCTTGAGGATGGACATATCCATGCCGATGCCATCTCCTATGCTACCGAGACTGACCGCAATCAGGCCGGTATCGAGATCCACTCGGGTCGCAACCGAATCGTGCGCCGTATATTCGAGCATCTTGGTTATCACGTCACCAAGCTCGACAGAGTTTACTTTGCAGGTCTCACCAAGAAGAATCTCCCCCGCGGTCGTTGGCGCTACCTTACCCAGGAAGAGGTCAACTACCTCAAGATGGGTTCGTTTGAGTGAATAAAACAACAGTAGATAAAGTAATCACAATAGCAATGCAACATACCACAATAAAAACCCTTCTCGACACCCCGGCCCTCATAGGCTCCGAGGTGGAGGCAAGGGGATGGGTGCGCACCCGCCGCGGCAACAAGCACGTGCAGTTCGTGCAGCTCAACGACGGTTCCACCATCAAGAACCTCCAGGTGGTGCTTGACATGTCGCGCTTCTCCGATGAGGAACTCAAGCCCGTCACCACAGGCTCGAGCCTTCGTGTCACCGGACGGCTCGTGGAGAGCCAGGGCAAAGGACAGACCTGCGAGATACAGGCCGACGCTTTCGAGCTCTACGGCACAGCCGACCCCGAGTCATACCCCCTGCAGAAGAAAGGACATACACTTGAATTCCTGCGCGAGATAGCACATCTGCGCCCCCGAACAAACACATTCGGAGCAGTGCTCCGTGTGCGTAGCGCATTGGCTTTCGCTATCCACAAATTCTTCCAGGAGAAAGGCTTCTTCTACCTCAACACACCTCTCATCACAGCGAGCGACTGTGAGGGTGCCGGAGCCATGTTCCAGGTCACTACGCTCGATCTCAACAACCTGCCCAAGGATGAAGAGGGCAAGGTGGATTATTCACAGGACTTTTTCGCCAAGCCCACAGCGCTGACCGTATCCGGCCAGCTCGAGGGTGAGCTCGGAGCCACGGCTCTTGGTCAGATCTATACATTCGGTCCTACATTCCGCGCCGAAAACTCCAATACACCCCGTCACCTCTCCGAGTTCTGGATGATTGAACCCGAGATGGCATTCTATGACATCACGGACAATATGGACCTTGCCGAGGAGTTTGTGAAGTACTGTATCACCTATGCCCTTGACAACTGCATGGATGATATCCGCTTCCTCGAACAAATGTATGACAAAGATCTCGTGGAGCGTCTCCGCTTCGTGGTAGACAATGATTTCGTACGTCTCACCTACGGCGAGGGTGTCAAGATACTTGAGGAGTCGGGCAAGAAATTCGAATTCCCCGTTCATTGGGGCACCGACCTGCAGAGCGAGCATGAACGCTACCTCGTGGAGGAACATTTCAAGAAACCCGTCATCCTCACGGACTATCCCAAAGAGATCAAGGCTTTCTACATGAAGCAGAACGAGGATGGCAAGACCGTACGTGCCATGGATGTGCTCTTCCCCCACATCGGCGAGATCATCGGTGGTTCGGAACGTGAGGAGAACTATGACAAGCTCCTTGCCCGAATCGAGGAGCTCGGTATACCCATGAAGGATATGTGGTGGTATCTGGACACACGCCGTTTCGGCACTGTCCCCCACTCCGGATTCGGTCTCGGATTCGAACGTCTGGTACTCTTCGTAACAGGCATGACCAATATCCGCGACGTCATCCCCTTCCCCCGTACTCCTGGCAAAGCTGAGTTCTGACACTCACACATATAAGCAGCAAAAAAACAAACGGACAATACATGAAAGGATAGAGAGACACACACCGGCGATGATCTGAAACCCAGATGAATCTCCTTCGGTTGTGTGTCTCTCTCTTTTCAATATCCGTACTCCTCTCCTCACACATACATTACTTATAACTAACCTTAAATCAACTGTTTTTACCATTATGAGACACCTCTTGGCAGGCTGCATTGCCGCAGCCTCAGCAATGGGGGCCTTTGCAGCTCCCGTACAGTCGACCGGTGAATTCCTGACCCGTGAGGCAGTGGCTGTCAATACCGACGGCGGCGTTTTCATCTCATGGCGATCACTGATCACCGATGGTGCCGATCTCGGCTTCGACATCTACAGGAACGGTGAGAAGATCACCACTTCTCCCATCACCGATGTGACGAATTATACAGATGCGCAGGGTAAGGCCGGCGATACCTATGAAGTGAAGGCGGTTGGCAACGGAGCACTTGCCGGAACCGAAAACTCCACCTGCAAGGCATGGGCCGATCCCTACATGAAGGTACATCTGCAGCGTCCCGAGGCCGGCGTGATAGAGTTTGACAACTCCGAGGGCCACAAAAAATTCTCCTATACCTATACTCCTGACGACCTCTCTGTGGGTGATGTGGATGGAGATGGTGCGCTTGAGATATTCGTGAAGTGGATGCCGTCCAATGCCAAGGACAGCTCCGGCACAGGATTCACCGGCCCCACCCTCATAGACTGCTACCGTCTGGACGGCACGTTGCTGTGGCGTGTGGACCTCGGTCACAATATCCGCTCGGGCAACCACTACACACAGTTCCTCGTATATGACTTCGATGGCGACGGCAAGGCCGAGCTGATATGCAAGACTGCCCCCGGCACCAAGGATGGCAAGGGCAATTGGGTGCTTCTGGACGGTGACAAGGAGACTGACGATTACCGCCAGTATGAGAACAGTCCCAGCAAGATATTCGGTCACGTGAAGGGTGGAGCGGAGTACCTCACCGTATTCTCCGGTCTCACCGGCGAAGAGATCCACACCATTCCTTACCGTGCCAACTACACGATAGTGGACGAGAGCACATGGGGCGACGATTACTGCAACCGTGCGGACCGCTATCTGGCCTGTGTGGCTCACCTTCATGGCAACAACCATTCGGCCGTCATGGCACGCGGATACTATCGCTGCGCCTTCGTATGGGCTGTTGACTTTGACGGTAAGGAGCTGAAGGAAGTATGGTTCCACGAATCCAAGACTAAGGATCAAGGCCTCTGGGGCGAGGGTGCACACTCCATAACTGTAGGCGATGTGGATGCCGACGGCTATGACGAGATCGTATATGGCGCAGCTTCGCTCGACAACGATGGCTCGCTTCTCTACCGTACCAATCCCAAAAGTCTCGAGGGTCACGGCGATGCACTTCATCTTGCCAAGATGCTCCCCGACCGTGAGGGCCTGCAGGTGTTCATGCCTCATGAGGAGGACAATAAAGCCTATCCCTACGATACAGAACTTCGCGACGCCCGCACCGGTGAGATCATATTCTTCAAGCCGCAGTCCGGTAAGGACATAGGCCGTGGTATAGCTGCCAACGTTTCCCCGAGTTTCCCCGGCTATGAGTACTGGGCTGCCAGCGACGCCAACGTATACTCCTACGGCAAGGCAATAGCCACCAACCGTCCCGCCATAAACTTCCGCATATACTGGGATGGCGATCTGCTTGATGAACTGCTTGACGGCACATGGATCACCAAACCCGAGGCCGACTTCTCGAAAATCAACACATTGGTTGATTTCGCGAAGTACAGCAACGCATCCTCATGCAACGGCACCAAGGCTACCCCCAATCTTCAGGCCGACATCATGGGTGACTGGCGCGAGGAGGTGATAATGCACGATGCTTCCACCGAGAGCGATCTCCTTATTTTCACCACCACGATCCCAACTTCCTACAAGCTCCCTTGTCTGCTTCAGGACCATCAGTACCGCATGGCCATTGCATGGCAGAACTGCGGTTACAACCAACCGCCTCACCTCAGCTATTCTCCCGAGGATACATATGAGACCGCCGGAGCCATACTCATCAGCGAAGGTTCGGCCGCACAGATGGTGGCGCTCGGCGAGCCGATCGAGACTACTCGTATGCGTGCATGGCGTGCCACAGGTCTGAAAATATCTGAACTTCCCGCAGGTCTCTCATGGGAATTTGACGAAACCACACTCACCGGTACTCTAAGTGGCACTCCCACCGAACCGGGCGACTACGACATAACCGTCACCACCACCGGCGCCAAGGATGACAACAACACATCCATGACCATAAAGCTGAAGGTCAACAAGATCATCAAACTCACGCCCCTCGCATCCTACACATTTGACAATGCAGGTGCCACAGCCAAAAACCTTGTTGAGGGTGAGGCCACTGCCATAGGCGGAACTCCCGAAGCTGTTGCAGGCAAGAAGGGTGGAGCTGTGCTTCTTGACGGCAAAACCTACTACAAGCAAGCCGCATATGACAAACTCAATCTCGGGCTGGAGGACTTCACCATCGAGCTCTGGATGAAATCCAAGGATACCGAAGCCTATCTCTTCACTCTCGGCTCGCATGCCAAGGATGAAGCTGCCGGTACATCTGGCAATTGGGTTGGTCTCGAACTCAAGAACGGTGTGCTCTACTTCGCCATCGATGACGACCTGGCCAAAAAGCAGGCATATGTCAAAGAGGCCGCAAAATGGTTTGACGATGAATGGCATCATGTGGTTATGGTACGCGATGTCTTCTCCTCCAAGCTGATTCTCTATGTCGACGGTGTGGCTGTAGCCGAGGGTCAGGATGGCGCAGGTGCGATATCTTGTCCCGGTGAGGCTCTTATCATCGGTAATACCGAGGAGGGCTTTGCTGACTCATTCTACAGTGGAGCTATCGATGAGTTTGTGATTTACAGCGGAGCAATGCCCGCCGAGAAAGTGGCCGAGCGTTATGCATCGACAGGCAAGGAGCTTGCCTATTATCCATTGGATGAAATCGGTGAGACCACGCCTAATCTTACCTATGGTGAAGCCGTGGCTACAGGAGGCACACCTCTTGCCGTGGCTGACGGCATGAAGGGCGGAGCTGTTGAGTTCGCCGATGGCGCCCACTACATACAGGAGGCCTACGATGCCGTGCAGCTCGGCGACAGTGATTTCACCGTAGAGCTCTGGATCAAGTCGACCGACAATGACGGATACGTCTTCTTCAAGGGCTCGCATACCGCCAACGAGATGAACGGCACAACAGGTCATTGGATCGGACTCGAGCGTCATTCGAGCGGTGCGCTTCTGTTCACTATCGATGACAATGTCAACAAGACCGACTGCAAGCTCGCCAACGCCAACTCTTATTTCGACAACCAGTGGCACCACGTGGCCTGCGTTCGCTCGTATGAGGCCAAGACCATGAAGCTCTACATTGATGGTGTTGAGCGTGCATCCGCTACCGGTGTGAAGACAGGAGCACTCCTTGACAACATGGAGCCTCTCCGTCTGGGCATTTCGGATGAAGCCGCCCGTCCCTACGATGGCATGATGGACGAGTTTGTGATCCATCCCAAAGCCATGACAGCAGAAGAGGTCAAGGACGCATATCTCTCACTGGCAGGCAGCGGTATTGACGAGATACTCGCAACTGAGGCTGATGCGGTATACACCGTGGTTGATGCCTTCTCCGGCATGATCATGCGCCGCGCCGAAGGCCATTCGGCAGCATCCGTTACCGCCGGACTCGTCCCCGGTATATACGTGCTGGTAGTGGAGTCACCCCGTGGCATGGAGACATACAAATTCGTGAAACGCGACTAATGAAGTTCTGTCATTATTGACAGAAAGATGCACAAGTAAAAAAGACGCTATGTTGAGCCGGTGTCTGAATTCACCGGCAAACATAGCGTCTTTTGCGTATGCCATTATAGACGTATGCCATACTTCAGCAGAGCGGTCTCCAGCATATTCTTTGGCATGAATTTTTTCAGTGTATCAGTGACGGTGTTGAGCATGCGCTCCCTCACATAGTCCTCGCGTATGTACATCGATATCTTACGTAATGACAGATGATCACCATCTATGGGACGGACATTCAGCATCTGCTGTTCCGAAAGCATAGGCAAATGCATCTCCGGGATTATGGTGTAGCCACCATTTGTATCCACAATTCTGATAAGTGTGTCGATATTGCCGGCTTCATATACATGCCTCCTTCCCGTCCGCGCCTTACAGAAGCTGAAAGCACTCTCTCTGAGACACTGTACCTCCTTCATCACCCACATATGCTCATGTTCAAGTTGCTCGGGACTGAACACCGGCAGGCTACGCTGACAACTTCCGGATAGGTATACAAAGAATCGTTCGCTATAGAGCGGTATCTCATATATCCCCTGAGCAATAAGCCCGGTGGTAGCGATACCGGCATCGATAGCAGAGTCACGGAGAGACTTTATCATGGCCTCAGGCCGCATCTCCTCCACCGACAGCCTGACATTAGGATAGTCGGACATGTATATCCTTATGAAATCCGGCAATATATAAGGGGCGATGCTCGGACCGACCGACATACGGAATTCACCTCCCACCTCACCTTTCGTCTCACTCACCATCTCCCTGATTCTGTTAGTCTCCATAAGTATACGTCTTGACTGCTCGACAATCCTTGCCCCTATGGATGTTGTGACCACTTTACGGTTGGTACGCTCGAAGAGCTTGACATCAAGTTCATCCTCCAGTTTCCCGACCATTCCGCTCAGTGTAGGCTGGGTCACGTCAAGGGCTTCTGCTGCCAATGCAAAACTACGGTAACGATCGATCGCCACCACATATTTCAGTTGCTGTAATGTCATTGCAATAGGTTTTATCTATACAAAGATAATCAAAAACACTTGTTTGTCTATGATTGTATCCATAACTTTGTAAAAAAATAAATCAACAACATCTATGAAATACCTGATAATAGGCGGAGTGGCCGGAGGTGCCACAGCCGCGGCAAGAATAAGAAGGCTCACAGAGGAGGCGGAAATAATCCTTTTTGAAAAAGGTGAGTATATATCGTATGCCAACTGCGGCCTACCTTACTATATAGGTGGAGTCATCGCTGAGAGAGAGAAATTGCTCGTTCAGACACCCGAAAGTTTCGGCAAGCGGTTCAATATCGATGTCAGGATCAATTCGGAAGTCATCTCAATCGATCCGGTGGCAAAGACCGTCACAGTGACAGCTCCTGATGGGACACAGTACAAGGAGAGCTATGACCGTCTGCTTCTCTCGCCCGGAGCATCGCCGGTACGTCCTCCACTGCCTGGGATTGACAGTGAGGGTATATTCACTCTGCGCAATGTCGCAGATACGGATATGATAAAAGCATATGTCAACTCCGGAAATGTAAGACGGGCAGTGATCGTAGGCGGAGGATTCATCGGTCTGGAGATGGCCGAGAACCTCAGTCATGCCGGTGCGGAAGTGGCAGTGGTGGAGATGGCGCCACAGGTCATGGCTCCTATCGACTACTCCATGGCGCAGATTGTCCATGAACATCTTCAGGAGAAGGGCGTAAGGCTATATCTGGAGACTGCCGTAGCGTCATTCGAGAGAAATGATGACGGCATAGAGATACATTTTGCCGACGGTAGGAAAATCTCAGCCGACATGGTGATACTTTCCATAGGCGTAAGACCAAATACATCGCTTGCATCATCGGCCGGACTGGAGATCGGGCCAATGCGCGGGATCAAGGTGGATGAATATCTGCGTACCTCTGACAAAAACATTTACGCCGTAGGCGATGCCATCGAATATATACATCCGATAACAGGAAAACCATGGCTGAACTATCTTGCCGGACCGGCAAACCGTCAGGCCCGCATTGTGGCTGACAATATGGTAATGGGCGACACCACCAGATATGAAGGTGCGATCGGCACATCCATAGCCAAAGTGTTTGATATGACAGTTGCCGCCACGGGTCTACCCGCAAAGCGTCTGAAAAGTGACGGGATCGGATATCTTTCAGCCACAATACATCCGTCATCACACGCAGGATACTATCCCGATGCTTTGCCTATGACCATAAAGGTGGTTTTCTCACCATCCGACGGCAAGCTGCTCGGCGCTCAGATAGTAGGCTACGACGGCGTGGACAAACGTATCGACATTCTGGCCCAGATAATAAAGTCGGGCGGGACAGTGACGGATCTCACGAAGATCGAACAGGCCTATGCCCCACCCTTCTCCTCGGCAAAGGATCCTGTGGCCCTTGCCGGATATGTGGCAGGAAATATTCTCTCAGGAAAGATGAAACCCATATACTGGCGCGAACTCAAGGATGCAAAGCCAGGAGAATATACTCTTATCGATGTCCGGACAGCTATGGAGTTTGCCACCGGCGCTCTCCCCGGAGCGATCAACGTACCACTCGACTCTATGCGCGACCATTTGGGAGAGATTCCGTCAGACCGTCCCATAGTGCTGTATTGTGGTGTAGGTCTGCGCGGATATCTCGCCTCCAACATCCTGCGGCAAAACGGATTCGCTGACGTCAGAAACCTGATCGGTGGAATAAAGACCTTCCGCACAGCCACAGCCCCCGTTGCACTCCCTGCTCCGTTTAGCGGCAACAGAACCGATAAAAAACCGGACGACAATAGCGCCGGACGTGAGACTACAGTAAAAATCGACGCATGCGGACTTTCATGTCCCGGCCCGATAATGAAATTGAAAGAAGCTGTAGGCCGCATGTCACCGGGGCAGAATCTGGAAGTCATATCCACCGATCCGGGCTTTGCCCGCGATGCCGAAGCCTGGTGTCAATCAACCGGCAACAGATTCATATCCACCGAATCATCCGCCGGTAAATACCGTGTAGTGGTGGAGCGCGGCCTTTCAAAGACAGCCGGACAGGTCAACCTGGCAACAACGGGACGCGACAAGACATTCGTGCTATTCAGCGACGACCTTGACAAAGCCCTCGCCACATTCGTATTGGCCAACGGTGCGGCGGCCACAGGAGAGAAAGTATCGATATTCTTCACGTTCTGGGGTCTCAATGCCATCAAGAAAGCCACAAAGCCAAAAGTAAAGAAAGATATCTTCGGACGAATGTTCTCATTCATGCTCCCCTCTGACTCACGGTCGCTGAAACTATCTAAAATGAACATGCTCGGAGCCGGAAGCAGGATGATGCGCTATGTCATGAAGCATAAGAACATAGCGAGCCTCGAGCAACTGCGCGATGCTGCAGTGGCAAACGGCGTGGAGTTTATAGCCTGCCAGATGTCGATGGATGTGATGGGAATAGACCGCGGGGAACTTCTCGACAATGTGACCATCGGTGGTGTGGCTACCTACATGAACCGCACGGACAGCGCGAACCTCAATCTGTTCATATGAGAATAACTGCCTGAAATTAAGCAATGTGACGGCATATCAAAATATTGCATGATACAGAAGTCCCTATAACGCGTTTCCGCGTTATAGGGACTTCTGTATCATGCTAAGTTATCTTATGTTATTTCAGTTGCGGGGTATGGTGGGGTTGCGACGGGAACGGATAGTCTTTATGACAGGAAGTTTGCGGGCAGGAGCCTCAAACTTCGGATCATAGATAGACCACTCGGCATCGGGATCGGTATTGAAGTTGACACGCATTGTGGTGCGATTACCATCCTTGTCCTTGGCATAGATCAGAATGGCCTGCCATGTGTTGGGTACACCGGTCTGCTCGAATGTATATTCACCGAGAGTATTGATCTCACGGGTGATGTCGATGGCATCGCCTCCGGAAGCGATCTCATAGTATTTATAGCCATCGTTGATACGGTCGTCCACAGTATTCTCATCAAGCATGCGAACATAAGCCTCCTCCACGTTGGAGGGTGTGATCTCGAAGTTGAGCTTCACCCGTCCGATCGACTTCTCCTTATCCCATATCTTGATCTGCGGACCCTCGGCGGCTGTGCCCTCATATTTCACCGTGATCTCTCGGTCAAGGCTGTCACCGTTCTTATCATATGCGCGTATGTAGAGGATATACTCGCCGGAGTCATTGACAGGCCATGTGGCATTCTCCACACCCGGACGAAGCTCGCCGTCGCCCTGAAGGGTCTCGAGCGAGAATCTCTGACCGAATGTGCCAAGGAGGAAGTCAAGGCCGTAGGCCTGGCGGTACAATTCCATACCTTCCTTGTAGCCCCATGTGGTCACTACATAGAGGATGTCGTCACTACCGGTGATATTGAAGGCCGTACCCTCCTCGTTGAAACGTTTGAACGAAACATCGAGTGTGGCCTGGCTCTGAGCCGGGGCTTGGGTCTCGAGAGTGTCGTAGACAAACAGATCGAGTGGCTCCTGCGACGAGGCATCTATCTCCCATGCGCAAAGATAGTATTTTGTGCCGGGGGTCACGTTGAAGCGCATGCCGGTACCATCCTCCTGATAGTCGGTCTGGGTGAATGTGCGTGTACCTGCGCTGACGAAAGCGTTGGTGCTCAGCGATAGCTTAAGGCAGTATTCTCGTGACTCATCGTCGAGATTTTCGATCATGTCGCCAAACATATCCATGGCCACATAATTTGCCTCATAATAGGAGATGATGTTATGGGCATAAGCCGTATAGTCGTTGACGGTGTTGATGGTGTAGGTGACGGTGTTTTTGCCGGTCTTGTCAACATTGAGCCAGATGTTGGAATCGGTGACATCCTGAGGAAGGGTGAATGTGGCGTAGTCCACATCCTCTACATTGTACTTACCCACCACGCGATCCCCCTTCACGAGATACATGGTTTCCGACTGTGCTGAGGCGCTCAGCGAGGCAAGTGCAAGCGCGGCTGTGATGAATATATTTTTTTTCATGTGTTATTCTTTGATGAGTTTTACGGAATGGTTGTCCACATGCAGGATGTATATACCTGCCTGAAGCTGACTGAGGTCGATTGATGCAGTACCATCGGCTGATGCAACGGTCTGGATCCTCAACGCCCCGCCCATATCGTGGATGGTGATGGGAGTCTCAGGGTTGGCTCCGCTGACATTTACGTCCGATGCGGTGCGAGTGGGCCATACGGCAATCTCACCTGGCGACGTAATGGAAGCAATGGCCGAACGGTCGGCGCCAATGAGTACTCGGTCGAGATCGTCATATGACGTCTCTGTCCTGGAGCCGTTCTTGCCCAACAGGACGATGCCTCCGGTATTGATCTCCATGCGGTCCACTTCCGGAAGTATCAGCTCCTTCTGTGTGCCATCCTTGGAGATCACCACCACACTTTTGTCGGCGGCTCCGCTGACGGCCGGCGCTGCCATGGCCACAGTGACAAGGATTGATTTGATAATGTAGTTCATACTATGATTTTATGTGTATCAGTCTTTTTTGTTGATATCCTCGGGGATATGCGTGCGGGTCTTTATGCCATCGCGCTCGAGAAGGGCGTCGATTGTGGCATCATGTCCGCGGAAACGGCGGTAGAGGAGCGCCGGATCCTCGGTGCCACCCTTGGTGAGGATATTTTTGCGGAACGAGTCGGCTGTCTCGCTATCAAATATACCATGCTCCTTGAAATGTGCGAATGCATCGGCATCAAGCACCTCAGCCCATTTGTAGCTGTAATAACCGGCGGCATATCCTCCGGCAAAAATATGGCTGAACGTGGTTGAGCTCATGGCTCCCTCTATCGGATCGAACATGGCAACCGAGGCGCCGGCCTCTGTCTCAAACTTTGCGGCATCGTCCACAGGGGATGTGATGGTATGCCAGGCCATGTCGATGAGGCCGAAGTTGAGCTGACGCAGACATGCGTAGGCAGCTCCAAACTGCGAGGAGGCTATGATGCGGTCCACAAGTTCGGCAGGAATGGGCTCACCTGTCTGATAGTGACGTGCGAAACCATCAAGAAATTCCTTTTCGGTGAGATAGTTCTCGTTGAACTGCGAGGGGAGCTCCACGAAGTCGCGGAGCACATTGGTACCGGCCAGCGAAGCATATTTTGTATTGGCAAGCAGGCCGTGCAGTCCATGGCCGAACTCATGGAGGAAGGTCTCGACCTCGTAGGGGGTGAGCAGCGATGGCTTGGATCCGGTTGGCTTGGTGAAGTTCATCACAATGGTGATGTGAGGACGAGAATTTACGCCCTCAGCCGTGGTCTCCTGACCCTTGAACTCGGTCATCCACGCACCGGGACGCTTCGATGAGCGAGGGAAAAAGTCAGTGTATATCACTCCGAGATAGCTGCCATCCTTGTCCTTCACATCGAAAGCGGTGACATCGGGATGATATACAGGGATAGCGGTATTCTTCTCGAATGTCAGGCCATAGAGACGTGTGGCCAGACCGAACACTCCGTCGATAACGTTGTTAAGCTCGAAATACGGGCGTAACTCCTCCTCGTTGTAGCTGTACTTGGCATTCTTAAGCTTGTTGGCATAGAATGAATAGTCCCAAGGCATGATCTTGACGGGATGACCCTCGATGGAGGTAGCGAAGTCGGTCAATTCCTTGAACTCGGCTTCCTGAGCAGGACGGTAGGCATCGCGCAGGGAATTGAGCAGCGTATAGACATTTTTCGGATTGGCGGCCATAGTAGTGGCCAGAGAGTAGTCCGCATAGGTCTTATATCCGAGCAGATTGGCGAGTTTGAGGCGAGTCTCGGCGATCTCCTTCATAACAGGTATATTGTTGTACTCTCCCTGACGGTTGCGCCCATTGTAGAGACGGTACATCTTCTCTCTCAGATCAGGACGCTCGCTGTACTTGATGAACGCCGTATAGACGGGCTGGTCGAGGGTGAAAAGATATTCGCCTTCGCGCCCCTTCTCGCGTGCTGCCTGGGCCGCAGCCTCCACCGAGCTTTCAGGGAGGCCGGCAAGATCGTCGGCGGAGAGCCATACCTCATAGGTATTCATCTCTTTGAGTACATTCTGCCCGAAAAGAGTGGTAAGCTCGCTCAGACGGCTGGACAGTTTGCTATAGGTCTCGCGGTCAGCACCCTCAAGAAGAGCACCGTTGCGGGTAAATGATTCGTATGTACGCTTGAGCAGGGTCTTGTCCTCCGGGTCCAGACGGGTGGTGTCGGCGCTGTCATGCACAGCCTTGACACGCTTCCACAATCCCTCGTTCAGCGATATGGAGGTGGAATAGTCGGACAAGCGAGGTGTGATCTTCATGGAAAGTTCCATCATGGCATCGTCACTGAGGGACGACAGGAGCGGATAGAAGACATTAAGCACTCTGTCAAGATCACGACCAGAGCGTTCGAGTGCCACGATAGTGTTCTCGAATGTCGGTGCGTCGGGGTTGGCCACGATTTTGTCAACACCCTCCAGACCGAGCTTGATGCCACGGTCAATGGCAGGCTCGTAGTCGGCCACGGTGATGCGGTCAAACGGAGGAGTGCCGTGGGGTGTGCCCGAGAACTCCTCGAAAAACGGATTCTGTGCTTGGCTCATAATGCTTGTAGCGGCAATGGCCGCGATAATGGTTTTGCGCATTTGTGTAGTATATATGACTGTGTATATTTCTGTTATAGATTACTTCCCTGCCCTTTGGCCAGAGACAGGGCCTTGTCTGTGACTATAGCGAGCAGGCGCGGAGAAATTCCGGCAAAGGCTGCTATAGTGCATCTGTCTGATTCGAGTTCACTCAGGAATGCCCTTGTGTCGAAGTCCCTACCTGCTATAGACCGGGCATACAGCGCGGCAGCCTCTCCGGGGTGACCGGTGAGAAGCTGTAGATGGCCGGCATTCAGCAGATCGGTAGGCGTGGGTGTGGATGACGACATAAGGATATCGGTGTATTTGGCACAACGGTCATAGTCGGCACCCAGAAGCGTACACCACACTATGGCCCGTATGGACTTCTCGCTGCTGTTACCGAGAAATTCAGCCTTGAAAAGATATTGGAGAGCCTCGTCATAGCGTCTGAGTTTGACAAGTGACAGACCGATATTGAGCGCGAGTCTGTCATCATCTGGCTTAGTGACGGCCAGAGTCTTGTAATAGTCCACGGCTTTTTCCCAATTGCCTATAGCGCGATGACAGGCAGCCAGACGCCGCATGGTCCACCGGCTTTCGGCATTCAGAAGTTCACTCTGCTCGTAGTGATCTATCGCTCCGGCATAGTCACCGATAGCCTGACGGCAATATCCCATCTTCTGATATAGCGGTACCGAGGGGGGGATCATGCATGAGAGACGCAGCAAGGTATCGTAAGCGTCGGTGTAGTACTTGCGTTTGAAATAGAATTCGCCTATCAGAGACAGCGTGTCGGCATCATCGAATATCGGGGCGAGAAGCGGCAATCCCGGCAGATTAAGTCCGGAGGCAAACGGATCGGTAAACTCACCCTTACGCCGGAAGAGTTTGAAGAATCGGTATAGATCCCTCACATACGATGCGGCTATTGCCTCGCGCTCGCGTGGAGCCGTCTGTAGGCTGGAGAGCCTCATCTGTTCGAGCTGCTCGGCCTGCATACGCAACTGTCCGGTCATCATCTGCCGTTGCGACTCGGGTAGCTGGGCCAACGAAAGCACCATCGAGTACTTATCATTATCGCACAGCATGGGGACTGACCCGGTCATAGTACACAGCGAGGAGACCGTTGGATCTTCCTCTGCCATAATGATGGAGTGTGACTCGTGGAATGGGAGAAACCAATTGGCGATATCGTTGAAAAACGGGAAAGTCTTCAGCCTGCTGAATGTGGCCATCATCACGTCTCCCCCATCCTCCTGCAACTCCTGCAGTTCCTTAAGTCTGTCGGCCACCCCCGACTTCTCGAGCATCTCGGCCCATTCGGGGTTCTCCTCCATAGCCTCGGGATCAACCTGTGTATGGCGCAGTTTCTCTATCTCCGGACGTAGTTTCATCATCTCGGGTATCACCTCTTCGGTGAATTTGCGGGTGATGCGTTCGGTGTCGCGCGAACGGATGAACTGCATGTTCACCATCCTCACGTCATCCTCCCATCCGTCCTTATCGGTCAGAAGGGCAAATCTTGCAGCCAGACGGTGGCTCATGGGGCGATCACGGTGGATCCACATGGCAGTAAGCAGTCCGCACAGACTTCTTACCGCTGCCTCGGCATCCTGGCCGTCGGCATATATATCCATCAGCAGTCGCATGCGGTTCTCATCATACCACTCAAGCAAGCCAAGAGTCACGGCACTAATGGCCAGAAGCTTGAAGTGTCGTGGCAGACCTGGGTCGGCCACAGCCTCAGCTATAAGGGCACTGTCGGCCACCGACATGGGAGCAAGTGTCCATACGCGGTTAAAAAAACGTTTTTCCACACTCTCAGCCGAGCGAGTGAGTCCGATGGAGGCCTCACGAGGGTTCTCGGTCAAGGCTGCCATAGACAGCTTGTTGACCAACTTACGGTATTCCTCCATCAGAAGAGCAGGAGCATTGGATGGCTCGGTAAGCTCGTAGCGGAGTGTATTGTAGTAAAGTGTAGGAGAGTCGGCCGTCAGGATCTGCCGGACCATCATGTCGGCAAGGGACCGCACACGACTTGCCAGATCGGCATATGTGGCATCGAGACCGGGGTCAGGCAAACCACGAAGGGCATAGTCGGCCATCAGTCTGTATTCATCGCGTAACCTCTCCACATCGGCATAGAAGCTGCGCAAATGGGGAGCTGCGAGCATGGCATTGTCTATTAGACCGAAAGCTTCGCTCATCAGACCGGAGTAAAGATACTCTCCAAGTATTTTGATATTAAGTATGTCGGATGTCATTGTCTACAAATTTACTGCCTTTCCGGCAAAAATCGTGCCAATATTCAATTATTTTTTTCTGAAGAAATAACGATTGAATCTCCTAAATTGCAAATTAATGTTAAAACCCATTGATGTTGCAGCATTGTGTTTTATTTGTAACACGCCTGTAACATCACTGAACTACATTTGCATCATGAAACAAAACGCTCTCATATAGAGTGAGAGACTTGAAGATATACAATCAATACCATCAACACAAGAAATTACGGTTGCAAAAATAGTTTTTTAGTAGACAAAAACCAAAACCATTATCGCATTTCAAGAGGGTTGTCGACCGACAACCCTCTGTTTTTTCATACATAGGACTTGACGCACAAACCATGGCAATATATCAAAATATAGAAGGATACAAAAGACGCTATGTTTGCCGGAGAATACGGACGTCGGCAAACATAGCGTCTTATGTATCTTTCTGTCAATTATGACATCGGACTCATAATGCTATTTCATCGGGCCTTGTGGGCCGGACGGAGTATAAACGGAAGGGGGTCACGAAGCACTACCGACTTATCTGCCTTAACTCGCTTCCAAGCCTCAAAAATAGACTGCGGATCATCCGACGTCGCAGTGCATACGTAGTAGAGCGGCTCGCGGGTGTGGAGGATGAAAGCACCGGCATATCCCGAATCGATAAGACGCTGCTTCATCTGACGGGCATTGAATATCTGCTTGAACTGCCCGACCACCACATTGTATCGGCCAAGCGAGTCAATGGTCATACCGCCATCCTTAGTCGCTCCGATCGACTCCGTGCGGAGCGGGAGCGAGTCAACCCCCACAACGAGCGATGAATTAGTGGCGCGGTTGCGTATGCGTGCATAGATGGTGGAGTCCACACCGGAACCCTCCTGGCGCTGCGATACGGCAGCCTCATAGGCCTGACGGTAGTTTGACTCGGTGGTCTTGCAGCCTGAAACGGCCCATCCGATCAACAGGATGGCTCCGAGCGGGAGGAGAAGCGGGCGGCGGTTCATTTCTTTACAAGATGATGTCCGGCCGAAGCAAGGGCCTTCTTGATGGACGCTATATGATCATTGTTGCGTGTCTCGATCTCAATGCGGAGTATGCAGCCGTTGATCGATGTTGCATCCGAGTTGCGTTCATGGGTCACGGAAATGATATTAGCCCCATTGGCGCCGAGTATTGTGCATATCTCTGAAAGCTGTCCGGGTTTGTCGCCCACATCGAGCTTGAGAGTGCAGTTACGGCCGCTCTTCACAAGACCTCGTGTGATGACACGGTTGAGAATGGTAACGTCGATATTACCACCCGAAACCACACATACGGTCTTCTTCCCACATACCGGCACCTTGTTGAACATGGCAGCAGCCACCGACACCGCACCGGCGCCCTCGGCCACGAGTTTCTGCTGCTCGATGAGCGCGAGAATCGCAGCTGCTATCTCGTCCTCGCTCACGGTGACGATCTCATCAACATATTTACGGCAGAACTCATATGTGTTTCCGCCCGGTTCCTTCACGGCTATACCATCGGCTATTGTCGATACCTGGGAGAGATGTTTGCGTTCTCCTTCCTTGACCGACTCATACATCGACGGCGCACCCTCGGCCTGCACGCCGTATACCTTCACATCGGGTTTCAGCTGCTTGAGGGCGAACGCAATTCCGGCAATGAGACCACCGCCACCGATAGGAACTATCACAGCCTCGACATCAGGCATTTCCTCAAGAATCTCAAGCGCTATTGTTCCCTGACCTGCTATCACCTTCAGATCGTCAAACGGATGTATGAACGTATATCCATGTTCCTTCTGGAGTTCGATAGCTTTCTCATAGGCATCATCGTATACCCCGGGTACGAGACATACCTCCGCACCGAGACGCTTGGTTGCCTCAATCTTCGATATGGGCGCACCGGCAGGAAGACATATGAGCGAGCGTATGCCATTTTGCGTGGCAGCAAGCGCCACTCCCTGTGCATGATTGCCTGCCGAGCAGGCTATCACACCCTTCTCTCGCTCCTCGGGGGTGAGCTGCGATATCTTGTAGTATGCACCGCGAAGCTTGAAGGCTCCGGTATGCTGGAGATTTTCGGGTTTAAGATAAACCTCGGCCTCGGGGTTAAGACGTGTCGGGCCTATGAGGCGTGGATGACGGGCCACATCGCGAAGCACACGGGCTGCACGGTAGACCTCGGCGATTTCAAGATTCTCTTCCATGGTAACGTAAACACTGTTAAGATGTTGTCATTTTACGACTTTGGCGGATATGATACGTATATCCTCCGTCGGGCGGTCGTTGGCATCGGTCTCGGCTGCCTCGATCTTCTCCACGATGTCCATTCCGTCGAGCACACGGCCATACACGGTGTAAGAGCCGTCGAGATGAGGTGTGCCGCCATCTCGCATATACACCTCCCTCATTTCGGGTGTATACATGGTTGTGTCGTAAGCCGTAAGCTCTTCGGTCTGCTTCACGAGTTTCTCCTGAAGTTCCTGAAGCCCGGCCTGATCACGGTTGCGACGCAGACTCATGATGGTATCGCGGTTCTCCCTGCAGAGGTTGTCAAACACGGCCTTCTTTCTCTCCATCACCGCACGATGCTCCATCTGGTCGAGCTGGGCGGGAGAGAACTTCTTACCGGTCACAATGTAGAACTGCGAGCCTGACGACTTCCTCTCGGGATTGACAGCATCACCCTGACGCGCGGCGGCAATGGCTCCGCGGTGATGGTAATGAAGTGGGAAAAGGATCTCGGCCTCCACAGGAGTGCCGGAGTCACCGGTGCCAAGCATCTTGCCCTTAGGAGCATTCTTGCTGTCCGGATCCCCTGTCTGAATCATGAAGTCGTCGATGACACGGTGGAAAAGCACACCGTCATAGTCGCCTGCATTGACGCGATTCACAAAGTTCTCAGTGTGGCGTGGAGTGTCACCGTAGAGCAGGATGGTGATATCACCGAGCGATGTGTGGAGCAAAACCTTCACATCGCCTGATTTTGGAGTGTATTCTGTCATATTTTGTTTTAGAGATTGGGCATTTAGTCCTATTACCGCGCACATCACGGCAAGAAGAGATGTAATTTTTATCCTGAAAGTGGGTTTCATCTGTATATAGCTGTGATCTTGTCGACAAATTTGTCATAAGTCATATTGGCATCATAATAAGCCTTTCCGGCAGCGGCAAGTCGTGCACGCAACTCCTTATCATCCAACACACGGGCTATAGCGCGAGCCAACTGCATGTGATCGGCCGGATCCACAAGGAGCGCAGTCTCGCCATCGACCAGATATTCAGCCTGACCACCATTGTTGGTAGTGATCTCACATATGCCATTCTGTACGAACTCAAGGTTGGATAGCGGACAGGGATCGCGGAATACCGATGGGGCCACTGCGATATCGGCCTGTTTGATGAAATGTCGTGCCTTATCGGTGAAACCGTAAAAATGTATCCTGTCTGCGATACCTGCCTTTGCGGCTAAGGAAAGCAACTTGCGGTCATATCCGCGATGATTCCACGAGCCTATGAACACCATGGCAAACTCGCGGTCGGCAAGTTGGCAAAGCGCCTTTACCAATACCTCGCAACCCTTGGTCTTCTTGACCCTTCCCGAAAAGAGCAGCAGTGGTGTAGAGGGTGGTATGGAGTATTTGTCACGCAGCGACTCCACAGGCTCAGGCTCATATGGAGGAATGCTGTTAAGCACCACCTTGCATTTCCCGGCAGGAAACCACCTGTTGGCGCCGGTCCATGCCCTACGCGCCATATCGGAAACGAAGATGATATTATGAAGTTGCCGGAAAAAAGGCCGGAAAAAAATATTGGCCGGTGTGCGGTGGGCATCGTGACGAGTCATCACGATATTGGCATTACTTCCGGATATCCGTTTGGCCATCACGGCCGCCGGCACAAACTTAACACTATGGATATGCACCACATCGGCATCGGACATCACCGAGGCCAATGCCTTGACAGCACTGCGGTCAAGCGACCATGAGAATGGGAGCCGCAGATACTTCTCGCCATCCCTGTCCAGATGATCGGTGACTGTGTCGCAATCGCGCGCCATGAAGATCACATCATTACCACGCCGCCGCAACTCCCTGCCCAGATCAAGGACATATTGCTCGGCTCCGCCCCAAATTTTTCCGGGGAAAATCTGGATTATCTTCATGGCTTCCGGATATGTATGTAATATGTTCAGATACCCTCTGCTACCTTCACCCTCTTGTAGAGGCGACGGAAATTATCATCGGCCGCCGACAATTCATCGGCATGCTGCTCGTAGTCCGTGCCATAAAGGCTCTCGATAAGATCCGGCAGATAGCGGCGCTCGCGGTCGCGGTCAATGGCTCCAGCCACAAGACGAGCTATCGACGCGGCATATTTCTCCGGATCGATGGCGTGGAGATAGCGTGCCGCCGAGGCGACAAACTGCCCCGTAGAGTCGGCCACCAGCATATTGTCGACCAATTCGGGCATGATGTCGTCACACTGTCCGATATTATTGGCTATATACTCATAGGTGAGAAGGCCGTCGTTGTCCTGTGCAAGCTGTTTCTTCAGATCCTGATCCATGCGTTATTCCTCTTTTTTAGACAGATAATAATTATTGAAGGCATAGCGGCGATATGGAGTATCGTGGAGAGTCGTGCCGTTGAGCACCACCAGCAGACTATTGAAGCGGTGGGTCATGTATATGCGGTCAAGTTCGGGTATCATGCGGCGGTCAAGAAGTCCGGCGCGCACCACAAAGATGGTGGTATCACACAATGGCGTGATGATCGTGGCATCGGCCACAACATCGGCGGGAGGACAGTCGAGGAAGATATGGTCATATTCACCCTTGAGAGTCTCGAGCAGACGCTGCAGACGATCGGAATAGAGGAGCTCGGAGGGATTGGGAGGTATGGTGCCGACGGGGAGTATGTATAGGCCCTTGCACTTGGACTCCTGAATGTAGGGGCGCACATCGTCGGTGGATTCCGAAAGATAGTCGGATATTCCGCGCGAATGGTCGGTAAGCACACGCGACAGGGAGCCGCGGCGAAGGTCAAGGTCGATGACAAGCACCTTGCGGCCCTTGCGTTTGAGGGCTACCGAGGCTGCCAGATTGAGGGTGATGAAAGATTTACCCGATCCCGGATTGAATGAGGTTGTCATCAATACCTGCGGTCCGCGCTGACGGGTGACAAACTCAAGGTTGGCCCTCAACATGCGGAAAGATTCATTGAGTATACTGCGGCCATGCTCGTGAACAAACAGTTCGGGAGCAGACTCCACAACCGACGATTTACCCAACAAGTCACGCCAACGGCGGCTGATACGTTTGAATCGGTTGGACTTGGAATTGACTGCTTCGGGTATCTCTCCGAGGAGCGGAGCCCTCAGTCCCTCGAGATCCTCACGCGAACGCACACGCCCGTTCATATTCTCGTTGATGAATATTATCACTGCCGGGAGGAACAAGCCTATGACAAGAGCCATCAACAGGATTCTCGACTTGATGGGTGCGGTAGGTTTGAGCGGTCCGAACGGAGGAGTGATGATACGTGTATTGTAAGGAGTGAATGCGAGCGACAGCTCGTTTTCCTCTCGTTTCTGCAGGAGGAAGAGATAGAGCGACTCCTTGACTTTCTGCTGACGCTCCACCGAAAGGAGATACTTGGCCTGACCGGGAGAGGAGGCTATCTTGGCATTGGTGGCACGGTCACTCTTGATAAGCGAGCTGAGCTGGGTCTTGAGTGCCTGCTCCTGATTGCGGAGCGATGCCACAAGCGCATTCTTTATATTTGTAAGTGATGTATCGAGATCCTTGATGAGGGGAGAATTGACACCGGTGGTAGTGAGCAGGTTGGTTCGCTCGAGCTGCTTGGTGTTAAACTCCTCGATCTGGCGTGTGATACCCGGATTCTCTATTCCGGAATTGGCCGGGAGAAGTGCATCTTTGTTAAGCGGAGACTGCATGTAGTCAGCCAGATACTGTATGATGGCAATCTGGGTAGAAACCTCCACCTGTTTTTTTGTATTCTCGTTGGCATCCTGCATGTATAGACCCGAAGCCACCTCAAGGTCGGGCACGAGATGCTCACCCTTGTAGTCGGCGATATCACTGTCCACATCACCGAGTTCCTGCTGTATCATGGCAAGACGGTCGTCGATGAATTTTGATGTGGCTACGGCGATCTCCTCCTTCTGCTGCACCCAAAGCTTGTTGTAGAGGTCAATGAGTGTATTCAGTATGTCGTTAGCTCTGGCTACGCTCTCGTCGTTAATGGTGAAATCGATCACAGTAGCATCATCGCTGGCAAGGGTTATATTGAGTTTTTTCTTATAGAACTCTATGGCGGCGGGGAGCGGCATACGGCTCACTCCAATCTTGTGGTCAAAGTCGGCTGAATAGTTGGGTCCGGGAGTCACCACCAGTCTAACGGGACCTACCTTCACGGTGTCACCGAGAGTGATCTCCACATTATCATCGTAGTCCTCCCTGTCATACGTGAGTGTTGTGATCTCAGCCTTGCCTTCGCCCTTGAGACGAAGTTTCAGCGACACACCCTCATTGAGAGTGAGATCGGGAAACTCGACTTTCACCACCATCGAGTCCGCGTACAGAGGTACCGGACGCAGGAACTTACGATAGGTGTAGGAGGTCTCCAGCCCGAGGGTCTTGATCACATCTCCGATCAGAGCCGGCGACTGGAAAGCAAGCACTTCATTGGCCACATCGGACGATGTCTGGAATAGACCGAGATCGCTCAATGCCGATGATATGCCCTGCGGATTCGTCTGCTCATCCTTGATCATCACCGATGCCGTGCGGGTATATATCTTCGGGGTACGCAGCATGTAGAGCCCGGCGCATCCAAGACAGAATATGATTGAGATAACAAACCATTTCCAGTTGATAAGGCACTTCACGAAGAAATCCCTGATGTCAATCGACCCCGAATCGTCATTCTGGTCGGAAGAGGTATCGGGGGGTGTAAGGGGACTGGGATGTGACTGCTGCAGATAGTTCTGCGTCATATTTTGATCGGGCATCATTGTTGACGGAATGTAGGTTATTTCGGAAATTAGCGAATAGCGATTGCGGTTACCGTTGTGGCAAGAGTGGCGATGGATATCCAGAACGACGGAGTGAGGATAGTGTTGGCATTGAGCTGCGACTGACGGATACGCGTGGGGTTCGGCTCAACATAGATCACATCTTCCTGCTGGAGATAGTAGGCCGGGGAATTGCGCACCTCATCGGCGGAGAGGAGATTCACTATATAGGTCTTCTGCTCTCCATTTTCCGTACGGAGCACCTTCACGCTCTCGCGCTCAGCCTGGATATTGAGGTCGCCGGCCACACCGAGCGCATCCAGTATAGTCATGTCATCGCGGTCGATAGCATAGCGGCCGGGGGTTCTAACCTCACCGAGAACGGATACGCCGGCATTCTGGATCTCCACCGTCACGGATGGATCCTTGATATAGTCGCCGGCTATGAGCATTCCCTTGATAAGGCCTGCCACCTCCGGACGTGACATACCGGCCACATGGATCTCTCCGAGGAAAGGAAAGTCAATATCGCCGGCTGCATTGACAGTATAGGCGAGTGCGCCCTGATTCTGGGTGTAGCGTGTGGATGACTGTCCGACATAACGGCTCATATAGGGAAGATTGAACATGTCGGCCACAATGGGATCCTTCGCATTGACCACGATCAGAAGTTTATCGTTAGGCTTGACTGTTAGCACTTTGGATGATACAGGAGCGACAGTCTGCATTGTCACGTCCTGAAAATACACAATATCCTTTGGGGTCTTGCACGAGGAGCATGCAAGGGTTGCAATAATAGTTAATGCGCAAATAAAATAGTTGAGGTGTGATTTAGACATAGTCAACCTTAAGCTCTTTTTTATGTGGGGTGTATGAGTGGAATTGCCGTAAAAGTCCGCATTGGTGTCATCTGAAGACGGTCACAGCGAGGCAAAATTAGTAATTTTTAATATTAGTTGCAACTTTATCACCGATAATTATTCAAATACACCCTCTATGGTGGCTTCCTCGGCATTGTTGTCGGCATCGGGCTCGTCATCATAGAATCCGTAGAACTCCTTCTCGCAGAGATTGAACGATGCGGGGAATTCAAAGCGTGCGGACTGCGACATCTTGAGCGAAGGATCCGCATATACTTTCTTCATGAACCGGCCATAGATCGGGAGCGCCATCGAGGCTCCCTGACCATAGGCCATGGTGTTGAAGTGTATGAAACGCTCATCGCCGCCTACCCACGTTCCGGCCACAAGCTCAGGGGTGAAGCCCATAAACCAACCATCGGCATTATAATTGGTGGTACCTGTCTTGCCGCCCATCTCGGCCGTAAGGCCGAATCGCGAACGCACACGATGTGCCGTACCCTCGTTGACCACATTGAGCAGCATGGAGAGAATACGGTAATAGGCCTTCTCGGATATTACTTCCGTGTGACGCGGGGAGAATTCGGATATGATATTGCCATTGTTGTCGGCTATCGCTGTGACAAACATAGGGTCAACCCTCATGCCGTTGTTGGCAAATGCGGAGTATGCCGTCACCATCTCCTTGACGGATACATCGGCAGGCCCGAGGCATAGCGACATGACCGGAGGCAGTTGGGCCGTGATACCGAAGTTGTGCATGGTACGCACCAACGACGGGGGGGAGAGCTGCGATATCAGGCGTGCGGAGATCCAGTTGTTGGAGTTGGTGAGAGCCCAACGCAAATCAACCATCTCGCCCACACGTGCGCGTCCGGCATTGCGCGGAGCCCACACCTTGCCATTTTCATCAGTGATGACAGGCTGTGTGTTGGAGAACACATCACATGGCGTATATCCTTCCTCCATCGCATAGGTGTAGAGGAACGGTTTCACTGTCGATCCAATCTGACGGCGTCCGGTGGAAACCATATCATATTGGAAGTATGAGAAGTCCGGGCCACCCACATATGCTTTGATATGTCCGTTCAGAGGATTCATGGCCATGAATCCCGTACGGAGGAAATGCTTATGGTAGAGCACCGAGTCGAGCGGCGTCATCACCGTGTCGACCGAGCCTGCATAGGTGAACACCTTCATCTCACGCGGAGTATTGAACGCACGGTCGATCTCTGCCCTCGAGGCTCCGGCACGGGTCATCACTCGATAGCGGTCTGTATTTTTCATCGCATTCCTTATCAGGTGGTTGCGACGTATCTCAGAGAGTTCCGCACGGTCGGTGGTATAGGGCGCACCCTTGGTGCCACGCTTCTCACGGAAGAATGCTTTCTGAAGATCTCCACCAAGATGCTCGGCCACAGCCTCCTCTGCATATTGCTGCATGCGGGAGTCGATGGTAGTGTAGATCTTCAATCCGTCGGTATAGATATCATATTTCGATCCGTCCGGCTTAGGATTCTTCTCGATCCAGCCAAACAGGGGATTGGTCTCCCAAGCTATGGAATCGTCAACGAATTTCTGGTTCTCCCAACCACGGTAGTTGGCCCGGTCCGGCTTCTTGGCTCTGAGCATGCGGCGCAGCTCCTCTCTGAAGTAAGGAGCTATACCGTCCTTTACATCCACACGGTGAAAATTGAGCGTGAGAGGCAGGGCAGAGAGCGAGTCGAGCTCAGCCTTCGTGAGCTTGCCGGCCTTGTTCATCTGTGCAAGCACTACATTACGGCGTTCACGGGTGCGTTCGCTCTTGCGCACGGGATTGTAATAAGAAGGATTCTTCACCATCCCCACCAGCGTAGCCGCTTCCTCGATGTTGAGATCCTTGGGCTCCTTGCCGAAATAGACATGGGCCGCGCTCTTTATACCAACGGCATTGTAGAGGAAGTCAAACTGGTTGAGATACATCTTTATGATCTCCTCCTTCGAGTAATACCTCTCAAGCTTCACGGCTATCATCCACTCGATAGGCTTCTGCATGGCTCGCGTCAGCAATCCAGAGCTTTCGGGAGAATACAGCTGCTTGGCCAGCTGCTGTGTGAGCGTCGATCCTCCTCCCGCATTCTTGTTGCCCATGAGTATGGTCTTGAACAGCACACGGCCGAGACCACGCATGTCGATCCCGGAATGCTCTTCGAAGCGCACATCCTCGGTGGATATGAGCGCATCTATCACATGAGGCGATACCTCGTCGAAATCGGCATACACACGGTTGCCTGTTCCTGCGAAATAGCGGCCTATCTCCTTGCCATCGGCAGAGTAGAGCACGGATGCGAACCGGTCGGTAGGGTTCTTGAGTTCCTCGACCGGCGGCATATAGCCGATAGCGCCGTTATATACAAGAAAAAGGAAGAAAAAGAGTCCGGCCACCGCCGCCACAAAGAGCAGCCACATCGTGGCTATTATGCCACGATGACTCTTCGGTGACTTCTGCGGTTTGCGGGATGTTTCGGGAGCGAGGTCGGATTTTTGCATTATCGTTCTGCGCGGATAGGATTGTTGAGGAAATCATCGTAGGCCATGCGGAGACCGTCGGGGAGCTCAGTGGAGTATGTCCAGCCCAAACGGGTGGCCTTGCTGACATCGAGCAGCTTGCGGGGGGTGCCGTTGGGGCGTGTGGTATCCCACTCGATCTTGCCACCGAACCCTACGGTGGAGGCCACGAGCCCGGCCAGTTCCTTGATGGTTATCTCCTTGCCGGAACCTGCATTGACGGTCTCGGCATCAGAATAGTTGTTCATGAGGAACACACACAGCTGCGCAAGATCATCTACATAAAGGAATTCCCGAAGAGGAGACCCGTCACCCCAACACACAACCTTCTCCAGGCCCTGTTCCTTAGCCTCATGGAAACGGCGTATCAACGCCGGGAGCACATGGGAATGTTCAGGATGATAATTGTCGCCAGGACCATAGAGATTCGTGGGCATCACGGAGATGAAGTCCGCACCATGCTGACGGCGCAGATACTCGCAGTACTTCAGGCCCGAGATCTTGGCCAGGGCATAAGCCTCGTTAGTCTTCTCAAGCGAGGAGGTGAGCAGACAGCTCTCTGGCATGGGCTGCGGAGCCATGCGCGGATATATACATGATGATCCGAGGAAGAGGAGCTTGCGGCATCCATTGCGCCATGCGGCACGTATCACGTTCATCTCGAGCATCATATTGTCATACAGAAAATCGGCCGGAGCAGCATCATTGGCAGCGATACCTCCAACCTTGGCAGCAGCGAGAAACACGTAGTCCGGCTTCTCGGCTATGAAAAACTTATTGACCGCCTGCTGGTTCACAAGATCCAGCTGACTGTGTGTACGGGTGACTATGTTGTTGTAACCCTGCTTCCTGAGCTCACGCACAATCGCCGAACCTACCATGCCACGATGGCCTGCCACATAAATTTTCGCGTCTTTTTCCATATCTTTTATCTCTTTTAAACTGCAAAATTAGATATTCCCACCGACATTTCATCCCTACTGATAGCGAAGAATTGTTAAAATAGATTGAACATGCCATCATAAGCCTCCGATCCGGACCTAATATCCTGATGAGAAACACACGATCCATGGCATCAGGATTCAAATTTCAAATCAAATATCATATATTTCAAAATTAATACATATCTTTGCATACGGGGCATACATGCACGCCCCGAACGAAAACACTCAATCTATGAGATATCTATCATTCTCCATGGCAGCCCTGTGCTGCCTGGCCGCAAAAGGCCGGGAAACAGCACTCCCTGCTCCCGATACCACGGCCGGTATGCCTGTGATGGAAGCGTTCGCCAAACGCCAGTCCACACGCCAGTTTGACTCTCGCGCCCTCTCGCGTCAGGAGCTGTCCAATCTACTGTGGGCCACCATGGGCATGAACCGGCCTGAGACCTCCAGGCTCACAGCTCCATCCTGCCAGAACAAGCAGGAGATACGGCTATACGTCTTCACCTCCGACGGCGCTTATGAATATATTCCCGCCACACACTCGCTCGACACTGTAGCCACAGGCGATCACCGCGCACTCGTGGCAGGGCGGCAGGACTTCGTGTGCGAAGCGCCGGTATCGCTTGTCATTGTGGCCGACATGGACCGTTTCGGCAGCACCGATGCACGTGCGATGATGATGGCTGCGGTAGACGCCGGCATAGTCAGCGAGAACGCTTGTCTGGCAGCGTCCGGACTTGGTCTCGCCACAGTGCCTCGCGCGTCAATGGACACCGCCGCAATAACAACACTTCTCGGCCTGAACGAGCGGCAGATACCGTTGATGAACAATCCGGTCGGTCATTTCAGGGCGGCGGAATAATACTATTTTGACATATTACTGCTAAAAATAGTCAAGTATATTAAATTGACAGCCAATAGATCTTTTAAAATCAAAAATTTTGTCTACCTTTGTATCTACAGCGACAAAGGTCTGACTGATACTATGCGGAGCGTGTCCCCAACCGGCACGCCCCTTATTCCACAGCAATTTTTCTGACTCTACAAAACCAACTATCTGCTTGCAGATACCATGAACAAGATCATCACCGAAATCACTCCCCTGTCGGAGAAAGACTGTTTTTATCTCGTGGATCGGCTGAAAGACCGGTTCACATACCCTGTGCACAGACACGAGGAGTTCGAGTTGAACTTCCTGGCCAACGGCACCGGCGCCCGCCGTGTGGTGGGCGACTCCATGGAGACCATAGGAGATTATGAATTGGTACTTGTGGGCCATGGCATCGAACACGGCTGGGAACAACATCACTGCCACAACGACAAGATACGCGAAGTGACCATCCAGTTCTCACGCGACCTGTTCGGCGACTCCCTTCTCGGCAAAACTCTCCTCGCCCCTATCAAAAAAATGCTCGATCTGAGCGCCAACGGCATAGCATTCGGCCCATCGGCCATACTCAAAGTGTTCAGCCGTCTGGACACACTGACTCGCCTTGAAGTGGGATTCTACCGTATGCTCGAGCTCATGGCCGTGCTCCATGACCTGGCAGAGAGCGGCGACTACCGCCAGTTGTCATCATCATCGTTCGCATCACTGCAGCCCAATGGCGACAGCCGACGCGTGCAAAAGGTGCAGGAGTACATCAACACCCACTACAAGGAGGAGATACGGCTGGCAGAGCTTGCCGAACTCGTAGGGATGACCCCGACGGCCTTCAGCCGGTTCTTCAAGCTGCGCACCGGCCGCTCGATATCCGACTACCTCATAGACATCCGCCTCGGACATGCCACACGTGCGCTGGTCGACTCCACCGACTCCGTGGCCGAGATCTGCTACGAATGCGGTTTCAACAACATATCCAACTTCAACCGCATCTTCAAGAAAAAGAAAGGGAACTCTCCCAAAGTATTCCGAGACATATACCAACACCATAAGACACTTGTATGAAATCACACCTCATGCTCCTCGGCGTGGCAGGGATCATTGCCGCAGCCTCATCATCATGCGGCACATCTGCATCCCGCACCTCATCAGCCGACAATGCGGACACCATCAGCAGCACACGTCCGTCAGTAAGCCCACTGCACGTCAAAGGCACAGCCCTGCTTGACGCCGAGGGCGATACTGTGGTCCTCACCGGCCCTTCGCTCGGCTGGCACTCCAACTGGGGACGCTTCTACAACGAAGGAACCGTCAAGGCCCTCAAGGAGCAATGGGGCGCCAACGTGACACGCGCAGCCATCGGGGCACATGCCTCGGGTGACTGCGTGAACTCTTTCGAGGCTGACTCTGCCAACGCCGTCAACCTTGCCATGAAAGTGATCGATGCCGCCATTGCCAACGACATGTATGTGATATGTGACTGGCATTCGCACAACAACACACTCGACAACGCCAAGAAATTCTTCAGCGTGATCACCGAGAAATACGGCGATTCGCCCAATATCCTCTACGAGATTTGGAACGAACCTCTCGATATACCCTGGCAGGAGATCAAGGATTATGCCACCGAACTGATCCCCGTCATCCGCGCCAACGCTCCGGGAGCCGTAGTGATCGTAGGCACACCAAAATGGGATCAGGATGTGGACATCGCGGCTGCCTCCCCCCTCTCCGAGCCCAATCTCCTCTACTCGCTCCACTACTATGCCGGCACACACAAGGACTGGAACCGCGCCAAGGCCGACGACGCCATAGCCAAGGGTCTGCCCCTGATAATATCGGAATGCGGTTCGATGGATCACACCGGCGACGGCCCCATCGACTACGAATCATGGCAGGCATGGATGGACTGGGCCGACCGCAACAAGGTATCCGTGCTCATGTGGGACATAGCCGACAAGGACGAGACCTGCTCCATGATCATGTCCACAGCTGACAGCGACGGCTCGAAATGGACCGACTCCGACATCAAGGAGTGGGGCAAACTCGCAAAGGAAACAACCCTCAGACGCAACGCCAAATGAAAAAAAACATCCTCGCCACACTTACAGGAGCCTTGCTTGCATCGGCTACGGCAATGCAGGCCGTCGAGCTGCCTGATATTTTCAGTGACCATGCCGTGCTCCAGCAGCAGTCAGACGCTCTGCTGTGGGGATGGGCCAAGCCGGGCGCAAAAGTCAAGGTCACCCCTTCGTGGGACAACGACACACGCACCGTCACAGCCGACAGCAAGTCCGGACGCTTCGAAGTAAGACTCTCCACACCCTCAGCCTCCTATACGCCATATACAATAACCTTCGACGACGGGACTGCGCCGGCCACTCTATCCGACATCCTCGTCGGCGAAGTGTGGTTCTGCTCCGGACAGTCCAACATGGAGATGCCCCTGCGCGGATTCGGCATACAGCCCATAGAAGGCGCTGCCCAGGCCATAGCATACTCAGGGAAATACCCCGGTGTGAGGATGGCCACAGTCCCCAAACGTCAATCCTACACCGTAGAGGACCGTGCCGAAGGCAAATGGCAGGTATCCTCGCCGGCCAATGCACCCGAATTCTCGGCGCTGGCCTACTTCTTTGCCCGCTCCCTCAACGATATCCTCAACGTACCTGTAGGAATAGTGCAATGCTCTTACGGAGGATCCAAACTCGAGAGCTGGCTCCCCAAAGAGGTGCTCGACACATATCCCGGCTACGACATGGAGGCGGAGAAGAACGACACCACCGTTGATCCCTGGCATCGCATTGGAGTGCTCTACAACGGCATGCTCAACCCCGTAAAAGGCTACACAGTGAAAGGCTTCCTTTGGAATCAGGGCGAATCCAACGTAGGCAAGCATGACGAATATCCCCACCATCAGAAAGAGATGGTGGAACTATGGCGCAAACTATGGGGCAACCCCGATCTGCCATTCTACTTTGTCGAGCTTCCGCCGTGGAGCTACGGCGATGGCGAAGGCAGATGGGCAGCATACTTCCGTGAGGGACAGCACAAAGCCGCCGAGATAACACCCAATTCAGGAATAGTCTGCACCACCGACCTGGCCTATCCTTATGAACTCGAAGATGTGCATGCGTCACAGAAACAGCCCATAGGCGAACGCCTCGCCTTCATGGCCGCCGCACGCACATATGGCATAAAGGGTATGCCTCACATCTATCCGCAGTACAAGAGCATGGAGACGAAGGATGGCAAAGCGATCCTCTCGTTCACCAATTCAACGGGCGGACTCAATCCCAATCTCAACCTTGAGGGATTTGAAGTGGCCGGCGATGACCACGTCTTCCACCCCGCTACAGCCGTAGAGGACTGGAACAACTACACCATCACCGTCTCCTCACCCGAGGTCCCGGAGGTTAAAGCTGTGAGATACTGCTTCAAGAACTTTGCCATAGGCAAGCTCAAGGATATGCTCGGCCTACCGCTCGTCCCCTTCCGCACAGACAACTGGGATGTCAACGATGCCACTACGGCCAAACCACATAACGAACCCTGATCATGCGAAAAAACATCATAGTACCCCTTCTTATCACCGCCGCTGCCCTCGGAGGGTGTGGCGGCAAGAAACAGCCCGTGGCCACACAGGTCGACGATGTGGCTCCATTCGTCACCGTCAGAGACGGAAAGTTCTATCTCGGCGACTCCACCTATAAATATATAGGCACAAACTTCTGGTATGGCGCCATCCTCGCCTCCGAAGGGCGCGGCGGCAACCCCGAGCGTCTGGCCCGTGAACTTGATTCCCTCAAGGCAATGGGCATCGACAACCTGCGCGTGCTTGCCGGAGGTGATGGAGATGAAGGACTCGCCTCCCATATCTCCCCTACCCTCCAGACCGCTCCCGGAGTATATAACGACACCCTGCTACGCGGTCTTGACAATCTTCTGGCCGAACTGGAGAAACGCGATATGCGCGCCGTGATCTATCTCAACAATGCTTGGGAGTGGAGCGGCGGTTACTCCACCTACCTCGAATGGGCAGGTGCGGGCAAAGCGGTCAATCCCGCCGACGCCGGCTATCCGGCCTACATGAAATATGCCTCCCAGTTCGTCACCAACGATTCCGCCAAGGCTCTCGCTGCCAACCATGTGCGCAACATCGTGAGCCGCGTCAGCACCGTGAGCGGACTCCCTTACTCCAAATCGCCCGCCATCATGGCATGGCAGATAGCCAACGAGCCACGTCCCTTCTCGCCAGACAACAAAAAAGAATTCGCTGAATGGATCGGCGAGACAGCCGCCCTCATCAAGAGCATCGACCCCAACCACCTCGTCAGTGTGGGCAGCGAGGGCACAGCCGGCTGTGAGGAGGACATGACCCTCTGGACCGCCATTCACCTGTATCCCGATGTGGACTACGCCACAATACACATATGGCCCTACAACTGGAGCTGGATCAAACCCACCCATGTGGCCGACAGCGTTAGCGTGGCCTGCGATCGCACCACAGCCTACATCAACAACCATTTCACCGCCCTGCGCGACTCTCTGACAAGCAATGGCGCCGGTCTCAAACCCATCGTGCTCGAGGAATTCGGATATCCTCGCGACGGGATGGCCACAGCCATCGGATCTGCAGTCACCGGGCGTGACGCCTACTACGAACATGTGTTCCGCACCGTCACCGACACCGACCGCCTTGCCGGAGTCAACTTCTGGGGATGGGGAGGCTTTGCCGAACCTGCCCACGAGACATGGCGCCCCGGCGACGATTACACCGGCGATCCCGCACAGGAAGCCCAGGGCCTCAACTCAGTGTTTGCAACTGATTCTTCTACCATCGACATAATAAAACGAGCCGCATCCCGTTTATAACTACACACACGGACATGCCCCCGGTATGTTGGACAACCTCCTGACCCACAGCCCAACATACCGGGGGCATGTCCGTAATGCAATCCCGCTGTCCGCAGCCGTCAGACCTACATAACCACATCTTCCAACCATCGTTAAGTATCACTTTTGGATAAAATAGTACCATTTAAATCTAATAACTCTACATCCATGCAAAAATTTAAGCACATATTTGGATAAAAAAGTATCATTCTATACCGATTGTTTGCACTAATTTTGCCATATCCCTAATAATAAACCAAACCTCAAAACACAGTTTCTTATTGCCTAAACTACATTAACCCTACCTTACAACTACAAGCTAATTAACTATCTATTACCTTAAAAGTGCTCTAATGAAAAGTAAAATCTCCTACCTTCGCGGTCTGGTGACGGCTCTCATACTCAGTATCACTCTGAGTGCGGCCGCACAGATCACAGTGACAGGTATCGTGCAGGACAAGACGGGCGAACCTCTCACCGGCGCGACAATTCAAGAGAAGGGCAACACGTCCAACGGCACAGCCACAGGACTTGATGGCGATTTCTCCATCAAGGTGAAATCGAACAATGCCGTACTCTTAGTTTCCTATGTGGGAATGAAATCCCAGCAGGTATCACTCAACGGAAAGACCAACGTTACCATCACACTCGAGGATGACGCCGAGATGCTCGACGAAGTCGTAGTGGTGGGCTACGGTACGATGAAGAAGAGCGACCTCGCCGGCGCCTCCACCTCGCTTGGCGAGGATGCGATGAAAGGCTCCGTCATCACCAACCTTGACCAGAGCCTCCAGGGCCGCGCCACTGGTGTTCAGGCCGTGGCCACATCCGGTGCCCCCGGATCATCGTCATCCATACGCGTGCGCGGTCAGGCCACCATCAACGCCAATGCCGAGCCTCTCTATGTGATCGACGGTGTCATCGTGCAGGGTGGCGGCAATTCCGGAGCTTCCTTCGGTCTTGGTGACGCTCTCGGCAATGGTAAAGTATCGACCATCTCCCCTCTCTCCACCATCAACCCCTCCGACATCGTTTCGATGGAGATCCTCAAGGACGCCTCGGCAACCGCCATCTACGGTGCACAGGGATCCAACGGTGTTGTACTCATCACCACCAAGCGCGGTAAAGCCGGCGAGGCAAAGTTCACCTACGACGGTATGGTGGCATGGAACCGCCAGGGCAAGCGCCTCGACATGATGAACCTCCGCGAATTCGCCGGATACTACAACGACCTCGTGGCCACAGGCCAGCAGAAGGAGAACGAGACCTACCGCGACCCCTCCATCCTCGGCGTGGGTACCAACTGGCAGGACGCGATCTTCCGCACCGCATTCCAGAACCAGCATCAGGTATCAGCCCAGGGCGGCACCGAGAAGGTGCAGTACTATGTATCCGGATCCTACATGGATCAGGAAGGTACGCTCATCGGTTCCGACTTCCGCCGCTTCTCAGTGCGTGCCAACCTCGACGCACAGCTCAAGAGCTGGCTCAAGCTCGGACTCTCAGCCACCTACTCCGACATTGACGAGAACCTCAAGCTCGCCGACGGTGAGGCCGGTATCATCAACTACTCGCTCACCACAGTGCCCGACATACCCATCTACGATATCGACGGAAACTACTCATCCGTAGTGCGCGAAGGCTACACCAACCCCAACCCCGTCGCACTCGCCATGCTCGACGAGATCAAGCTCAAGCGCCGCAAACTCGTGGGCAACATCTTCTTTGACGTCACCCCCATCAAGAATCTCACATGGCACGCCGAGTTTGACTACGACGTGAGCCAGAGCAAGGGCGACCGCTTCAAACCCACCGTTGACCTCGGCGGATGGGTACGCTCGTCCAACTCCTCCAACATCCAGAACAACAACTCCTGGTTCTGGGCACTCAAGAACTATGTGACCTACAATGGCGAATGGGACAAACTCTCCTACAACGCCATGGTGGGACAGGAATGCTGGGAGTCATACTACGACTACGCATCCGTGTCCAACACAGGTCTCCCCTCCAACGACGTCCACAACCCCGCTCTCGGTACAGGCACCTCCACCATCACCGCCGGCTGGGGATCATCTGCCATGGCTTCGTTCTTTACCCGCGAGACCCTCAACTGGGACGGCCGCTACATGCTCACCTACACCTACCGTTATGACGGCAGCTCAAACTTCGGACCCAAGAACCGTTGGGCAGGCTTCCACTCCGTGGCAGGTGCATGGCGCTTCAGCAATGAGAAGTTCCTCGCATCGACAGCCGACTGGTTCAACAACGGTAAACTCCGCTTCGGTTGGGGTCAGACCGGTAACGCCAACATCGGCGCATTCGCATGGGGTGTGGCCATGAGCCGTATGCCCTCCGCTCTCGGAGCCGGTTATCGTCCCGCCAACATCGCCAACGAGGCTGTGAAATGGGAGAAACAGGAGCAGTGGAACCTCGGTCTCGACCTCTCCTTCCTCAACAACCGACTCACCTTCACCGGCGACCTCTACTACAAGACATCCAAGGACATGCTCATGTCCATGCAGCTCCCCTCCTACATGGGTACCCAGGGCAACGGCTCCTCCGCACTCGCAGCTCCCAAGGGCAACTTCGGCGAGATCGTCAACAAGGGTCTTGAGCTCGAGCTCACAGGACGTCCCTTCACCGGCGAATTCGAGTGGGAGACCTCGCTGCAGTTCTCTTTCAACCGCAATAAGCTCAAAGCCCTCACCGGCACCAAGAACGCCAACCTCGTAGGCTACGGCCAGTGGAGCGACGTGGTGTCAGTATCCGAGATCGGCCAGCCCCTCTACAACTTCTACGGTTATGTGGTTGAGGGTGTCTACAAAGACCTCGAGGATATCCAGAACTCACCCAAGAGCGACAAGTATCCGAGCAACGGCGTGTTCAACAGCGCCAACACCGTATGGCCCGGCGACCTCAAGTTCAAGGATGTGAACGGCGACGGCAAGATCGACGAGAATGACCGCACCGTCATCGGCAACCCCATGCCCGACTTCACCTTCGGCTGGACCAATACATTCCGCTACAAAGGCTTCGACCTCTCCGTGTTCTTCAACGGTTCCTACGGCAACGACGTGATGAACTACCTCAGCATCGGCCTCACACACATGAACTCGGCATGGGCCAACCAGCTCAACGTGGTCAACGACCGCGCACAGCTCGTACCCATCGACCCCGACAAGGTATATCCCGCCGGCCAGGCATGGTACAACGACATCAACAATGTCCAGGTGGCCAATCCCGACACCCGCATCCCCCGCGCCGTCACCGCCGACCCCAACGACAACGACCGTATCTCCGACCGTTATATCGAGGATGGATCATACATCCGTCTGAAGAACATTTCGCTCGGCTATACATTCGACAGCAAGCTCATCAAGCGCCTGCACCTGCAGAACCTCCGCGTGTACTGCAACATACAGAACCTTTGCACCTGGACCAAATACAAAGGCTACGACCCCGAGGTCGGCGCCTCCACACAGGACTCCTCGGGTCTCGTATACGGCCTCGACTATGGCCGCTACCCCTCGCCCAAGGTCTATTCATTTGGTCTGAACATATCTTTCTAATTCTCTCCATCTCCCAAAAACACCAATCATGAAAATTGCCAAGAGCTTTAAATACGGACTTGCGATAGCAGCCCTCGGAGTCGTAGCCACCTCGTGCAACGACTTCCTGGACCGTCCCACCGACGACAGCTACACCGCAAGCAATTTCTATCAGACCGCAGAGCAGTGCTACCAGGGCGTCAACTATCTCTACAACTCCCCTTGGTATGACTTCCAGCGCGGCTTCATCAAGATCGGCGAGGTGATGTCGGGCAACATGTACATGGGCTCCTCTCCTTACCTCACCTTCACCACCAACGGTACGGACACCGACCTCGTCAACATGTCCTACTCCCTCTGGGCTGTGATAGGCCATGCCAACACTGTCTACGAGAATCTCGCCGGCTCACCGGCTCCCGAGAAAGTGCGCGCATACTGCCAGGGTGAATGCCTCACATGGAAGGCCCTCGCCTACTTCTACCTTGTGCGTACATTCGGCGATGTGCCCATCATCCACTCCAACTCGGCCGAGCTCGAGAACGGCACCTACAACACCAAGTACAAAGTGCGCCGTGCCGACGTCTACGAGTACATCATCATGACCCTCGAGAAAGCTATCGAGCTCCTCCCCGAGAAAGCCGAGCAGTCAGGCCGTATAGACCAGTACTGCGCCAAGGGACTTCTTGCCAAGGTATACCTCACCCGCTCAGGCCTCAGCGGCACACGCAACGCTGACGATCTCGCCAAGGCAGCATCCTATGCCAAGGACGTTATCGACAACTCCGGCCGAAAGCTCATGCCCGAGTATGCCGACATATTCCGTCTCAAGAACAACATCAGCGACGAAAGCATGATAGCATGGCGCTGGAAAGCCGGCCGTGACCCCTGGACTCAGCAGAACACCCTCCAGAGCGACCTCGCTCCCGTAGGCTTCGATGAGTTCGGCGACTGCTGGGGTGGCTACTGCGGTCCCTCCGTCAACCTTCAGGACGCTTTCGGAGTGGACGTGACCGAAGATCCCTCCATGCGCCGCGATCTCGACAAGCGCCGCAAGGCCACAATGATGCTCCCCGGCGACAAGTACGAGTACTTCTGGACCGACAAGGGCGGTTTCGATCCCCTCGACTTCTGCTATGACGAAGAGTATGGCAAAGGTGGCCCCGGCGAATGGCAGAGCGGTACCGGTGCCTACAACGTGAAGCACCTCTACGGCAACACCTACGACCACGTGTCGGCACTTGGTGTATCGCCCGACAACATGGCCAATGAGCTTGCCACACACATCCTCCGTCTGGCCGACGTTTACCTGATCTTCGCCGAGGCGAAGATGGGCACAGCCACCTCCACCTCCGACGCCGATGCCGTAGCAGCTTACAATGCCGTACGCTCACGCGCACTCACCTCTTACGATCCCGTATCCACCATCACATACGATGACATCTGGAAAGAGCGTCTCCTCGAGCTCGCCGGTGAAGGTGACCGTTGGTATGACTACGTGCGCCGCTCCTACTGGGACATGAACTACTGCATCAACGAGCTCACCAACCAGCGCCGCAACACCATCTGGAACATCAACAATCTCTACAAGGCATGGCACAAGAGCGACCGCAAGTCATGGTCGGTGGATGCCGGTGAGAGTGCTCCCCAGTATGACACCGACACCCCGCAGCCCAACGTGACCGCATCGTCGTTCACACTCCCCTTCCCCACCGCCGACGTGGTCTTCAACCCCAATCTTCTGAAGGACCCCATCGCCAGCGATGTGCGCACCGAGTATGCTTACTAATACCATCAACTCTAACATTCCACAGAAATGAACCATATCATAACAGGCCGTCTTGCCATCGCCCTCGGAGTCACAGCCATGGCTCTCGGTACGGTTTCCTGCAAGGATGAGCCGGACAAATACGAGCACACCGACGGCACCCCCGTCATCGAGTATGTGCGCTCCACCGACCCCGCTGCCGCCGACTCGCTCCTCTCGGGCGCGTTCCTGAGCAACACAGTGTGTCTGGTGGGTCAGAACCTCCGCGCCATCCACGAGCTCTACTTCAACGACCAGAAGGCGGTGCTCAACACCTCGCTCATCACCGACAATCACCTTATCGTGACTCTCCCCTCACAGATTCCCGCCAAGGTGACCGACAATCTCTATATGGTGAACTACTCGGGCGACACCATCCCCTACCCCTTCAAGTCGCTCGTGCCTGCTCCCAAGGCGGCCACTATGTCATGCGAATGGGCTCCTGCCGGAAGCACCGCTGTGATCTACGGCGACTTCTTCGTCAACGATCCCTCCATGGAGATGACAGTAACCGATGCCGCCGGCAATCAGGCAGAGATCACAGCTCTCGAGCAGACAAAGCTGACCATCACCATCCCCGACAACTGGGAACCCGGTTACCTCAACCTCACATCCATCTATGGCAAGTCCAAGTCCAAGTTCCGCTACAAGGATAATCTCAACATCCTCTTCGACTTCGACGGTTCGCACGGAGCCGTCGCCGGTGGCCACGGCTGGCACAATGCCAAGGTCTACGCCGACCTCTCGGCCGAGGGTGTGCCCGAAGTGACCCCCATCGACGGCAGCTTCATGGCCTTCGGTGTGACAGCCGCATGGAGTGCTGACGGTTGGGGTGCAGGTGAGGATGACGGCCATCTCGAATACTGGCCCGAAGATACACCCGAGAATCCCAGCCTCAGCTCTATGCCCGACTTCGCCGACATTCTCAAGCGCAACGACTGGACCGAGCTTCAGGTGAAATTCGAGATGTGTGTTCCCGCCGCCCGTCCCTGGAAGTCCACAGCCATGTCGATGATGTTCACCCCCTCCTCGGTGGTACATTATGCCAACAATGCCAACAACTACTATCTCTATGAATCAGGAGTATGGGAAGGCGTAGGATACCCCCGAGCATTCTATCAGCCATATGCCGATCTCAAGGACTCCGGATTCAATTTCAATACCAACGATGAATGGATCACCGTTTCGATGCCCCTCAGCGCGTTCCGCTTCAACCGCAACGGCGGTGCCCTGACCGAGCTCTACAACAAGAACTCGTTCGACGGATTTACCATCGTCTTTGCCGGCGGTGATGAAGGTGCCGACTGCGAACCTATCATCTGTGTCGACAACATCCGTGTCGTGCCCATCGAATAATATTCATCCACGAGCATTATCACTAACAAAATGAAAACATTCCACAAAATATATTCATTACTTGCCGCTGCGACGATGACGGTGGGCTCCCTCGCCTTCACCTCATGCTCCGATGATGACGATGTCATCTCCGGCAACAAGGATGGCGTCGAACTTACCTATTTCGGCAATATGCCCGCCACCCGTGGCGAGACCATCGAGATCCATGGCAAGAACCTCAACAAGGTCAAGGAGGTAATCTTCCCCATCGAGGAGATTGTGGCCGATTTCTCCCGCAAGGGCAATGATGTCATTATCGTCACGATACCCGAGGAGGCTCTCGCCGGACATCTCCGTCTGCTCACAGCCTCTGGCGACACCATCACATCCAAGTCGCTCCTCTCCTACGTGGAGGAGATCACTGTCAACTCCATCACTCCCACCGAAGACCTTCTCCCGGGCGACGTGGTCACCATCACCGGTGACTGTGTATACAATGTCGCTTCTGTGACCTTCGGAGGCGGTGTCGAAGTTCCTTCCACCGACTTCATCTCCGCATCGCGCCGCGAGCTCAAGGTAGCCGTGCCCCGTGAGGCCCAGAGCGGCACCATCACCCTTTCCGATGGCAACGAGGACGAACCCTGGGAATACACATCCGAGGAACCCCTCAACATCATATCCCCCGAGGTGACCGCTCTTGACAAAGCTGACTACAACTTCATGGACAAGATGGTCATCACTGGTAAGCATCTCCAGTTTGTCGACAAGATCACCTTCCCCACCGATGTTGTTCTCGAGAACGATGAGTTCACAGTGTCGGAAGACGGCACCACCATCACCCTAGAGGTGCCCGACGAGTGCAATGAAGGTGCCCTCACCCTCACCCTCGCCAACGGTCTCACCATCTCGACCCCCGAGTTCACACTCCCCGTCATCGCTGTGGAACGTGTGCTTCTCAACGGTAGCGAGATCGACATGAGCGCACCCATCGAGGATCTCGAGGTCGGCAACGAACTCCGCTTCGAGGGTAAGAACCTCCACTCAGTGCGCCGCATCATCCTCCCCGGTGCTAAGGAGAAGTTCAAGAACTTCACCCTCGAGGGCACGACCGCCATCACCTTCAATATCCCCGAAGGATATCAGGACGGAAGCCTCGAGTTCTATCAGAACCCATCGAAATCACTCTTCTTCTCCACCTCCATGCTCGTCGAGCTCCCCTTCATCTGGAAGGGTACCCTTGATCTCGCCGGATGGGGCGGAAATCTCATGGTGTTCGACTGGAATCCATCGCTATGGAAGAAATTCATCCTCCGCGAGGGCGCGGTCAACAAGCCCGGTGTCATGACATTCTATCTCAAAGCCAACGATGAGGAACAGCACTTCCTCAAACTCACTTATGGTGACTGGAGCACTCCATGGACCAACGCCGCCGCCGATCCCGCATTCGATGCCGGTGCCGGAGCTGTGGCCATCGACCCCTCGGCCGCCAACTATAAGATTGAGGTGACACAGGCCGACATTGATCAGGTCACAACAGGCGGTATGGTCATCTACGGCACAGGCCTCACCATCACAGCCATCAAGTATGAGCCCGGCAAGACTCTCGGCGGTGGCGACGAGCCCGGTCCGTCCAACGATCCTGTCGAGATCTGGAGCGGCAACGTTGACCTCGCATGGGGAGCCGGCGGACGTGTATGTATCCCCGCCGAAGCCTTCGAGACAGCCAAAGCCGGTTCTCTGCTCCGATTCACCATCAACTGCAAGGTAGACACATGGTGTCAGGCTCAGGTAAATGACGGCGCATGGGCCAACGACTGGACATGGGAAGCCAAACTCCCCGAGGATCTCGTGGACGGCGATGGAAACCCCATCACCTCCTACTCGTTCTCAGGAGCATTCGTCCCCTCCGACATGTTCGGATGGACCAACTTCCCCAACATTCATGAGGCCGACTTCATCCTCACCCAGGATCACATCGACCGCATCCTCGCCAACCGTGCCGACTGCGGCGATGAGAACGCCATAGACTGCGGCATCATCGTACAGGGATCCGACATCAACATCACAAAGGTTGAGATCGTACCTCAGAACTAATCACCATCAAAACACTCTGAACTAATATGAAACTCAATAAATTGACCCTTCTTGCTTTCGGTGCGGCCCTCTCGCTGGGCTTCACCGCCTGCAACGACGACGATGTGGAAGTGGTTAACTACGGAGATGCCATCTCAGCCACCGGCGCCGGTCTCCAGGGTGCGACAAACGTCAATCCCCGCACCACCGACATCACTGTCGACTTCAACGCCGATGTCGAGCCGGCCAATATCTCCAAGATCATGGTCAACGACATCGTGCCCGACTCCGTCTCCGCTACGGGATCGACCCTCCTCATCTATATGGAGGATGGTCTGAAAGCCTCCACCGACTACACCGTCACACTCTATCCCTACTCGGTGCGCGGTGCCAACGAGGAGGAGCACCGTTTCCTCACCGAGACATTCTCATTCTCGTTCACTACCGGCAAAGCTTTCTCCAAAGAGAATGTAGCCAAAGCTCCCGTCAACCCCAATGCCACAGCCGAGGCTAAGAAGGTCTACTCTTTCCTCCTCGAGAACTATGGCTCCAAGACTCTCACAGGAGCCATGGGTGGTGTGGCCTGGGAGAACGGATATGCCGACTTCATAGCCACCAAGTCGGGCAAATATCCCGCCATCGTCGGCTTCGACTTCATCCACCACATCGAAAGCGAGCAGGGTGCCAACTGGATCAACTACCGCGACATCACCCCGATAAAAAAAGCCTGGGAAAACGGTTCGATCCCAACCATCTCCTGGCACTGGCGGGTTCCCGAAGAGGATGATACCGATCCCAACAATCCCGTTGCCTCCTTCGAGAATGTCATCTCCGATAAGGAATTCGACTGCTCGAACTGGGGTGCATGGCTTGACCTCGCCATCGGCGACTGGGCCGGCAACATCAAAGAAGGGGAATATCTCATCTTCAAGGTGAAAGACGGCGCCACCGGTGCCATCGGTATCCGCAACGAGGATTGGAGCAACCTCAACGGTGTGGACTATTACGACACCACCGGCAATCTTGCCATAGAGTGTACCGCTGAATTCCTCGAGGCCCTCAAGGCCAACGCCACCGTCCACATCAGTGGAAGTGTGGTGATCACCGGTATCGTACATGCCGACACCCCCGCTCTCGAACCCAAGGTGACCTACCGCTACGATGGCAATAAATTCTCACCCTCTGCAGCTTGTTTTGAGGGGACACCCGAGCGTGCCATCATCGATGCTGATATCGCAGTGATAGCCCAATATCTTGGTCTCCTTCAGGATGCAGGCATCCCCGTTCTCTTCCGTCCCTTCCATGAAGCCGCAGGCGACTACTCGTGGGGCGCATGGTTCTGGTGGGGAAAACACGGTGATGATGTCACCATAGATCTCTGGAACTACCTCTACGACCAGCTCACCAACCGCTACAAGATCAACAACCTCATCTGGGTATGGACCATGCAGACTTCCGAAGCCGGCAAACTGGCTAAGGTAAACTCCCTCATCAAAGCCTACCCCGGTGATGCCACAGTCGATATCGTTGGTGTGGACATCTACAAGGACAAGACCGGCGAGGACGTGACTGCCGAATACAACCTCCTTGCCGAGGCCACCGGCCAGCGTAAGATCATAGCTCTCTCGGAGGTCGGCAACCTGCCCGATTTCCAAAAGGCCCTCGAGAACGAGGCTTGCTTCAGCTTCTTCATGAACTGGTATCACTCCAACGAGTGGGAAGAGTGGGATTTCTCAGACAAGAACACCCGCAAGGACTGGCGCAACACGGTCAACCTACCCTTCATGGTCAGCCGTGGCGACTTCAGCCTCAAATAAACTAAAAAACTGAATTCTACGTTTCATAGGCGGGGGGAATACACTCCGTAGTCCCCCCGCCTTTCCTTTCCTAAAATACTTCACTAAGATATCGATATGAAATTCGGACACTTTGACGACGCGGCACGCGAATATGTCATCACCAATCCTGTCACTCCGTGGCCTTGGATCAATTATCTCGGTAACAAAGATTTCTTCTCACTGATATCCAACTTCGCCGGCGGATATTCATTCTACAAGGACGCCAAATTCCGCCGTCTCACACGTTACCGCTACAACGGAGTGCCCATGGACGCAGGTGGCCGATATTTCTACATCAAGGAGGGCGACACCGTGTGGAATCCTTCATGGAAACCTTGCAAGACTCCCCTTGACTTCTACGAATGCCGCCATGGCATGAGCTATACCGCCATCACAGGCGAGAAGGATGGTCTGCGCGCCCGCGCACTTTTCTTTGTTCCCCTCGCCACCAACGCCGAGGTGACCAAACTCACCCTAACCAACACGAGCGACCGCCCGCGCACCTTCAAACTTTTCTCACTCATAGAGTGGTGTCTGTGGAACGCTGCCACCGACATGGAGAACTTCCAGCGCAACTTTTCCACCGGCGAGGTGGAGATCGACGGCTCCACGATCTATCATAAGACCGAATACAAGGAGCGCCGCAATCACTATGCATTCTATACCGTGAACTGCCCCGTGGACGGATTTGACACCGACCGCGAGACTTTCATAGGACTATATAACGGCTTCGATACACCCGACGCCGTAATGGAGGGCCACGCACGCGACAGTGTGGCCCACGGATGGAGCCCCATAGCTTCCCATCAGATAGACATCACACTCGCTCCCGGCGAAAGCCGCGACCTCATCTTCCTGCTGGGCTACATCGAGAACCCGCAGGACCGCAAATGGGAGAGCAAGGGTGTGATCAACAAAGAGCCTGCACGGATGCTCATGGAGCGTTTCGACACCAGCGAGAAGGTGGACAAGGCCTTCGCGGAGCTTCGTGCCTACTGGGACAATCTTCTTGACCGGTTCACCGTCCGCACCGGAGATGAACGCCTAGACCGTATGGTCAACATCTGGAACCAGTACCAGTGCATGATCACATTCTGTTTCTCCCGCTCGGCATCATTCTTCGAGAGCGGAATAGGCCGCGGCATGGGTTTCCGCGACTCCAATCAGGATCTCGTGGGCTTTGTACACCAGATCCCCGAGCGTGCCCGCGAGCGCATCATCGACATCGCCTCCACACAGTTCCCCGACGGCGGTTGCTACCACCAGTACCAGCCTCTCACCAAGCGTGGCAACAATGACATAGGTGGCGGTTTCAATGACGACCCCATGTGGCTCGTGTTCGGCACCGTGGCTTACATCAAGGAGACCGGTGACTTCTCCATACTCGACGCACCCGTACCGTTCGACAACGAACCCGGCTCGGAAGTCCCCCTGATGGACCACCTGCGCGTGTCGTTCGATCATGTCATAAACAACCTCGGGCCCCACGGGCTCCCCCTCATAGGCCGCGCCGACTGGAACGACTGCCTCAACCTCAACTGTTTCTCCAACGACCCCAACGAGTCCTATCAGACCACCGAGAACAAATCGGAGGGGTCCAAGGCCGAGTCGCTGATGATAGCCGGACAGTTCGTGGTGTGCGGACGCGACTACGCCGCCCTCTGCCGCCGCGTGGGCTTGACCGACGAGGCCGCACGCGCCGAGATGCACGTGGCCCGTATGGTGGAAGCCGTCAAGGCCCACGGTTGGGACGGTGAATGGTTCCTCCGAGCCTACGACTTCTACGGCAACAAGGTCGGCTCCAACGAAAACAAGGAGGGCAAGATCTTCATCGAGTCGCAGGGCTGGTGCACAATGGCCGGCATCGGACTCGAGGAGGGTCTCGTGAAAAAATCGCTCGACGCCGTGAAGACATATCTCGACTGCGAACATGGCATCGTGCTCAACAACCCAGCCTTCACCGAATATGTGATGGAGTATGGCGAGATCTCCTCTTACCCCGCGGGCTACAAGGAAAACGCCGGCATCTTCGCCCACAACAACCCATGGGTCATCATCGGCGAGACCGTACTCGGCCGTGGCGACCGTGCATGGGAGTATTACCGCAAGATCTGCCCCGCATTCCTCGAGGAGAAGAGCGACCTGCACAAGGTAGAACCCTACGTATACTGCCAGATGACTGCCGGCAAGGACGCAGCTCGTCCCGGCGAGGCCAAGAACTCATGGCTCACAGGCACTGCCGCATGGAACTGGTATGCCATCACACAGTTCATACTCGGCATCAAGCCCGACTATGACGGTCTGGTCATCGATCCCTGCATTCCCGACAGCTGGGGCGGATATGAGGTGAGCCGCGAGTTCCGCGGTGCGCGCTATGACATCAAGGTTGAGAATCCCGCCCACGTATGCCGTGGGGTTCGCACCATGACGGTCAACGGCACTCCCGTCGATGGCAACCGCATACCCCTCCAGACCCCGGGCACCGTCTGCAACGTGACCGTGACATTAGGATAAGACACCCCCTCCCCCCAGATTAATCACCATGAAACCAATCATTATCGCAACTCTGGCCCTCGCGGCCATATCATGTTCCGGCAACAAGGGCACCGGACAGGACAACAGCAATACCGCCGCTGCCGACAGCATATCTCCCGTAGCCGAACTCTCACAGAAGCTCCGCGAGGCCGCCGCCAATGGCCGCTATTACTACGGACACCACGACGATACGGCCTATGGCCACACATGGAAATACGCCGAAGGCGGATCGGATGTCAAGGCCGTCACCGGAAGTTATCCCGGACTCATGAGCTGGGATCTCGGCATGATCGAGGTTGACTCCACACGCAATCTCGATGGTGTACCCTTCGAATTCATGGCTGCCGAGATGGCCTCGCAGGATGCCCGCGGTGGCATCAACGCCATATCATGGCATCCGCTCAACCCCATCTCCCGGGGCAATTCATGGGATGTGTCCGCCTCCCCGCTCAAAGAGATGGCCACCAACACCGCCGTCCGCGACACTCTCACCGCATGGATCGACCGTGCAGCCCGTTTCGTAGGATCACTCAAGGACTCGGACGGCAAGCCTCTTGCCGTGATCTTCCGTCCGTGGCATGAGAACAGCGGCACATGGTTCTGGTGGGGCACAGGCAACTCCACTCCTCAGGAATACATCGACCTCTGGAAACTCACCCGCGAGCGCTTTGATGCCGCCGGTGTCGACAACGTTCTATGGGCCTATTCTCCCGACAAGGACCTCACTCCCGAAGCATACTTCTCCACCTATCCCGGCGACGAATATGTGGATATCCTCGGTACGGACATCTATCACTTCGGCGACGAGGAAGGTGTGGCCGAGTACACCGCCCGCATCAAGGCCCAGCTCCCCTACGTAGCCGAGGAGGCCGCCAAACGCGGCAAGATCGCAGCGTTCACCGAGACCGGACTCGAGGGTCTCGGTGTCACCGACTGGTACACCCGGGTGCTCGCACCGGCCATAGAAGGTATCCCCGTAGCCTACGTCTGCGTGTGGCGCAATGCCATCGAGAGCGAGAAGCCCAACCATTTCTACGCACCCTATCCCGGTCATCCCTCAGCCGATGACTTCAAGAAATATCATGACGCCAACCGCGCCATCTTCGTAAATCCCTAAGCCAAGATCTCACAATGACTACATTTGAATACCGCAAGAATCTCGTCCTCGCCCGCTACGAGGAGCTCATCACCCGCCCCAACCGCAAGATAGAGGGCAATGGCATTTTCGAGCGATACGAGAATCCCGTTATCACCGCCGACATGGTGCCCCCCACATGGAAATACGACTTCAATCCGCAGACCAACCCCTGGTTCATGGAGCGTATAGGCTGCAATGCCACACTCAACTCCGGAGCCATCAAGTTCCACGACAAATACGTGCTCGTGGTTCGCGTGGAGGGCATGGACCGCAAGTCCTTCTTCGCTGTGGCCGAAAGCCCCAACGGCATCGACAACTTCCGTTTCCGCGAGCGCCCCATCACCATGCCCGACACTGACGATCCCGCCACCAACATCTACGACATGCGCCTCACCGCCCATGAGGACGGATGGATCTACGGACTCTTCTGCGTGGAGCGCCACGATCCCGCCCATCCCGAGGATCTCTCGGCTGCCACGGCTGCATGCGGCATAGCGCGCACCAAGGATCTCGACACATGGGAGCGTCTTCCCGATCTCAAATGCAAGTCGCAGCAGCGCAACGTCGTGCTCCATCCCGAATTCGTTGATGGCAAATACGCACTCTACACCCGCCCGCAGGACGGATTCATTGACACCGGTAGCGGCGGCGGCATCGGTTGGGGACTCGTAGACGACATCACTTGCGCCGAGGTCAAAGAGGAGACCATCATTGATCCCCGCTATTATCACACCATCAAGGAGGTGAAGAACGGCGAGGGTCCCCACCCGGTCAAGACCTCACGCGGATGGCTCCACCTTGCCCACGGTGTGCGCGGATGCGCATCCGGACTCCGCTATGTGCTCTACATGTACATGACCTCGCTCGAGGAGCCTTGGAAGAAGATCGCCTCTCCCGGCGGATACCTCATGGCCCCCGTAGGCGGCGAGTACATCGGCGATGTCATGAACGTGCTCTTCACCAACGGCTGGATCGTGGAGCCGGACGGTCGCGTATTCATCTACTACGCATCATCCGACACCCGCATGCATGTGGCCACATCCACAGTGGACCGCCTCGTGGACTACTGCCTCAACACTCCGCAGGACGGTCTCACAACCGCAGCATCCGTGAGAGCCATCAACGAGCTTATTGACAACAACCTCAAAATACTCCACTCCTGATGGCCGCACCTCTCAGCGTCAAGGTTGGCTATGGTTTCGGCGACATGGCCTCCTCCATGTTCTGGAAGGTGTTCAGCTACTACCTTCCCTTCTTCTATGCCAACATATTCGGCATATCGCTCGTCGACACCGGCGTGCTGCTGCTCGTCACCCGCATATGGGATGCTGTCAGCGATCCTATGATGGGCGTCGTGGCCGACCGTACAAAGACCCGTTGGGGCAAATACCGCCCCTACCTGCTCTGGGTGGCCGCACCGTTCTCCATATGCGGCATACTGCTCTTCACCACCCCCGACTGGGGCTACGGTGCCAAACTCGTCTGGGCATACGTCACATACATACTCATGATGACCGTATATACCGGCATCAATGTACCCTACGGTGCGATGCTCGGTGTTATGACCGATAACTCGCAGGAGAAGACCGTCTTCTCATCATTCCGCATGTTCTTCGCCTACGGCGGCTCGTTCATAGCGCTCTTCGCATGGGATCCCCTCTGCAAGATGTTCAACGGCTCGATGGGCATGTCGCTGCAGACATCGTGGCAGTTTGCCATGATAGTCATAGCCACCTGCTGCTTCATTCTCTTCCTCCTCTGCTTCTATTTCACACGCGAGAAACTGACCTCCGTCAGCTCCGCGTCGCTCGGGAGCGACCTCAAGGCCCTGGTCACCAACAAACCCTGGTGGCTTCTCAACGGCGCCTCGCTATGCTTTAACCTGTTCAACACCGTGCGTGGCGCCACAGTGGCCTTCTTCTTCGCCGACATCATCGGCGGCGAGCAGCACATAGCCATCTTCTCCCTCAGCCTCCTCTTCTACTCAGGTCTATTCCTTGGTGTAGGTGAGGTTGCCAATATGGTAGGCGTGGCTCTTGCGGTGCCCATCACCAACAAGTTCGGCAAGAAACCCACCTTCATACTCATCGACGCGTTGCTGATAGTGTTCAGCGTCATCTTCTTCACCCTTTCGCCTGAAAGCAACGGTGGACTGTTGCTCATGCTCCTGCTCCAGGTGGTCATATCGGTGCTCACCGGCGCCATGTCCCCTCTGGTATGGTCCATGTATGCCGATGTCAGCGACTATTCCGAGCTCAAGACCGGCACAGCCTCCACAGGTCTGATCTTCTCCTCCGCATCCATGGCCCAGAAGTTTGGCGGCGCCATAGGCGGTGCTGCCGTGATGTGGCTCCTGAGCGGATGCGGCTACATGGAGCGCACTGATGCCAATGCCACTCTCGACATCGTTCAGCCCGCGAGTGCCATCACTTGCCTGTGGATGCTCATGACATTCATCCCCGCTGCCGTGGCAGCTCTCTCGCTCATCATCGTATGGTTCTACCCTCTCGGATCGAAGGAGATGAACAATATCGTGGAGGAGCTGCGTGTGCGCCGGCTCGCTCCGGTGGACAATTCCGTATCGGCCGCACGCGAGGAAATCATCAATCCGGACTGATCTATGAAGAAAACGTTCTCTGAAGAGTTGCTGGAGAATCTTACCTCCAACATTCTCCCCTATTGGCTCGAACGCATGACCGATCCGGCCGGCGGCTTCCACGGCCGCCGTGACGGTCATGACCGCCTCGACCCCGAGGCTCCGCGCGGGGCCATACTCAACGCCCGCATCCTGTGGACATTCTCCGCTGCCTACCGTGCCACCGGAAGACAGGAATACCTCGATGCCGCCACCCGTGCCTACAGCTATATCATGGACCACTTCATGGATCACGAGCATGGAGGCACATTCTGGAGCCTGAATCCCGACGGGACACCGCTCGACACGAAAAAACAGTTCTATGCCATCGGCTTCATGATCTACGGTCTGGCTGAATATTATCGCGCCACCGGATGCCGTGAGGCTCTCGACACAGCTCTGGATCTCTTCGACTGCATAGAGACCCACTCGCTCGACCGTGTGAAAGGTGGATACGTCGAAGCCGCCACACGCTCATGGGAACCGATAGCCGACATGCGCCTCAGCGACAAGGATGCCAACTCGTCCAAGACCATGAATACCCATCTTCACATAATTGAAGGGTATACCAATCTGCTGCGTGCTCTCAAGGAGAAAGATCCGACCTCATCACGTCTGGCTGATGTTGAGGCCGCCACACGAGGACTGCTGCGCATCTTCCTGGACAAAATCGAGAATCCCCGCACACATCATCTCACCCTTTTCTTCGATGATGACTGGGTGAAACTCGACGACACCGAGAGCTATGGCCATGACATAGAAGCCTCATGGCTGCTGCTCGAGACCGCACAGGTGATCGACGACGCCGATCTCACAGCCGAGACTCTCGACCACACACGCCACATAGCCGAGGCCGGTCTGCAAGGCCGCTGCACGGACGGATCCATGGTCTACGAGAGGCATGCCTCCGGACGCTATGACAACGACAAACACTGGTGGGTGCAGGCCGAGGACGTGATCGGACAGCTATATCTCGCCGCGTTCCATCACACCCCATCAGCCCTTGACGGCGCCTATGAATCGTGGAGATACATTGCCGACAACCTGGTGGACCGCGAGGAAGGGGAATGGTACTGGTCACGCCGCGCGGCCGACGGATCCGTCAACCGCTCCGACGACAAGGCTGGTTTCTGGAAATGTCCGTACCACAATTCGCGCATGTGTCTCGAAGGTATGCACATACTCTCGTTATTAGATTAGGGATTGTGCATCTGTTTTCGTAACTTTGCACCAAAATTTACGATCACAATGCACACAAGACAGGAAAAAATCGAAGCCCTCGGGCGCGTCATCGACACGCTCGACATACTCAGAGTGAAATGTCCTTGGGACGCAAAGCAGACCAATGAGTCGCTACGCCCCAACACCATCGAGGAGGTATACGAACTTTGCGATGCCCTCATAAAGGAGGATGACGCCAACATCCGCAAGGAACTCGGCGATGTGCTCCTGCACGTGCTCTTCTACTCCAAAATAGGCGAGGAGAAGGGCACGTTCGACATAGTGGATGTATGCGACGCTCTCAACTCCAAACTCATATTCCGCCATCCACACGTGTTCGGCGACACTCACGTTGACTCGACCGACGATGTGCTCCGCAACTGGGAGGAACTCAAGCTCAAGGAGAAGGGTGGCAACAAGACCGTACTCTCCGGCGTGCCCTCTGCCCTCCCAGCCATGATCAAGGCAGAGCGCATCACAGAGAAGGCAGCCAACGTAGGTTTCGACTGGCAGAAACGCGAGGATGTGTGGGAGAAAGTAAAGGAGGAGGTCAATGAATTCGCCGAATCCGCAGCCGAGAAAGATCCTGCCCATATGGAGGAGGAGATGGGCGATGTGCTCTTCGCCATCGTCAATGCATCCCGACTCTACGGCATCAATTCGGAGAACGCCCTCGAGAAGTGCAATGCCAAATTCATACGCCGCTTCAATCATATAGAGAAACGCGCCGCCGATCAGGGCAAACATCTGCGCGACATGACCCTCGCCGAGATGGACGCTCTCTGGAACGAAGCCAAGAGCCTTGGACTGTGAACTGCAACGAGCTCAACCAGCATCCACGCGATCCATATCTCCACTTCGATGCAGCCACCCATACCTATCGTCTGGCCGACCGGGAACTCATATCGGTGACCACCCTCGTGGACGGCTGTTTCCCGCAGTTCGATGCCATATACTGGGCCACACGCAAGGCTGCAGCCGAGGGTGTGGATCCGCAGGTGATACTGGACCGCTGGGAGCGCGAGGCAGAGCGTGCGCGTAACCTCGGCACAGCCATGCACGAGAAGATTGAACGTTACTATCTCGGCCATGACTGCGGCGATGATACGGATGCATTCCGGTTGTTCCGCCTCTTCGCTGCCAACAATCGCCTCTATCCCTTCCGCACCGAGTGGCGCATCTACGATGAAGACTCCGGTGTGGCCGGCACGCTCGATTTTCTCGAACGCACACCTGCCGGTACATTCAACATCTACGACTGGAAACGGTCACGCAAGCTCGTGGCCTCCGACGGCCGCATTCTCATGCAGTCGCCCTACGGTAAACGGGGCCTTCACCCCCTCACCCATCTGCACGACACCTCCTATTGGCACTATGCCATGCAATTGAGCGTATACCGCAATATTCTCGAACGCAAATATGGCATACGTGTCACCGGTATGAAACTCGGTGTATTCCACCCCACATGCCCCACTCCATGGATAGTGGACGTCCCATATCTCCACGACGAGGTGGAGCGCGTGCTTGCATCGCGCCTCTCACCGTGTATCAGGTAAGGCAACGGGATGTATATGTTAAAATTCATTAATTTAACTGCTGTTGATGTCACTTTCCCAAGAATGCGGCGTCAATCCTAATATATACAGTATACATAGACAACTCTATTATCACATCTACAATATGAAAAAGTTTTTCAGACTTGCATCGCTCGCAGTTGCAGCCGCGCTGTTCCTGCTTCCCGGCGTTGCCAAGGCCCAGGGTGAAAACCCCATGATGGCTCCTCTGCCGGTGGATACCGCCGTGCGCATGGGACATCTGCCCAACGGCCTCACCTATTACATCCGTCACAATGAGTACCCCAAAGGACAGGCTGATTTCTATATCGCCCAGAATGTCGGCTCCGCTCTTGAGGAAGACAACCAGCGTGGCCTCGCCCACTTCCTTGAGCACATGTGCTTCAACGGAACCACCAATTTCCCCGGCAACCAGCTCAGGGATTGGCTCGCTTCCGTAGGCGTACGCTTCGGTGAGAACCTCAACGCCTATACCGGCGTGGACGAGACTGTCTACAATATTTCCAATGTTCCCGTAGCTCGCGAGAGCGTGCAGGACTCCTGCCTTCTCATACTCCACGACTGGGCCAACGACCTCACCCTTGACCCCAAGGAGATCGACAAGGAGCGCGGTGTGATCCACGAGGAGTGGCGCCGCTCCACCCAGGGCCAGATGCGTATCATCGAGAATGTCCTCCCCAACCTTTACCCCACCACAAAGTATGGCCACCGTCTCCCCATCGGCACCATGGAGGTAGTCGACAACTTCCCCCATCAGGCCCTTCGTGACTACTACGAGACATGGTACCGCCCCGACCAGCAGGCCATCATCGTGGTAGGTGACATTGATGTGGACCGCATCGAGAACAAGATCAAGGAGATGTTCTCACCCATCGAGATGCCCGCCAACGCCAAGCCCCGCACCTACGAGCCCGTGCCCGACCACAAGGGCATGCTCTACGGCATAGGTTCCGACCCCGAGCAGAAATCGCTCGTGGCACAGCTCTTCTTCATCTCCGATCCCATGCCCCGCGAGCTTAAGAACACCATGGTAGGCTTCCTCACAGACTATTGCCAGACCATGATCCAGGACATGCTTGACAACCGTCTCAACGAGCTCTCCATGAAGCCCGACGCACCATTCGCAGGTGCCGGTGTAAGCTTCGGCGAATATTTCCTCACCAAGTCGAAAGACGCTCTCACCGGGTTCGTGGCAGCCAAAGGCAACGACATCGTAGAGCCCCTTCAGGCCCTCTATCGTGAACTCCTCCGTGCACAGCGCGGCGGATTCACCCAGAGCGAATATGAGCGCGCCCGTTCGCAGTACCTCTCCAACATCGAGAAGTTCTACAACAACCGCGCCACACGCGAGAATGACAGCTATGTACAGGAGTACGTGCGCAACTTCACCGACGGCGAAGCCATCCCCGGCATCGAAGTTGAGTGGCCCCTCCTCCAGCAGCTCTCCATGATGGTAAATGTTGACATGATCAACCAGGCCATGGCCGAGACCATCACCCCCGACAACCGTGCCCTGCTCGTGCTCTCACCCGAGGGCGAGGGATTCACACTCCCCACCGAGGCTGCCATTGACGCTGCCCTCGCAGCTGTCGATGCCGAGCAGATCGACGCCTTCGTGGACGAAGTGAAGAGCGAACCCCTCATCACCAAGGCTCCCGTGGCCGGTAAGATCGTCTCCACCGTTGACAACAAGACCTGGGGTACCATCGAATGGACTCTCAGCAATGGCGCCAAGGTCATTGTGAAGCCTACCAAATTCAAAGAAGATGAGATCCGCTTCGGCGCACAGGCTATCGGTGGCTATGCCAACTACCCCGACTCGTATGCCAACACCGTGATCTTCTTCCCCATCTCACTCCGTTCCTTCGGTCTTGGCACATACTCACGCACCGATCTCGAGAAGTATACCGCCGGCAAGCAGGCCGACCTCTACTTCGACATCGCCCCCTACCGCACTCAGCTCGGAGGCTCCACCACTCCCAAGGATCTCCCCACACTCATGGAGCTCCTCTACATGAGCTTCGTTGATCTCGAATTCACATCCGATGAGTTCGATGCCCTCCAGAAGGCATACTCAGGCTTCCTCGCCAACCAGGAGAAGAGCCCCGAATACATCTTCGGCCGCGACGTCGCCAAGGCCCTCTACGCATCTCCCTTCCGCCAGAGCCTCAGCTCCGAGGCTATCCTCGGCGCCTCCCGCGAGCAGACCGTGGAGATCGTCCACAACGTGACTGCCAACGCCGCCAACTACACATTCTACTTTGTGGGCAACGTTGATCCCGAGACCCTCAAGCCTCTCGTTGAGACCTATATCGCATCTCTCCCCGGCGATCCCTCCAAGACCAACAAGGAAGCGACTCCCAACCCCGCCTTCTTCACCAAAGCAGGCTCGGGCACCGACACATTCACAACCTCGATGACCACACCTCAGTCGCAGGTGCTCATCCTTGAGAATGCCAAGATTCCCTACTCCGCCAAGGACGCTATCATCGCCGACATAGCCGGACAGATCCTCACCAAGCGCCTCATCGACACAGTGCGCGAGGAGATGGGTGCTGTATACTCCATCTACGCTGATGGCCGTCTCTCACGCGAGAGCCTTTGGACTGCAACACTTGCAAGCCAGTTCCCGATGAAGCCTGAAATGAAGAAAGAGGTGCTCGACTTTATCCACGGTCAGTTCAAGGCCATGGAGTCTGACGTGACTGCCGAGGAACTCAACCCCATCAAAGAGTATCTCGTCAAGACCTACACCGAGAACAAGGAAAAAAACGGCTCCTGGCTCGGATCACTCATGGGCTTCGGCATCAACGGAGTCGACACATTCAACGGCAACATCGACACCGTCAACTCCATCACCGTCAACGATGTCATGAACTTCATGAAGAATGTAAACGGTCAGGATAACTACCGCGTGGTAGTCCTCGATCCGGCCGAGTGAACGCTCGATTGATCTGACAATACATAAGAGACGTCCTCCGGTAGGCATGCTTGCCGCCGGAGGACGTCTTTTTCTATGTCAATTTCGGCTCACTAATTTTACATTTTTTATTATTTTTGTATATTTGCAAAAATATCTTCACAAAAAATCCATATCACATTTATTCATCATGACTTTTTCCAACCGATTTGTAGCTTTCGTGGCTGCTATGTTATGCTGCGTAGGTATGTGGGCATTCAATGTACCGATCTACGTTGACAACAGTGCGCACGTCACCATCACCACCGCAGCCGGAGAAGGACGCGTACTCAACCTCCGCTCCGGCGACAACAATGTCGACCTGACTCTTGCAGACTCACCGCTGCTCATAGCCCCTACCCCTGAGGGTAAGATAAACCACATAGTGTGCGATGCAGGATTCGTATTCAACATCACAGGTCCCACCCCGATCTCCTTCTCCGAAGGATCGAGCATATCCATCTACACAAGTGCCGAGACCGGGATGGTGACAGTCACCTTTTCCGGTATACCCTCCACCTTCACAGCGGTTTCGGAGGGCAAGACTCTTGACGCTACCGGTTTCAACAGCGTGACCCGTGGAGCCACAGTGGATATCTCAGCCACCGACGGTTACCGCATAAATGAGATCAAAACCCAGCCTGAAGCTCCCGTAGCCGCAAACGGATCCGTTTGGACAGTGACAGCCGACGACAACGTGACCATCATCGTAGGTACATCAGCCGATGTGGATGGCAATCTGATGATCAACATCGACAATCCTGCCAACGCCACAGTCACGACAGCCACAGGCGAGCCACTGATCCTCTCGGCCGGCGACAATTATCTGGATGTGGACATAATGGGCATCACCCCTCTCAAAGTCACACCGGCGCCAGGTGCCACGATCACATATGTAGCCAACCCGGAGATGCTGTTCCCAGATGCAGCCGGAGCATATACAGTGCGCCTCGACCCCTCAGCACAGCTCAATCAGGTATACATCGCCACCGAACGTCAGCAGAGCAATTCCCTTACCATCAACGTCACTGATGCCGATGCCATACGCCTCACCGACAATTACGGTTCGGAGATCAAACTTGCCGACGGCACCAACTCCATCAACTTCGACTTCACACGCGACAATCTCCTACATGTCATTGCTCTCGGTGAAGCCACACTGCTTGGTGTGTCCGTCGATAATGATCCACAACCCATAGCCGAAAACAAATGTGACTTCTTCGTATACCGCAACTCTGTGGTGGACATCGTGACAAGCGATGCTGTGGAGACCGGATGGATCAACATTGTCAACGAGGATTTCTCCGGATTTCCCGGTGGTACAGCCGACCAGCCGGACGTAACCACTGCTCTGCTCAACGAATTTGGCAACTTCCTTGATCCATCTCTGCTCAAACCATACAACCCCAACTGCACACGCGGCTGGGGTGGACATGAGATATATGCCGCAGGCGGAGCGCTGGCCATGATGAACGGCTTTCTCAACACTCCGGTGGGCGACTACTCCGGCGAGCTGCGCATGACCTTCCGAGGACGCCTTGTCCCGGGATACTCCGACACCGGCATGCAGGGCATAGAAGTGCTCCTCATCCGCGACAAGCAACTCGTGGACTACAAGCGCCAGACATTCACATTCACCGACCAATGGCAGACATTCACATTCGAGGCCGACAACGGATGGTACAACGACACCCGCATACAATTCTTCTCCGGTGTAGACGCATGGTTTGAGATCGATGATGTAAGGATAGACCATCGCATAGGCTCCATCGAACCTCCACAGGCTTACTATGCCGAAGATATGCGCAACGACTCGTTCGTTGCCACCTGGACAACCACCGATACTGCCGACGAATACCTTCTGAGCGTATATGAACATGGCGACTCGCCCGAGACTCTCATTGTTGACGAGAGCTTCGAAGGTGTAACCACCGATACCACCGGCCACATCACCGCACTCCCAGAGGGTTGGGAATACAACCTCAGTGCTGCCGGGGCTCGTACAGAACTCAGCACCGATCCGAAATATGCCGGCACAGGATCAAACGCCATATGCTTCGATGCCTCCGGCGACTACCTTATCACCCCTATATCCCCCTACAAGATAACACGTCTCACATACACCCTTGCCGCCGATGACAGCGCCAACGCTCCCGACCAGACCGGAGCTATCCTCGCGGTAGGAGCCCTCACTGCCAACGGATGGATACCATGGATCAACCAATCCATCAATTTCGTGGCCAATGCAGGTGGAGTAATCAATGTGGATGTGACCGAGAATCTCTCACTGCTCGATGAGATCTACGCCCTGCGCTTCGAGGCCGTCATGGCCGCAGGCGACAACGTGCGTTTCATGATCGACGACATACGCTACGAGGCCCCCGCACCTCCCGCCAAAATATACCTTTGGGAGGACCACGTAGTCGAGGGAGCATCAACAACATCCTGCAAAGTCGAGGATGAAGCCTTTGACCCTGAGGCCAATTATTTCTATCATGTCAAGGCCCGCAACTCGCGCTACACTTCGCTCCCGAGCCGCGAGATAGAGGTATTCCACGCCCATCAGCCCGAGGCCCTCGAGCCCACAGGTATCACAGACAGCTCGTTCACCGCTCTCTGGAACTGCGGCTCCAAGGCCGATATGTTTGACCTCACGCTTTACCGCACATATCACGCCGAAGCTGATCAGACCGAGGCTGTGATACTCGACGAGGATTTCGGAAAAGTCACAAGCACAGCCACGCCCGACAATCCCCAGCCCGGCAAATATACCACCACTCCCGTCAGCCTTGATGCCTACACCCGCATACCAGGGTGGTCCGGCTCATCCTACAGTCTCGCCTCCGGTGCCATAGGCGGCATGCCATCCAAGGAGGGATACATGGACGCATCCATAGTCACCCCAGTCATGGATCTCAGCAACAACGGCGGCTCATGCACCCTCTACCTCAAAGCATGGCTCAAAGCCGGCGACATACTCCAGATCCAGGGGGCCAGCACATCCAACTATGCTGCAGTAGCATGGCCTGCCACCGGATGGCAGGAACTGAAGGTTGATTTCAAGAACTGCTCCGATACCGACTCATTCACCCTTTGGGCCGGACTTGGCACTCCGTTCATGATCGACTACATACGCTTATGCCAGGATCTGCAAAAAGGCGATGAGGTGGACATCATCACCAACATCTACAGAGCATCCGATCCGTCCGTGCGATCGATGACGGTGGACGGCATAGAGCAATACGGCGACTATGCTTTCAGTTACGACATACGCTCGCAGCGTTTCTATCATGGTGACAAGAACGATATCTACACTTCACGTCCGTCAGAACGAGTGCAGGTGACGCTCGATAAGTCAGGCATAGAAACCACCGGCTGCGATGACACTATGATCGTCAAGAATATCCCCGGCGGCCTTGACATAATTCTGTCCCGCGATGCCAATGTCACAATCTACAGCACCGACGGACGGCCCGCAGCCATTATCAATGCCGCAGCAGGATCCAACCATGTGGATCTCGCACCGGGCGTATACATCGTCACGACAACCGGCGCCACTGTCAAGACTGCAGTCGGACTGTGATACATCGCCCACCATTCCAGACAGACACCCATAAAACTAAAAAAAAGAATCATATGCCACGACATCTGAAGGCCTTGGCCGCAATGATCCTCTTCTCCTCACCGATATGCCATTCACAAATTTACATGGATCCCGCCGCACCGGTGGAACAACGTGTGGAAGACCTGCTCTCACGTATGACTCTCGAGGAAAAGATCGACCAGATGTCGATGACTGGTCTCGGTGACTTCACATCAACGACCCGCATGACCGGAGCCTGCGACTCGCCGTTCGAGGGGGTGGAGAAAATAGCCACCCTCTCGGCAGCAGTCAAACGTCATGCCCGCGAGAACACCCGTCTTGGCATTCCTCCCGTACAGGTGGCCGAATGCCTCCATGGGCTCCTTGCCTACGGCGCCACAATCTACCCCCAGGCGATAGCCCAGGGCAGTACATGGAATCCTGATCTGATCCACGAGATGGCATGCGCCATAGCCGAGGAAGCTTCCGCGGCAGGAGTGGACCAGGCTCTGTCTCCGCTCTTCGACCTGATACGCGATGCCCGCTACGGTCGCAATGAGGAATGCTACTCGGAAGATCCTCTGCTCACCGGACGTATGGGCGTGGCCTTCGTGACAGGACTGCAGGGCGACCCTGCTGTGACGCGCGATTCCATCCCGGCAGGCAAAATCATGTGCACAGCCAAGCACTTCGCCGCCTACAGTATCCCTCAGGCAGGTATCAACCTCGCCCCTGCCTCTATCGGTGAACGCGAGTTGCGATCGCTCCACCTCAAGCCTTTCGAAATGGCCGTCAGAGATGGCAATGTATACTCCGTAATGCCATCCTACAATGATATTGACGGCATCCCGGCCCACGCCAACGAGTTTTTGCTCTCGCAGGTGCTCCGTGACGAATGGGGATTCGATGGCTACACCTTCTCCGACTACGGCAGCCTGTCACATCTACACAACTTCCACCATGTGGCCACCGATCGACCCGAAGCCGCAGTGATGGCCCTGAACGCGGGTCTGGATCTCGAGGCTGCACGCCCCGATGTATATCCGTCGCTCGTGGAGCTTGTGAAAGAGGGCAAAGTGGACGAGGCTCTGGTGGATCGTGCGGTGCGCCGCATACTCACCGCCAAGTTCAAAGCCGGACTGTTCGAGAAACCGTATGCCGACAAGGAGAAAGCCATCGCCGCACTACGCACTCCCGCTCACGTAGACCTTGCCCGCCGGGTGGCCGAGGAGTCTGTGATTCTGCTCCAGAACGAAGGTTCCCTACTGCCTCTTGACCGCAAGAAGCTCAAAAGCATCGCGGTCATAGGCCCCAATGCAGATCAGGTGCAGTATGGCGACTACTCCTACACGCGTGACAATTCCTCAGGGGTCACCGTACTCGAGGGTATCCGTTCCATAGCCGGAGATGATATCAAAGTCAATTATGCAAAGGGTTGCGGCATCACCGGACTATCCACCGATGGTTTTGCCGAAGCAGTCGAGGCCGCCCGCAATTCAGATGTCGCAGTAGTGGTGCTCGGCGAGACAAGTGTCATCCTCTCCGGTCTCGGCTGGGGCAACGGTCCCGGTGAATATGAGAGCGGCGAGCCTTTCACCACAGGCGAGGGATATGACCTTACCGACATAAATCCCATAGGCGTGCAGCGCGATCTTATCAAGGCCATCCACGCCACGGGGACTCCCGTAATCCTTGTCCTCGTACATGGACGCCCGTGGAGCATCAGTTGGGAGAAGGATAACATCCCCGCCATACTCGAGGCATGGTATCCGGGCGAGCAGGGAGGCAACGCCATTGCCGGTATCCTGTTCGGCGATGTAAACCCCTCGGGCCGTCTCAACGCATCCATTCCCCAGTCGGTTGGACATATCCCCACCACATATGACCGCAAACCCTCGTCGACAGGTATCAACCGCGAGCCCGGCACACCTGAAAAGCCAGGACGAGACTACGTCCTCTCCTCGCCCGACCCGCTATACCCCTTCGGTCACGGACTCAGCTACACTACATTCGCTTATTCCGACATGGAGACATCCTCATCCGTATTCTCCGACAATGGCATCGATGCAAGCGTAACCATTACCAACACAGGTTCGCGCGAAGGCAGCGAAGTGGTACAGCTCTATGTCAACGACAAGGTCAGCTCCGTATCCACTCCGGTCATGCAGCTGAAAGGCTTCGAGAAGATAACCCTCCCACCCGGTGAGAGCCGGCGTGTAAGCTTTCACCTCGACCCGGCCGACCTCGGACTATGGAACCCGCGCATGCAATACGTCACCGAACCGGGAGAGTTCGAACTCATGGCCGGTCCATCATCGGCCAATATCGCCACACGCTCCACTGTAACCTACCGTCCATAACACACTCAATTAGCCCCTCTTCACCCCCAGGCTGCGCCAACGCTCCTTAGGGCGCAGACCTCGCTCGATAATACGCCGTTGGCGACGCGTAAGAGGAGCCACTGACATGTCCTTATTATCGTCTGACACTTCGTCAGATGAAACGCAATCTTCGGAAGCCCGGCCAATTTCAGCCGGGCTTTCATGTTCTTTGACCTGACATGCCACCGTCGGCTCTTCGGAAACCCTCTGACGGCGTGCACGCATACGGGCCTTTTCCGAGCGTGCTATAGCCATATCGACATCAAACCGCAACATCTCAAAAGCCACGACACACTCGGCCGGCAGATCGCGCAAGCATGAACCGTCCCTCTCTCCGTCAAGATAGCGGTCAAGAGCCGTAAGCATAGCTTCGCTACGGTCGGAATTGTTGAAAACATGATTGATACGTTCCACAAAACGTGCATATGCCTTTTGCGAGACGGGACGAATGACAGCAATCTTTTTCATAAAAATGGAGTTTAAGAGGATGTTATATTTACACCACAAAGTTACTGTCTCCAATACCCCAAAAGGTGCGATAATGTCGCGTTTCGGGCCACACACAACAAGATCGGCTCCCCGGATGTTAGATTATTAACAAGACCCGCACTATTATGAAACGGCTTTACTTCCTGGCTCTGCCGCTGCTGGCCATGATACCCGCCAAGGTATCGGCCCAATATTATGAGATCGCCAACCAGATCCCATCACTCCTAAGCCCTGCCCTGTCAGGGTCGCTCAGCTACAAGGGATATGTGGATGTTGTCCTGCTTCCCGGTGTAGGTCATAACCGAGCCAATGACGTAGGTATCTCCACCACCCAGGGCTTTCAATACACCTCTTGGTTCTACATGGGCGTGGGTGTGGGTGTGGATCTTATGATGGCACAGCAACCCGACGGGTGGCAGCCGGATCCCGACTACGATTACACATATTACGGGTCGGCCAAGAGAAAAGCCATGATTCCGGTCTTCTCCGACTTCCGGTTCAATATAGGCGACCGCAGCTCCGTGTCATGTTTCATCGACATCAAGCTTGGTGCCGCATGGCTGCTGGGGAGAGACTATCTCCGCATGGCCGACGGTTTCATGTCCAACAATACCCAGTTTTTCATGCGGCCGGCCATAGGTGTACGCATACCCGTATCCTCCAAAAATCCTAAACAAGCCTTCAACATCGGCCTGACTTACCAACTCCTTACATCCAACAACAATTACTACTGGAGTTCAAACTCACTGACACTAAACAACTTCGGAATCACCCTCTCCTACGAATGGTGAGCCCCCCTATTTCTGCATGATACGGGCCATGGCGCGCTTATCCTCGCGCTCCTTGATGGACTGACGCTTGTCATACTCCTTCTTACCCCTTGCCACACCTATAACGAGTTTGGCAAGCCCGCGGTCGTTTATGAACAGGCGCAGTGGCACTATGGTGTATCCGGCCTCCTTGCCCGACTTTTCCAGCCGTGCTATCTCCTTGCGGTTGAGCAGTAGTTTGCGGTCACGGCGGGCCACATGATTGTTGTACGAACCGTAGAAATACTCGGCTATGTACATATTCTTTACCCACACCTCACCCTTGTCCACATAGCAGAATGTATCGGCCAGCGAAGCCTTGCCCTCGCGTATCGATTTTATTTCGGTACCCGTGAGCACAATTCCGGCGGTGAAAGTGTCGGATATCGCAAAGTCAAATGTGGCGCGGCGGTTCTTTATATTGATGTCTTTATGATCCATGTTCAGAAGAGGATTGAGAAAAGGAAATAGAAGATATATGGCGGGGCGAGCACTCCAAGTATGGCAAGGATCATGAACAGCCCCACCTTATCGGGTCGTACATGCATGTACAGATGGCCTTTCCACTGCACCAGAGCCGCAAACATCGGCAGGAAAAACAGCAGAGCCGACGATACGGGCAGGCAATTGGCGATGATGGATATCACCGCGAGCAGACCCAGCGAATAGAGCGTGAATGTCTGGCATCTCACCTCGTCATACCGGTCATCAAGCATAGGCTCCACGAAAACCGACAGCATGAAAGTGCCGAAAAAATAGGATATGAAGTAGACCACGAATGTCACTATCATCCTCATGAAAAGCGCCAGAAACGGAATATGTGGGTGATAGAAACCCTGCATCCACACGCTGAGCGACGCTATGGCTATGAGAGGATAGAAGCCGCGCGCGGCCACTGCAGCAGGATTGCCGCTGCCTTTGTCGATATCCTCCCACCCATGGCCCGGCGAGAGAATAAGCTGAAACAGATATTTGAGATATTCACGCATATTCAATCTGCAAATTTACATACATTTCGACACCACCGCCTCATCCATTGACATATTTTAACACCATCATCACTCCAATATGCCATAAAAGACACTTGTCAGGGCAAAAGGATAGGTAATTAAGGATTTTTTCGTTATCTTTGCAGAAACACTACCTGCAATGACCGAGGAAAACTACCCCATAGACGACATGGATCCCGAAGAGGGAGGCGACATAACGCCCGCAGAGGAGACCGAACCTGCCAAATTTGATCCCAGGACTCTCGTGGACCGCTCGGACGACACCGTGCGCCATCAGCTGCGCGGCATGTTCCAGAGCTGGTTTCTCGACTATGCGAGCTATGTGATCCTCGAGCGCGCCGTCCCTCATATCGACGACGGGCTAAAACCTGTGCAACGGCGCATACTCCACTCCATGAAGCAACTCGATGACGGACGCTTCAATAAAGTGGCCAACATTGTGGGCAACACCATGCAGTATCACCCACACGGCGATGCCTCGATCTATGAAGCCCTTGTGCAACTCGGACAGAAAGAACTTCTGGTGGAGACACAGGGTAACTGGGGCAACATTCTCACAGGCGCAGGTGCCGCTGCCGGCCGTTACATCGAGGCACGCCTTTCGCAGTTCGCCCTTGATGTAGTGTACAATCCCAAAGTCACCGAGTGGACCCTCAGTTATGACGGTCGCAAGAAGGAGCCCGTCACTCTTCCCGTCAAATTCCCCCTACTGCTATCGCAGGGTGTAGAGGGCATAGCCGTCGGACTGTCGTCCAAGATACTTCCGCACAACTTCAACGAGATCATTGATGCCGCCATAGCACATCTGCGCGGCGAGGAGTTCACGCTCTATCCCGACTTCTTCACGGGTGGCTCCATCGATGTGTCACGTTACAACGACGGCGAGCGAGGAGGTGCAGTAAAGATCCGCGCCAAAATCGAGAAAATCGACAACAAGACACTCGCCATCACCGAGATCCCCTTTGGCAAGACCACTGCTACCCTCATCGACTCTATCCTAAAAGCTTTTGAGAGCGGAAAGATAAAGATTCGCAAGGTGGACGACAATACCGCCGAGCATGCCAACATCCTCGTATATCTCCAACCCGGCACTTCGAGCGACCGTACTATCGATGCGCTCTATGCGTTCACCGACTGCGAGGTGTCCGTATCGCCAAACTGTTGCGTGATATCCGACAACAAACCACACTTCATCGGCGTGAGCGACGTACTGCGCCACAATGTTGACGGCACACGTACCATACTTGGACGGGAACTCGAGATACAGCGCGCCGAGGTCAGCGAGCAGCTCCATTTCGCCTCGCTCGAGCGTATATTCATAGAAGAGCGCATATACAAGGACCGCGAGTATGAGGAGAGTGAGGATCGCCGCCAAGCCATTGATCACATACGCCGCCGCCTCGAGCAGTGGGCACATACATTCATCCGTCCCGTGACCGACGATGACATAATACGCCTCTTCGAGATAAAGATGGGCAGGATATTGAAGTTCAACGCCGACAAATGCGACGAACAGATAGCCGCCTTCAAGGCCCGCATCGAAGAGATAGACCACCATCTGTCCACACTTACCGAATACACCATAGCCTGGTACGAAAGACTGAAGGCCAAGTACGGCCACGCCTTCCCGCGCATGACCACCATACGCAATTTCGACAACATACAGGCAGCCACTGTGGCCGAGGCCAACGAGAAACTCTACATCAACCGTGAGGAAGGGTTCATCGGCACATCACTCAAAAAAGACGAGTATCTGTGCCCGTGCTCATCGATTGATGACGTCATAGTGTTCTACAAGGACGGCCGCTACAAAGTGGTCAAGGTGCAGGACAAACTGTTCATCGGCAAGGGTGTGATCCATGTCGACGTGTTCAAGCGCAACGACTCGCGCACCATCTACAACGTCATATACCAAGACGGCAAGGGTGGCACCTACTACATGAAGAGATTCCCCGTGACAGGCGTCACACGCGACAAGGAGTACGATCTCACCCGAGGCACCCCCGGCAGCCGCGTGTGCTGGTTCACAGCCAATCGCAACGGAGAGGCCGAGGTGGTGAAAGTGACGCTCAAACCGAAACTAAGGCTAAAGACTCTACAGTTCGACGTTGATTTTTCAAAGATGAACCCCAAAGGTCGCGGATCCCTTGGCAATATCGTGACGCGCAATGAGGTACACCGCTTCAGTCTAAAGGAGAAAGGTGGATCCACCCTGGGCGGACGCGATGTATGGTTCGATCCGGATGTCAACCGTCTCAACTATGATGGACGAGGCAATTATCTCGGCGACTTCAACTCCGGCGATCTTGTACTCGTCATACTCCGCAACGGCGAGTATTACACATCAACATTCGAAGCCTCCAACCATTATCCGGAGAACATACTCCGCATAGAGAAATTCCAACCCCACAAGGCTTGGACTGCCATACTCCACGATGCCGATCAGGGCTACCCATATCTGAAGCGTTTCACATTCGAGCCTTCCTCCAAGCCACAGCGATATCTCGGCGACAATGTCAAATCGCAGCTGCTCTATCTCACCGACGAGGAGGGAGCCCGCGTAGAGCTGACATTTGCCGGAGCCGACGCCGTGCGTCCACCAGTCGAGATCATAGCCCGCGACTTCGTGGCAGTGAAGTCATACAAGGCCAAAGGCAAACGTCTCACCACATTCCAGCTCGACAAAGTCAGCCCACTCGAGCCGCTGCCCCCTGTAGCACTCGATGAAGAACCCGATGAAGAGCCGACGGATACTGCCAACGGCGCCCCCACCGATTCCGAGCCGGAGAAAAGCGATGATGAGGTAAGAGACGAGATCACCGGCCAGCAACGGCTCTTCGAATAGCAACATACACGCTCAAATGCGCAACATCACTCTACTCCTGACCCTGCTCCTCGGCACGCTCCTCATGCATGCCGAGGAGCATCATGCACAGAAACCACTCCGCCCGGTCTTCGCCGCCTACACCGCCGAAGCGGGAAGTTCCCATCTCGCGGACACCTACCTCACACCTCTGAGATACACCGGATGGCATGCCGGCATAGACTACGCACGCTATCAGGCCATGCGCTTCTCACCCGAACGGTGGGTGATGCGTATGCACGGCAACCTTTCCGTGGACCGCACCATCAATCCCGCACGCAACGCCACCATGTGGAGCGCCATGCTCTCGCTGGACTGGAGCATGATGCACCGGTGGCGTCCGCTCCCATCGCTCACTCTCGCTCTGGGCGGGAGCACAGGCATAGAGGGTGGATGCCTCTACAACGCCCGCAACGGCAACAATCCCGCCTCTGCCAAAGGAGCGTGGACCATCGGCCTGACAGGCTATGCCGCATGGAGACTGAACATAGGCCACCTGCCGGTGACACTTATGTACCACCCCTCGCTGCCGGTCACAGGGATATTCTTCGCCCCCGACTATGGCGAACTCTACTACGAGATCTATCTCGGCGACCATTCCGGTCTTGTACATGGCGCATGGTGGGGCAACCGCTTCGAACTTGACAATCTCGTCACGGCCGACCTGCATCTGGGCGACACATCCCTGCGTCTGGGATACAAAGGCAAAATATTCTCCTCCAAAGTCAATCATATAGTCACACGCATGTTCACACACGCCCTGGTGATAGGAGTGAGCGGCGAGTGGCTCTCGGTCAACCCGCGCAAAGGCATATCGCCCGAAGCCGGAATAATCAACGCCATATACTGATGCGAAAGCTACTCACTCTCATCTCCCTCGCCCTCCTATGCTGGAGCTGCCATTCCATCGACGAGTACGCCGATGACCCGCGCGGCAATTTCGAACAGCTGTGGACCATACTCGACGAGCACTACTGCTTTTTCTCATCCAAAGGTGTGGACTGGGATGAAGTGCATGCCAGATACTCTCCACGTATCAGTGACCGCATGACACGCGAGGAACTGTTCATAGTATGCTCCGAGATGCTCGATGAACTGCGCGACGGCCACGTGAACCTGTCTGCGCCATTCAACACCTCCTACTACCGCGCCTGGTGGAGCGACTATCCTCAGAACTTCTCCATGCGTCTCATCGAGGAAAGCTACTTCAACTTCAACTACAGGCAGACGTCAGGTATGATCTATGGCCTGCTCAGCGACAACATCGGCTACATACATATACCCTCCATGTCGCAGACCATCGGCGAAGGCAACCTCGACAATGTGCTACACTTTCTGGCGGCGGCACGCGGACTCATCATCGATATACGCGACAACGGTGGCGGCATGCTCACCAACGTCGAGACCCTCGTGGCGCGATTCATCACTGAGCCAACCGTAGTGGGCTACATATCGCACAAGACCGGCCCGGGCCACGATGACTTCTCTGAGCCATACCCGATCACATACCGACCCGCACCCGCCGGACGGATTCGATGGGGCAAGCCTGTGGTGGTGCTCACCAACCGATCCACATTCTCGGCGGCCAATAATCTCGCCTCAGTGATGAAGCACATTCCCGGAGTGCGAATAGCCGGAGCACGCACCGGCGGTGGATCGGGTATGCCATACTCATCGGAGCTCACATGCGGATGGTCAGTGAGATTCTCTGCATGTTCCATACTCGACAGCAAGAAGGAGAGCACCGAAAGCGGCGTGGAGCCATCCGAGGGATGTGCCGCCGACATGCAGATAGCCGACATGCTTCAGGGACGGGATACCATCCTTGAACTCGCCATCTCTCTGCTGAATGAGTAAGGTCTGCACCTGAAAAAATTTTTATGGGTGCGGTGGAGCTTGTGTCGTGGGAAAATTGTAACTTTGCATCCGGAAAGGCATGTCCACAGAGGACACGCCGGCAAAAGTTGAATTTATGGAACAATCCTCCCCCTCCACGCACAATCTTGAGAAGGTCATCGACCGCCTGTGCAGCCTCGACGACATGCGCCACGTATGTCCGAGCAGGCGCCATGAAGGTGCGCCCCTGCTGTCCAACGCTTCAGTAAGGCGTATCGTGGAGATAGCATCCGGACTCATGTTTCCCGGTTTTTTCAACGAACAGGTGGAAAGCGCCCCGGTGCTGCGCAGTATCATGACCCTTGCCATACATGAACTGAGAGGCCTGCTCGTCCATCAGATCACGGCAGGACTTTCATTTGCCGACACGGATTGTTCCGTCCCCATGGACAATATCAGAGCCGAGGCCGGAAGAGCAGCCGATGCTTTCATATCCACCCTTCCCGCCCTGCGCCGCATACTCGACACAGATATCGACGCCACATATCTCGGCGATCCCGCAGCCACCTCCACCCATGAGGTCATAACATGCTATCCCGGTGTGCGGGCCACCATAAGCCACCGCATAGCCCACGAACTGGTGAAGCTTGGAGTCCCCGTGCTCCCGCGCATGATCTCCGAGCAGGCCCACTCCTCTACAGGCATAGACATCCATCCCGGCGCAAGGATAGGAAGCGGATTCGTGATTGACCACGGTACAGGTGTGGTGATCGGAGCCACAGCCATAATAGGTGACAATGTGAAGATATATCAGGGAGTCACGCTCGGCGCGCGCAGCTTCGTCACCGACGATGCCAACAACCCTGTCAAAGGCATACCGCGCCATCCGATAATAGGCGACAACGTGGTGATATACTCCAACTCCACCATTCTCGGCCGCGTCACCATAGGCGACGGAGCCATAATTGGAGGCAACCTGTGGGTGGCACGCGATGTGGCCCCGGGTGAGAAACTCATCCAGGCACGGGCGGACAACTTCCGCTCCATCGAGCCATCCTGACGGCTTGAAACCTCCCCACAACAAAACAAAGAAAAAGATTTACAGCAGATATATGGAACATACGTACGAAATGGTAGCCAAGACCCTCAAGGGACTTGAGGACGTGCTTGCCGAAGAGCTCCGTTCGCTCGGAGCACTCAATGTGCAGACCGGCATAAGGATGGTGAGATTCGAGGGAGACCTCGCAATGATGTATCGCGCCAACCTGTGCTGCCACACAGCCCTGAGTGTGCTCAAACCCATCTACAAGTTCATAGCTTCCGATCCCGACAGTCTCTACGAGATGGTGAAGGAATATGACTGGGGCAGCATTCTCTCCATAGGCAAGACATTCTCCATCGACACGACTGTCCATTCAGATGTATTCACTCATTCGCGCTTCGTCACCTACAGGGTCAAGGACGCGATTGTAGACTGGTTCAAGGACCGCTACGGCGAGGACAAGCGCCCGGGGGTCCGTCTATCAGACGCCGATGTGATGATCAACGTCCACATCGACGCCGACCGTATCACACTATCGCTCAACTCCTCGGGCGAATCGCTCCACAAGCGTGGATGGAGAGTGGCCTCCACCGAGGCTCCCATCAACGAAGTACTCGCCGCAGGTATCATCCTCAAGAGCGGATGGCGTGGCGACTGCCCGCTTGTCGACCCCATGTGTGGCTCGGGTACCTTCCTTGTCGAGGCAGCTATAATCGCCGCCGGCATCAAGCCCGGATCGTTCCGCAAGGGATGGGCCTTCGAGAACTGGCGCGACTGGAATCCCGAACTGTTCGAGGAAGTGCTCGCCGAGGGCGACGGTCCCCGCGAGATCCCATTCAAGATCTACGGATCCGACATATCACCCAAGGCCGTCTCCATAGCCGAGCGCAACATCCTCGCGGCCGGCGTGGATGAGTATGTCAACCTACGCATCCGTCCTCTGCAGCAATGGACGGAAGCTCCCGCCGATGGCGTGCCCGGAGTCATGGTGACCAATCCTCCCTATGGCGAGCGCATCAATCCCGAGGATATCGAGAATCTCTACCGCACGCTCGGTACCAAGATCAAGCGTGTCTTCCTGGGATATCACTGCTGGGTAATATCCAGCAACGAGGACTGTCTCGCACAGATCGGTCTCACACCATCGGTCAAGGAAGAACTTCAGAACGGAGGCATAGACTGCCAGCTGCGCGAGTATGTGAGCTTCGAAGGGTCCAAGAGCGATTTCCGCAAGGCCGGAGGCACCATCAAGGAGACGCGCCCCACAGCCGGAGATGACGACTCCCGAGGCAAGCGGATGAGGAAAAACGATGCCGAATGGCGTAAGGATGCGCGTGAGCGCGGACTCGGAGGCAAGACCGCTTCCCCCCGCGGACGCAAGGAGCGCCCGGAACGCCGCGGCCCCGAAAAACGCACCCCGCTGAGCGAGAAGTATATCCCCAAGAAAGGCGGATATGCACGCAATGAGGAGCACCGCCGCAAATTCAAGGAGGAGACCGCCCGCGAGAGCGAAGCCGAACAGCTGCTCCAGCGCCGCCGCAATATCCATGCCCTGAAGAGTCTCGGTGAGATGCCCAAACGCCCCTCGCTCCCTGCGGCCGAAGGCCCGTTCATGCGCACACGCCGCAAGTGGAAACGCCCTGACACCGACAACACCAATAACAATAACAACGAAGAATAACCCTCACACACCCCACCAGCCATGTCCATACAGCAGAATCTCAACACATTGCGCCATCCGGTGTCAAACGCCCCCGAAAAAAGCCCCTTCAATGCCGGAGAGACCCTTAAGGAACAGACTTCCCCGCTGCGGGTGCTCTTGCTCGGATCCGGAGGCCGCGAATGCGCTCTCGCATGGAAAATAGCACAAAGCCCTCTACTGGACCATCTCTTCATTGCTCCCGGCAACGGTGGCACCGATGCCTATGGTGAGAATGTAGAGCTTTCGCCGCTCGATTTCGACGGCATAGCACGTTTTGTGGCCGACAACGCCATCGATATGATCGTGGTGGGCAATGAGGATCCGCTCGTAGCCGGAATATTCGACTATTTCGACGGACGGGAGGGTGCACCCCTGATAGTAGGACCGTCAAAGGCCGGCGCAGCTCTCGAAGGAAGCAAGGATTTCGCCAAGCAGTTCATGGTGCGTCACTCCATACCCACCGCACGCTACCGTAGCTTCACAGCCGATACTCTCGCCGAGGGCGAGAAGTTCCTCAGCGAACTTCGTCCACCCTATGTTCTCAAGGCCGATGGCCTCGCCGCAGGCAAGGGTGTGCTCATCATTGATGATCTCGAGGAGGCAAAGGGATCGCTGCGCGAGATGCTCGGCGGCATGTTCGGACAGTCGTCAGCCACAGTGGTCATCGAGGAGTTCCTCAAAGGTATCGAATGCTCGGTATTCGTGCTGACCGACGGCAATGGCGGTTACCGCATTCTCCCCGTGGCCAAGGACTACAAACGTATCGGCGAGGGAGACACCGGCCCCAACACCGGCGGCATGGGCGCCGTGAGCCCCGTGGCTTTCGCCGACGAGGAGTTCATGCGCAAGGTTGAGGAGCGCATCATCCTCCCTACCGTCAACGGTCTCATCAGCGAGGGCATAACCTACCGCGGATTCATATTCCTCGGCCTCATAGAGGTGGACGGCGAGCCTATGGTGATAGAGTATAATGTGCGCATGGGCGATCCGGAGACCGAGGTTGTGATGCTCCGCATAGCTTCCGACCTCCTCCCACTTCTGGCAGCCGCGGCCGCAGGAAATCTCTCGACAATGCCTCTGGCCATCGATCCTCGCTACGCCACAACCGTGATGGTGGTGTCCGGTGGATATCCCGGCTCCTACCCCAAGGGTAAAGTGATAACAGCTCCGGCCATGGCCGATGGCACCACTCTCTTCCACGCAGGCACCAAGCGTGACTCGGATGGAAATCTCGTCACCTCCGGCGGTCGTGTCATTGCATGCAGCGCCTACGGACATGATCTTGATGAGGCTCTCGCCGCAAGCTTCACGGCTGCCGGTGAGGTAGAGTTCGAAGGCAAGTATTTCCGCCGTGATATAGGTGCTGATCTGCGCGCTATCGAGCAATCCCGCAAATGATGACACGGCGGGAGACTCGTATAACCAATGTAATACGCTCACGCGGCGTAGCCGTGCTGCTCATGCTTCTCGGAGTGTGGATGGCATGGCGTGCCCCTGGCATAGACCTCACCCTGCCGCTGCAGGGCGGGGCACTGATGCTCACTCTCGCCACCGGTGGCCTGATGATAGCCATCAACCGCCATTTCAATCTGCTGAGGACATCTTCGATGTTCTTCGCCGCCCTGTTTGTGGTGGCAACATGCGCTACGCCAGGAATATTCGATACCGGCATAATACCACCGCTCCTCGCCCTTGTGGTGACGGCAGCCATGGGACTGATGTTCAGCCTCTACAATCAGCGGCGCAGTGACCGGCGTATATTTCTCGTGTTCACGTTGCTCAGCGCCGGGGCATTGGCCGATCTCGTATTCCTGCTCTACGTACCGGTGTTTCTGGCCGGAATAGCACAGATGCGAATATTCCGGTTCAAGAAGATCGTAGCGGCTGTGATGGGACTTGTCACACCATGGTGGATAGCATGGGGGCTCGGACTGATGACTCTTCCACGCCTTCCCCACATATTCTTCACACCGCCATCCATGCTCGCCGGACTTCCCGTAGGATGGCCGTTTATCGTGGCCGTAGGATTGACTCTTCTCACCGGATTCTTTACCGGTGTGCTAAATCTGATCCGTATCATAGGCTTCAACGCCAAGTCAAGAGCGCTCAATGGACTGCTGTCACTCGTATCGATAGTGACCGGGGCACTATGCGTGATCAACTTCACGGCATTGCCCACCTATGTGGTTCTGCTCAACGCATGCGTGGCCTTCCAGGTGGGACACTTCTTCCGCGCCACGGCCAATAGCCGCGGATATATTTTCGTGCTCGCTCTTCTGGCCTCATATATCGGACTGTTTATCTGGAACATTATACGATTGGGATGAAAATTGTAGTTGACCGAAACATACCTTTCATTCAAGCACCGCTTTCTCGTCTCGGAAAGGTTATAGCTCTTCCCGGCAGCGAGATTGATGCCGGTGTGATGCGCGATGCCGACATACTGCTGACACGTACACGCACTCGCTGCGATGCAGCGCTCCTCGACGGCAGCCGCTGCCGTTTCATAGGTACCGCCACGATCGGCACCGACCATATTGACCTCGGTTATTGCCGCGGCAGAGGTATCACTGTAGCCAACGCGCCGGGATGCAACGCGCCGGCGGTAGCCCAATGGGTACTTGCCGCTGCCATGTCGCATATCCAGCCGGGTGAGCATCTCGCAGACAAAACCATAGGAGTGATCGGCGCGGGCCATGTGGGATCCATCCTGATACGATGGGCTTCCGCTCTCGGTATGAATGTACTCGTCAACGATCCTCCGCGCGAGGAGGCTGGACTCCGCGACCATGACTACACCACTCTCGACCGCATAGCCCGCGAAGCGGATATAATCACCGTACACACCCCTCTGACCCATGACGGTCCGCATCCCACCCATCACCTCATAGACATGGAATATGTCAACTCCATGTGCCGCCGCCCCATGCTGCTCAATGCTGCCCGCGGCCCTGTGACAGATACCCGTGCACTGCTTCATGGTCTTGGCACAGGCAAGCTCTCTGCCGTAGGCATAGACTGCTGGGAGGGTGAGCCGGGGATCAACCCTCTTCTGCTCCACAGCGCGGCAGTAGCTACACCCCATATAGCAGGATATTCTCTCGAGGGGAAGATCCGAGCCTCACAGATGGTACTTGATGCTCTATCGGTCCATCTCGGCCTTGCAACCCCTCTGCGTGCCGATGCTCCGGAGGTAGGACCGGTAGCCGAAAGCATCAGCGAGGATGCGATCTGCTACGACATATCCGCCGACACTGCCGTGCTGAAATCCAATCCTGAAAAATTCGAGGATCTCCGCAACAACTACATCCTGCGCCCCGAACCACGCGGGTAAGACGGATGTTATCTATGACGTATGACACGTTTCGCTCACATAATAGCCATTTTCCTCCTGGGGTTGATAACCCCGGTTATCTCCGCCAAGACCCCGATCATGGGCAAACAGCAGGTGGAGATCGAGAAGATGTATCAATACGTCTCAACCCACAATCCGGACTTTTCGCGCGAGGTGGCCGAGGCATTTTTCACCGTCGGCGAACGATATGGTGTGAGAGGTGACATCGCACTATGTCAGGCCATAATCGAGACCGGATGGTTCCGCTTTGACAACGGTACCGCCGTGCGCCCCGATGATCACAATTACTGTGGTCTCGGAGTGAAGAAACGTGGCGACCGCGGCTGCCGTTTCTCTACAGTCGAGGAGGGGGTGACCGCCATGGTGCAGCACCTCTATGCGTATTGCTGCAAGGAACCGCTCCCTTCGGGCGAGGATATCATCGATCCGAGATTCGGCTTTGTGAGCCGTGGAGCCGCGTCGACATGGGAGGCTCTATCCGGCAAGTGGGCCATGAATCACCGCTACGGCGACAACATTCTGCGCATATACAAGCGCATGTCGGCCCACAAGACCGTCGACAAGACCATACACCTGATTGAAGTGAATATCCCCGACGAGGCTTTTCTCGAAGATGAAGAGATAGCCGTAGGAGCCTATTTCGAATAGCACGATGAAACAGAAAGATATTACAGCCAACATAGAAGCCCGCATGGGCATATCGGATCTCAACCCCATGCAGAAACGCATGGCGGAGATACCGCTCAAAGGAACATTCACCCTCCTGGCCCCTACCGGATCAGGCAAGACTCTGGCCTTTGCCATCCCATTGCTTAAAAGCCTTGGCCCGTCGGCCGGCCATGTCCAGGCACTGGTCATGGCCCCGTCGCGCGAGCTCGTCATGCAGATATCCGAGGTGGTGAGACCGCTCGCCACAGGGCTTAAGACCGTGGCCTTTTATGGAGGTCACCCCATGCAGGAGGAGGTGAACTCTCTCTCGGTCACCCCCGATATAATAGTGGCTACCCCCGGACGACTTCTTGACCACCTAAACCGCGGACATCTTGATCTCGGTGCTGTGTCAACACTCGTACTTGACGAATATGACAAGGCTCTCGAGCTTGGATTCGCCGACGAGATGAAGCGCGTATGCAAGCGTCTCACAGGTCTGAAGCTCATAATATTTACCTCTGCGACACCTCTTGCCGCACTGCCCGACTATCTTCCTGCCAGAGAACCTGTGGTGATCGACTATTCCCTCAAGGATTCTCCACGCCGCCGCATGCAGGTGGTGGAGGTGGAATCACCGGCCCGCGACAAGCTTGATACACTCATCGATCTGCTACGCTCGCTCAACAACGGCAGGGTAATCGTATTTGCCAATCATCGCGAGAGCGTGGAGCGCATCCATGCCGCCCTGCGCAAGGCCGGCATTCCTGCCGGACTCTATCACGGCGGACTCGAACAGAATGAACGCGAGAACGCCATAGCACTTCTTGCCAACGGTACCACTCCGGTGCTCGTATCCACCGACCTCGGTTCACGCGGACTTGACATCCCCGAACTATCAGCCGTCATACACTACCACATGCCCGTATCGCCCGAAGCCTGGACCCACCGTAACGGCCGCACCGCACGTCAGGATGCCGAAGGGGAGATTTACGTCATAACCTGCGAGGGGGAGGACACTCCGGCGTACATAACAACCGATCGCCGTTATGTACCCACAGGGCAGTCCAACGACCCAATACGGTCATCGGCGGCCACGCTATACTTCAACGTAGGCAAAAAAGAGAAGATATCCCGCGGCGATATCGTTGGTTTCCTCATAGCCAAAGGTGGACTCGAAGCAGCCGAGATAGGCAACATCACACTGCGCGATCATTCAGCTCTCGTTGCCGTTCCCCGCGACAAAGCCTCATCACTCGTTGACCGGCTCGCCCGCGAACGCATCAAGAACACCCGTGCACGCATCACCCGGCTTGGATAGCCATAGTCGTAACTCACAAGATATCAAACACATAAAAGATAGACAAAGAGACCAACTCCTAAGCCTACAGTCATTTTGTCATAACAATCTTCAAAAAAAATTTGGAGATTGTTTTTTTATGCACTACTTTTGCAGTGTACTATTATACTAATACACCGTTATGCTAAAAATCAACAATCTCACTTTTGCCTACAGCCGAAAGGGACGTCGTGTGCTCGATGACTTCTCTCTCGCTATCAAATCCGGAGGCGTCTACGGTCTGCTTGGCAAGAACGGCGCCGGCAAGTCAACCCTGCTATACCTGATAGCCGGACTGCTGACGCCGGAAAAAGGCCATGTTCTGTTCCATGACGTCAACACACGTCTGCGCAGACCTGCCGAGCTATCCGATATGTTCATCGTTCCCGAGGAATTCACACTCCCCTCCATTCCGCTACGTGACTATCTGAAAGCCAATGCACGGTTCTATCCACGCTTCAGCGAGGAGGATCTGCGCCGCCACCTCTCCACATTCGGAATGGATCCCGATCTGAATCTCGGCACACTGTCCATGGGGCAGAAGAAAAAAGCGTTCATGAGTTTCGCCCTGGCATGCAACACCTCGCTCCTGCTCATGGACGAGCCAACCAACGGGCTTGACATACCCGGCAAGAGTGCCTTCCGCCGTTTCATAGCAAGCAATATGACCGACGACCGCACCATCATCATATCCACACATCAGGTGCTCGACGTGGACCGTCTGCTGGATCATGTCATCATCATGGACAATTCACAGGTACTCCTCAACAGCAGCGTATATGAGATCACATCAAAACTGAAATTTCTCACCACCGGCTCCACCGAGGAGATCAGCAACGCGCTCTACAGCCAGCCGGCACTCGATGGAACCACTATCGTCACCGCCAACACCGATGGCACCGACACGGATCTCAATCTTGAATCGCTATTCGAGCTGTCGCTTTCCCGGCCCGAATTACTGAAACAAATGTTCACTTCCACCACCAACAACATAACAACCGAGTCATGAGCTACGACAATCAGTTTTTCAGCATGGGCAGACTTACGCTCCTCGCAAAAAAAGAAACCAGCGAGAACTGGCGCACAATACTCCTCTTCTGCGCCGGAATACTCGGAGTGCTCACTGTAGCCGGGATCTTCATAGCCCACAACAGTTACTATGAGGGCATCAGTCCACTGTCCTATTCGCTCAATTCATCCGGATGGTTTGTCATATGGTGCCGACTCATAATGGTGGCCGGTGGTCTCTACCTCGCGTCCGTATCCTTCCATCAGCTATCCACCCGAACCGGCGCCACACAGATGCTCATGGTACCGGCATCCGGATTCGAGAAATTCCTCATGCGCTGGCTCGCCGCCGTCCCCATCTATGTCATCTTATCGTTTGTAATAATATACATCGCTGATCTGATACGCATGTGCTATGCCACGCTATGCTTCGGCATCAATGCCGATGCGCTTACCATATTCAGCCTCAGCGACGATGATAACACCCCGGGCACAGTGGTATACGGACTGCAGTTCATGGTGCTTATCTACATACAATCACTCTTCTTCCTTGGCTCGGCCATATGGCCCCGTCGCTCCATGCTCAAGACCATCGTGACCATAATTGTTCTGGCCATGGCATACTTCTGGTTCGGCGTGTGGATCATGAACATGTTCAGCGGTGACGGCGGATTCTACAGCAGGATGAACATTCCGGCATGGATGAACAGCGACCTTTTTCCTGCCACACTGCTCGGACTGGTATCAATCCTCAACTATTGGCTCACATACCGCCGTTTTTGTGAATCTGAAATAATCAACCGCTGGTAGCACCATGAATTTCAAGGAAAACAACAAAGCCATCTATCTGCAGATAGCCGACAGGATATGCGATGATGTCCTGTCAGGGACAATGGCTCCGGGGAGCCGCATAGCCTCCGTCAGAGAGTGCGCGGCAACACTCGAGGTCAATGCCAACACCGTCATGCGCAGCTACGAATATCTTGAGCGCCAGGGGGTCATATTCAACCGCCGCGGCATAGGTTTCTTCATAGCCGACGGCGCCACCGATGTGATTGTGTCACACCGCAGAGAGACGTTCCTGAAGGGGGAGATGCCTTATTTCTTCCGGCAGCTTGAACTGCTGCGCGTCACCCCCGACGAACTCAAGACAATGTATGAAACCCATCTAACAGACTGTTCAAAATGAAAAAGACCACATATATACTCCTCGGACTCGTTGCCGCCGGCTTTGCCGCCGTCATAGCAGTATGTATTTTCAATCTGTCATGCCGTGAACCCTATGTAAATTTAGAGATAGGCCCCGGCGACGGCCAACGCGCTGCGATCACCCTCCCGTCATGCGCCAACCTCATTCTTGAGAAAGAGGAGAGCCAACGGGTGCACTACTCAAGCGATCTCAAACAAATGTTCGCCATTCATGAGTGCGACTCCCTGACATCACCCGTACTGTCCGTTCCTGAGAAATGCCGCGACATCTTCACCAGCCGACTCAGCGGCGACTCTCTTAACATTTCGGTAAACCTCGATGCATTGGCCGATACAGCCCGTGAGATAACCTTCATATCATTCACCGGCGAGGACAGATGTCTGGCCCGGATCATGGTGCCTCGCGGAATGCTGCGCAACGTATGCCGACCCGGCAATGGCGGCCTTCTGCTTGAAAATCTCTCATCCGGATATCTGGACGTGAGAGCCAAACATCTGACCCTCGACTCATGCCGCATAGACACACTGCTGTATAACGGGGATGACATGCATATGACTCACACGGAGATAGGATTCATGCGTATGCGTCAGAAAAGACACCGCATCAAGATAAACTCCACATGCGACAGCCGGATCATCAATCTCGACATATACGGAAACAGCAGTACAAAAGGTGGCAATGTCAACCTCACGGGCGCTGATGTGGACCACATATACTGGACTCCGGAAGACTCTGACGCCTACGTGGACATCCATCTCAGCCACGAGGCAGAGATAATGAAAAGAAAATGATTCCTGCAATGAGCGTACTCCCCATGTCAGACGTATTGTCATAAAAAAGACAACTACAATCATCATACATGACAGAAAGAATACGTAGACACCTCATGGCCGGCATACTCGCACTCTGTATGCCGGCCATGGCTGTATGTGCTGATTCGGATTTCGCATCGGCCTACGGTTGGAGCGCGCCGGTAAACGGCCTCACATCGTCAGAGACCGGGAGCGCCCCGGTCGGCTACCTCTGGTTACCCGACTCAACGGCCCAGGTGAAAGCCGTGATGTTCGCCTTTCAGAACATGAACGAGGAGACACTCTTCCGGAGCGATAAATTCCGTCAACGCATGGCCGCAGCCGATGTGGCCCTGCTATGGATAGCTCCGGGCTTCGGGCAGGAATGGGATGTCACGACAGGAGTGCAGGAGGCTTTCGACGGACTGCTGCACGACCTCGCCTCAACAAGCGGACATACCGAACTCACCACCGCACCCCTCATACCGTTCGGTCACTCGGCACAAGCCACCATGCCGTGGAACTTCGCGGCATGGAATCCCGACCGCACTCTCTGCGTCATATCCTACCACGGTGACGCTCCGCGCACGAACCTATGCGGCTACGGACGATCCAACGTGGAGTGGGGACGCACACGCAACATCGACGGCATACCCTCACTTATGGTGATGGGCGAATACGAATGGTGGGATGCCCGTCTGCGTCCGGCCCTCGCATTCAGGATGATGTATCCCGAAAGTTGCATATCATTTCTCGGCGATGCCGGCAGAGGTCACTTCGATCTATCCGACCGCACGGCCGACTATATGGCACTGTTCATAGAGAAGGCCTTGGACCGCAGACTCACTGACCGGGGACTGGTGCGGCTCGATCCGCAGAAGGGATGGATGGCAGAGACATGGGAGCCCGGCTCAACCACGAGAGAGACTGCAGCCCCATGGGCGGACTACCGCGGATGCCGCCACGAGGGGTTCTGGTACTTCGATGGAGAAATGGCGCGACTCACTGAGGACCGCTACCGCGAGACGGCCGGGAAACGACCTTCATGGATAGGATATGTAGGCAATGACGGCAAACTCCTGCACTACAACCCAGACGGCCACTGCAAGATCAACACATCCATCACCCCAGGGCCCGACGGAGTGTTCACAATGAAAGCCATCTTCACCGACAGCTTGCGCACATGCGCGTCATCTACCGCTGACTCACGTCCGATACGCATCCGATATGTCAGCGGCCCGGCTGTGACCATCAACGACAGCACGTTCAGAGTGGACCCGACCCATCCCACATGGACCAACAACCGCCGGCGTGGCAAAATAACACTATGCGCCGAAGCACCAGCCGACTCCATCTACAAGGAGACCGTACAGGAAATAGAAGTCAATATCAGCCACAACTGATTGACACTAAAACCAGTCCCGGCAGGGACGATGTCGTGGATAACCCCGCACTGGTCGTGCGGGGAGTGGACTGGCATATGGCTGATATACAACAACAAACGTCCCCCACGGGCCTCGCGGCCTGTGGGGGACTATCTTCACAAGTAAAAAATCAATCTTAAAAAGATCAGAATTCACATATTGTATTCATAACAAAAGCGTCACATCTCGGCCACCGTTCCCATGAAGAGGATCGCGCCGGTGCTCTCTTCGGTGATCATGTAGATGAACGGGCGGTCGAACACCACGAGATTCGACAATAATGGTCCCGGTGAGGTAAAGCCGAACTCGACATCGGTCACGGAGGCTATTTTTGTACCAGCCTCATCAACCTCAATAATGTTTTTTTGCTTCAAGGTTTCTATCATGAGTGATGCCGGGGATATCCGCGAAAAATCAGCTGAGGAATAAAACGCGGATTTCATACCCAGGCTCTTCATCACCTCGATCATATCGTAGGAAGCCTCTATTTTAAACTTCGGCATCATGACCTGGAGAAGTTCCGGCTTCTTGTCCTCAGCAACGGTATTCATGTAGATCATCCACTCTTTTAGCTTCGTTTCTGTCAGAGTTGATGCGAAATCCGACAGGGACTGTTCGGCAGGCGGAAGAATGAGTGTCATTGAGAATGTACCGTTGCCATAAGGCAGTGTGACAATCACGGCGCCATCATCCTCACAACCACGGAACACGGTCTCCGATCCCGAGTCCATCATTTTTACGAGCGGCTTTCCTCCAGATATATTGTTAAAAATCATAGGTTTTGTCATGCCGGCGTCAAATGCTCTGGACCATGTGGATTTGAAATAAAGCGTGTTGATCAACGCCAATTTACAGGTGAGATTTTCCTTTAAAAACTCCGGGATCATCTTTTCTGTCTTGTTGCTGATCCACTTGTTGATGGTATGGCGTGCATCGTCAGTGTTCAATTTGAGATTGGCTATCTCTGCATCATACCATTTCATGCCATCCTGCTTGAACGAATCCAATACAGGTAATCCGCTGTTGATCCACATGGAGTTTGCTATTGCCAGACGGGTCTTGCCGTCGGCTGCGGGCAGGCGGTCCATCATCACGCGGGCCAGGGAGTTGACCTCCTCGGATGTGGCGCCCTCGTAGCCGAGCGTGGTGTAGATCTCGTCGAGTGTCGTACCTGCGGCGCCGTTGGCCGTCATCGACAGGGCCAGCGAGAGGCTAAGGGGCGACACTATGTGGTTCTTAGTGGGGGCACCGGTGGAGAGCAGCTGATTGAACAGACGGAGGGCGAAACCGTTTTGCGCGTTGACCACCTCCTGCTGTCCGCGGCTCAGCTCAATCTCCACACGCGGAGTGTCCTCGCCATTCTCCGCACCACCCTTGGGCTCGTCGGAGCTACAGCCCACCGCACCAATCGCGGCAAGCCCAATCAGGAATAGATTGAATTTTTTCATGATTCGTTGTTGTTAGAGAGTTAATATTGATTGGTTACTATTTACGTTTTTTTGTTCATCCGCTTAGGAGGATGTTTTTGTGCATATTCATAATTAAAAGCTTTTTTGATAGTAGAGTTTAGCCCCGTATGCGGGGCTATGTCCCCTTAGCGTCGGGCCTCAGCCCGATGGAGTGATATTAATGAAATAAT
>CAJTJG010000014.1 GCA_910576785.1 uncultured Duncaniella sp.
TTGGCTGTACGCTTGCCGCTATTAGGCCGCGTTAGGGACTTCCACCCATTAGATTATGCCCATGTCGGGCGAACAACGAAAATCCGATGAAGCTGCCAACTTCATCGGATTTTCCGCTTTTCATACATTCGGGATTGTTCCCGTGTCTATCACACCACCGTCCCTGCAATGCTCGATGCTGCCGGGCATAAATCCCATGCTCCCGATTGCGATGTGGCGAATATAGTCCGCATACTCCTTACCTTGAAAATTCTTTCCCGTAAGGTTTCTGAAAATCATCTTTATGCTTATGCCGTCGTTGCCGTGCAAGATGATTTTTCCGTTCTGCCTGATTGTTTCCATGATTAAAACTTGTTTTTGTGTGAATGGTATCGCAGATTGGACAAAGGTTTCTTTGCTACTTTCTTTGTCCGCCATTCTGCTCACTGAAAGAAAGTAGGGCGGCTTTCGCCGCCGCCACTCAAAAGCGTGTGTAAAGTCCCGTAACCATCGTGAACATTTCTTCCAGCATATCACAATAGATGCCCTCATGCACGGCAATGTCTTTCGTCCTGCACTCGAATGTCTTTTTGCTGAATGTCCTGCGGTAGAAGCGCATATTGTATAGGTCTGCTCCTGCATCATATATGATGTCAAGGCGGTTGGCACTTGTCTTGTTCCTCGCAAGGCTCATCCGTAAGCCGTTGCCCATATTGATGTAATCTCGGCTACCCGTCATGGCGGTGAAGCGTCTTCCGCCTATCTGTTGTAATATCGTCTTTGCTATCATTCCGTTGTTTTTTTAGGGTTTTAAGTGTTGGCGGTGTGAACACCGCCAACACGTTCAAAATTCTCGCATCTCGGCAATGGGTGTATGTCGTTGCAGCCACTCTTTCACATGCTCCATATTGTACTCGCTCGTTATGACTGCCGTATGGCTGTCGGTGGCGGTGAAGCGTGTGCTTTCGTAATCATCTATCCACCCTTTGAGGGTTTCGGTTCCCCACGCTTGGGCATCGTCAAATATGCCGTTCAGAGCCTTAATCGGCTCTTTGAACTTGACAATTAACGTCTGATAGGTTGCGTTCATACTCTGTCCTCCTTTCCTCGTTTTGCGTTCAGCCACTTGTCCCTTGCGGTTCGGCACTCGTCCAAAGTGGGTTTGACACAAGCGAACAGTTCTCCGTCCGTGTGGCGGTAGTCGTACTGAACAAGTGTCCGCCTGCGTCTGCCGATACCCGTTTGGAAACGCTCGTATTTCTCCGTACCTGCTTCCGTGCAGGTGCTTACTCCGCCCGTGGTCATTCTTGTTGTCTGATTATCCATAATTTTCTGTTTTAGAGTATCGTTTCTAATATTCTTCTTCTGTCTTCTTCCCAAACCTCGGTCATCACATAACCGAGGAATTGGCGTCGGCTATCTCGGTTGAGTTCCTTGTATAGTCTTTTGAGGTCGGAGAAGTTGCCGTTCAGGTAGGTTTCGTACATATAAATCTCCATATCCGGCACTTCATAATACCGTGCCTGCTGTTCCAAAGTCTTTGAGCGTCTTTTGCTTTTCATATCGGTGAGGTTTATGACCTGCGCCATCGCAGACGCAGGTCGGGTTAGACATCAAGCGGTCATTCTCTTGCGGATTTGATGGGCGTTGCGGTTCACAAGGTCTATGATGCGCTCGTGGTATTCGGTGTTCTCGTTGCATAAGCCACGACACTGCACCACCTCAAAGGTTTTCAAGGACACTTCCACCGTTTCTATGCGCCTGCCGTCAATGGTCGCTGAAAGGATAAGGGAATTTTCCCGATTGTGGTAGCCACCCACGCAATGGTGCATCATCCGTCCTTCCTCTATCATTTCCTCCACGCTCTCTATGACCTTGACGCAGATAAGGCTGTCGGAAAAGACAAGTCCGAAGAATATGCCTTTGGCTTTCAGATATTGTTTCTCGTCCTCAACCGCTTTCTGCCGTTGCTGTTCAGTCCGTTCACGTTCCCTTTGGCGGTTGCGTCTTGCCACCAACCTGTCGTGTTCGGCTTTGAGGTCTTGGGGGCATACGTACTTCGGGCTGTTCGTGTCCTTGCCGAAGTGTCGCAGGAGGTCTATCGTGTCACGCCACATAGAGCCATCAGCGATGGTGTAGCCGTTGCGGATGCAGATTTTGATTGATGCCCAATACTCCCCGATATTGAAAGAGTGGTGCAGGTAGTAGCGCAACATGGGGTATTGTCCCGCTTTCAAAAGCGTTTCCGCACGGCTGTCGGAAAGAATGCCTTTGAAAAGGTCGTAAGGTAGAATGTTGTGGTATTCGCCCTTGAAGCCGTTTCGCTTCACTTCGGGTATGAAACGCTGTCGGGGATAGGTACATCTCGGAGTGATGTCGTATGCCCGGAGTTCTTGGCTCTTGCGCACCTCCATGTCGCTGTATTCATTCCACAAGTCATAGTAGAATAAAGACATGCTACGCAGTCGGGCAACGGTCGTTGTCCTGCCGTCGGGGGCAATCCACCTCTGCACCACCTCAAAAATGGAATACTCGGCTGGCTGTCCTGCCTTGTATCGGGACTTGACGGAGAAGAAGCGTACCACTTGGTATTGCTTGCAGGTGGTGACGATGGAGAAATACTCCATATCTCTGAAAACGCTCTTTCGGGTGCGCAACGCTTCCAACTCCATACCGCAACGGGGGCAGGTGCATCCGCAAACGGTGTCGGCAAGGTCGTGGTCGCTTTTCCACGAATGTCCGCACTCGGTGCAGATGTTCGTGCCGTTTGCCCTTTTGACTGCGTAATGCTTGAAACAATGGCGGAAAGCGTATGCCCTTTGTTCTTCGGTCAATCTCGGTAGCCGCTTGCTCAAACGTGCGACTTCCTGCTGTATGCGTGTTCTCGGTTTCATAATCAGAAATTGAATAGGTTGGGTTGTTGTACTTCTTGTGCGGTCGCTTTGTTGGCGGTTCTCGGCTTGTGGCGGTTCTGCAACTTGCGGAGTTCCTCCTCTTGGTATCTGCGGACAGCGTTCTGACGTGCCTCCGCCTTTTCCTCTGCCGTGAGTTCCACAACATGGTTCACTGCCACTTGGCAGTTCATCGGCTTGCCTACCTCTATCTCGTTCTCGTCATAGTAGTGTACGGCTTGCCCGAATATCTCTCCGTCCGTGAAGCCGTTGCAACCGCTTTTCTTCACATAGTTCAGAATGTAGGTAACACAATCGTCTATGTTCTTGGCAGGGTTGCGGTAGTTCTTCGCAAAGAGCGCATCTTCCTCCGCCCGCTGTTCCAAATACATCTGTATCGTTCTCTTGAAATGGTCTGTTCCTTTCATATTCTTGTCGTTTTAGAGGGTGAATAACCAAAGAATTAAGCCGAAGAAGGCAATGGTGGAGAGGATAGCCACGATTACACCTATCGCCACTCGGAACACTCCGTTTACAATCTCTGTGATAATGCCCCAAAGGATGCCGAACACCCCGAAGGCGGTGCGCATAATCAAGCCGCATATCGCCAACCCGATGTATTGCGCCACTTGTCTGAAATCTGCCGTTGCTGTCATAGCCGTATTATTTGTTAAGTTCCACGATGCTGTCAATCCTGCCGTAAAGGAAACTGCGGAGTGCGGTCTTGTCGGTAGCCTTGTATTCCGTCCAATGCCCGTATTGCTTCACAATGTAGGTTCGGAGAATGTCGGAGAAGTCAAACATCCAACCTCGCAAGGGTACTGCGCTCTTAAAATAGGTATTGCTGTTCACGTTGCGTGTAAGCCAATCCTTTTCCTCTCGGCTCAACTTTTCTCCGTTGTTGAGTTTGGTGCGGAGTCCGTACACCTTGCTGCCTTGCAGGTTCTCCAAACTTGGTACTTCCCAAGCCACGAATTTTGTTGCTATTGCTGTCCTCATATCCGTTGTTTTTTGATTTTTTGTTTTTTTATGCGGATTCAAGAGCTGAGGGAGTTGAGTTTCAAACTATCTTATCTGCCTCTCGTTTATCCGACATTTTTTTTATGCGTCTTTCTGTCGCATCGGTCGTTTTCGTTTCGGGTGCTTAAAAAGGTAGGGATTAGGGAATGCAAGGTTTTTCGGTCAAAATACTACCCGCAGGGCTGGAGATTTTTACCGGAAACAGGAGGCTTGACCTTGCTTTCCCGTCCAATCCCGGAATTACCTTTGCGCCCAGAACGGAAATGACTGCCTGATGCGGTTCACTGAAAGGCGCAAAATGGAGGTAAACGAAAACAGAGGCAGATTGGGTAGAAAAAACTTCAGGGGAAAATCCGTAAAAAGAGGATACCGTCTGATAGAAAAAGACATCACCAGAAGCGTCAAAAAGGCAAACCATCGACAAAGAAGTATGAATGTTTCCGATCCGATGGAACTTGGTCCGCCGGACGGCAACAATCATTCTTCCCGGTTTGCCCGCTGTGTGTGGCCGCCTGTTTCATTCATGGAGCAGGCTGACACACACTGCATTCACTTTCCGCTTCCGGCATAAAAGAACAGCTAAAAAAGAAAAATCATCCGGCAGTCCGTAAAAGCACCTCTTGGCATAGACGCAAAAGAAAGGGGCATTGCGTCATCAGTCTAAACATCGTTTAGGCTTGAGGCAATGCCCTTTTCTCCGGCTATGCGGTAGTCGGCACACGTTTGTTCAAAACTCGTTTTGGGCAATGGTGTTCCGACGGACAAAACCGCTTTTACGAAAAAATCTTATGAATGAGGGGATAAAAAAATCAGGGAGTTTGTATCAAAATCTTGGATAAAATAGCTACTTTTGCATACGAAGAGTTCTTTGAAGGTTACGCAATGCGCAGAAGGATAATGCAGTAGATAACTAACTAAATCGTAACCTATTACTATCAAGAGCGATTAACCTACGCTCATTTCCAATAAATTACACTCTTTTCGTAACTTCTCGCTACAAAGATATTAAATTTTTCCCACTCTGTCAAAGAAATCTCCCAAAAATAAAGAATTTCTTTTGAACAATGGGGGGGATGATCAGGGGCGGGTCTGGCCGTGGCCGTCAAGGAGATAGCGGGTGGTGGTGATCTCTCTGAGACCCATGGGGCCGCGTGGACCGAGCTTCTGGGTGGATATGCCTATCTCGGCTCCGAGACCGAACTGGGCGCCGTCGGTGAAACTGGTGGGGAGGTTGACATAGACACACGCGGCGTCCACCTCGCGGCGGAAGCGTTCGGCGGTCTGCCCGCAGTCGGTGATGATGCTCTCGCTGTGGCCCGAGCCGTGGAGCGCGATGTGGTCAATGGCCTCGTCGACCGATCCGACCGTGCGGACGCCCATACGGTAGTCCATCCACTCCGTGTCCCAGTCAGACGCGGGATCGGCGTGGACCAGCAGCTCTGCGGGATAGTGGCCCGAGAGGGCAGCATATGCCTCAGGGTCGGCATGGATCGCCACACTCTTGGCGGCGAGCGGCGCGGCGAGCGATGGGAGGTCGGAGAGGCGGGAGCGGTGGATGAGGAGGGTGTCGAGAGCGTTGCATACGCTCACTCGGCGCGTCTTGGCGTTGGCCACGATGTCGCGGCCCATGCCGAGATCGCCATCGGCATCGAAATATGCGCTCACCACCCCGGCGCCGGTTTCGATGACAGGCACACGGGCATTCTCCCTGACAAAGTCGATAAGACGGCGCCCTCCTCGGGGTATGCACACATCGACATATCCACGCGCCCCGAGCATGGCGGCGGTGGCCTCGTGGGTGGAGGGGAGAAGCGTGGCGGCGTCGGGGGTGACTCCGCACGACTCCAATGCGCGGTGGATCAGGGATATGGCGGCTCTGTTGGACTCCTCGGCATCGGCCCCACCCTTGAGCACGCAGGCGTTGCCGCTCTTAAGGCAAAGGGAGAAGACATCGAAGGTCACATTGGGGCGTGCCTCGTAGATGACGCCTATCACGCCGAAGGGGACGCGCACTCGCCGGAGCAATATGCCGTTGGGGAGGGTACGGCGCTCTATTTCCTCGCCCACGGGGGTAGGGAGAGCGGCCACATGGCGGAGGTCGGAGGCTATGCCGGCCAGACGGTCGGGGGTGAGCTGCAGACGGTCGTATAGCGGGTTGGCGGGATCCATGCGTGCAAGGTCGCGGGCATTGGCCTCAAGCATCTCAGCGCCGTGGTTGTCGAGAAGATCGGCCAGAGATAATATCACACGGGAGCGATCTGCATCGGTGAGGGCCGCTACGGTACGCGAGGCGGCACGCGCACGCTCAAAAATATCTTTCATATCTAAAATTCAGTATACAGGTAATCGTAATGTACCAACGGGCGCGATCCGCGGCAACCCATGGAGGCGAGGGCCGTGGCGGAGTCGACTGACGCACGCCCCACGGCGACGGTGCTTCCGGCAGGGTCGAGTATGGTGATGATATCGCCCTCCTCCCATTCGCCCTCGACGGCGGTGACCCCCACGGGGAGGAGGCTCACGGCGCGGTCGCCTCGCAGGGCTTCGGCGGCACGGTCATTGACTGTGACGCACCCTTTGGCAAACGATGCCGAGTGGGCTATCCAGCGCTTGATGTTGCTCAGCGGCTCGGGGCGCGGCTCGAAGAGCGTGTGAGGGACACTCTCCGGGCGCTCGATGAGATCTACGAGCACATCGGGCCTGTCGCCGCGGGCTATGATGACACGCACACCTTCCTCGCTCACCTTGCCGGCTATGCCGCACTTGGTGCCCATGCCTCCGCGGCCGAAACCGCTCTTTGAAGCTACGACATTGCCGCTCACATCCTCGCCAGAGCGCACCACGGGGATGAGTTTCGAGGCGGGATCGGCGGGTGGGCCGGTGAAGATGCCGTCAACGTTGGATAGGATGACGAGCGTGTCGGCGTCCATCATGGCTGCCACGAGGCCGGAGAGTTCGTCGTTGTCGGTGAACATCAGTTCGGTGAGCGAGGCAGTGTCATTCTCGTTGACGATCGGTATGACACCATTCTCAAGCATGGTGAGCATGCAGGAGCGCTGGTTGAGATAGGATGTGCGGGAGGAGAAGTTCTCCTTCTGCGTCAGCACCTGACCTACGGGTATGCCGTAGTGGGCGAAAAGATCGTTGTAGATGTTGATGAGGCGAATCTGTCCCACAGAGGAGAAGAGCTGACGGGCAGCGACACTGTCGAGCTGACGGCGGGGTGTGACGGCACCGCGCCCGCATGCAACGGCACCGCTGGATATGAGTATGACCTCATGGCCGCGGGCCGTGAGGGCGGCTATCTGGTCGACGAGCGCCGACATGTTTGTGACGTTAGGTTTGCCGTCAGGGCGGGTGAGCACGTTGCTCCCCACTTTTACCACTATGCGTCCCATATCAGTGCATGCCGGCTTTGAGGCCGCGTATTACGGCGGTGGTGAATCCGCCGGCCTCCATCTCGTTGAGGCCGCGTATGGTGAGTCCGCCGGGGGTGGTTACCTTGTCGATCTCGGCCTCGGCATGCGCTCCATCCTCGAGGAGCGCTGCGGCTCCGGCCACGGTCTGCGCCACGATGGCCTGTGCCTCGGAGGCGCGGAATCCGAGCTCTACCCCACCCTCGGTGGCGGCGCGGATGTAGCGCAGGGCATAGGCTATACCGCAGGAGGCCAGAGTGGTGGCGGCAGGGAGCATCTTCTCGTCGATCACCCTCACCTGGCCGAGACGCCCGAAGAGCCCGGCGGCAGCGCTGAGGTCGTCGCCGGCCACGGGCACAATGAATGTCATGGAGCGCCGCAGGCTCACGGCGGTGTTGGGCATCACGATCGATATGCAGGGCAGTGCGCCGTCGCGGTCAAACCATCCGGAGAGGTTCTCTCCGCTCACTCCGGCAGCCACAACGGCCACGCTCTGACGGGTGTAGTCGAGGGTGTCCTTGATCTCGTTGATGACGTCGGGCACTATCCATGGCTTGACGGCGAGGATGACAACGTAGGCTCCGGCGCATGCAGCGCGATTGTCGGATGTCACGTTGACGCCGAGTGCGGCAAAGGGAGCGAGCCTTGCGGAGGTGGGGTTGGACATGGTGATGCCGTCGGGGCTGACACCCGACGCAAGGAGTCCGCGGGCTATGGCCCCGCCCATGGCTCCGGCACCTATTATTGATATTTTCATAGATTGCGTGTGTTGATTTACGCAAAAGTACCATAAATATCGGTACTATCAAAACGAATCATCACATTCGCAAGGACCTTCGCAAGGATAGGAAACAAAAGAAACGCCCGGTGTATCAGATCATAGAAAGATACAGAAGGACAAAAAAGGGACAAAAGTGACAGATAATTAATTATCAATGCGACAATTAATCAATCTATGTCACTTTTGTCCTTTTTGTCCTTCTGTATCCTTCTGTCAAATATGATACAGCTGTTTCTTTATTCCGATGTCGGGATTACTTCACGACCTTGGTGACGGTGGTGCCCTGACGACGGATGAATACGCCGTTCTCGGGGTTGTCCACGCGGATGCCCTGGAGGTTGAAGTATTCTACGGGAGCGTTGACGTCGGCGCCGATCTGGTCGATGGAGGATGTGCCATCGTTTACAGCGATCTCAACGGGCTCGCTCTTGATGTCGGTGTTGGGGTCGTAGGCGTATACGCTGAGTGTGCCGGGACGTGTCACGGTAACTGTGTTGCCTTCAGCGAGCTCGTAGCCGGTGTGGTCAACGGCCTTGGCCATGTCCTCCACAGAAGCCTGTGCAGGGATGAACTTGTGGTAGAGCTGATGGTGGGCAGCTGCAAGCTCGAACTCGATGGCAATGTCCTCGTTTTTCCAATCAACGGAATTACCCTCGATCTTAGCTACGGGAGCGGCGGGCTCGATGATGTAGCCGATACCCATCACACCATAAGTGGTGTTGAAGCCCCATGCGGTGTAGACCTCACCGGCCTTGAGTTTGATAATGGAGGCAACGTAACCGTAGTCGAGGTTGCTCTGATAGGAGTCGATGACTACCTCGTGGTCAAGCATCACTTCGGGATCGGCCTGGTTGGCGAAGCGGAGCTGCTTGCCATCGGTGGCGGTCATGTTGTAAAAGTGAGTCTCGGTGATAATATTGTTCACCTCATCGTCTACAACCGAAAGAAGATCCTTGTCCTCAACGGACTGACGGCGACCAAACACTACGAGTGTAAGATCAACAGTGGGCTTGAACACAAGCGAGGTTGCATTGGCCTTCTCTGTACCTTCGGGAACCTCGGCAGTAGGCTCTGCGGTGACACGAACGTCAAGACGCTTTGTAAATTCGCGGTTGAAGATGGTGGCAGTCTCGTTGTTGACCTTTGCGGCATAGGGAGCTAACACGGTGAGATTCTCATCCTCGCCGAAGATGGCACCGGCTGTGAGAGCATCGGCAGCCTTGACGAGCATCTTTGTCATCTTGATCTCGCGGGTCTCATAGGGAGCGGCTGCTTTTTCAACCACTTTGTTGGTGAGAACCTCAATGGTGCATGTAGCCACAGTCTCCTTGTAGGTCACGCCGTCGCCGGCAGTGGCAGAGATGATGGCAGCGCCCTCAACATTCTCGTTTACTGTGATCACGCCAGTCTCACTTACGGTGGCAAGGGCCTCGTTGCTGCTCGAGAAAGTCACATCGAGGTTTTCCTCGTTGACAAGCACGGGCATTGCGGGGATGGCATCACGAACCTTGAAGCTGACCTTGCTCTCCGACCAAGAGATAGGAGCGGCAGGTATGCCTGGAGTACCCTCTTCCTCAATCTCGATCTTGATAGCGTAAAAGTTTACACCTCCAACAGATCCGACATAAATCTCCTGCGGTTCTGTACCGGTATACTCCCATGTACGCCATTCGGGATTTGTTCCCAATGCGGCACCGGCTTTAGCATTCTTATCAAACGCACCAGTACCAACCAAAGCAAAACGCTCTCCACTTGCACCAGATGCACATGCAAGGACCGAGATCTTTGCCTGCTTTGCTACTGTAAATTTAAACAGGCGGTCGGTACTGCTACTGTTACCACCTGTCTTGAATCTCTTCGTGAATGTGACTCCATCAACTGTTTTTGAGTTATTCTCAAGAGTCATTTCGCTTTTAGTAACGAGATAGAAACCAGCATTAGGTATCTCATACGTTTTTGAGTTTGTCTTATCACCCCATTTCCCATTTTCTATGTCAGAAAAATCCCAGGTTACGGATTCTGACACAACGGGCGCGCTATGAACCACAACAAGGCTCATGAGGGCAACGAGAAGAGTAAAAATTTTCTTCATTGATTGTTGTTTTATGGTTATTGATTTAGGTTGATTGTTTCTTTTTATATATGTATGATGAATGCAAGGTGTTTCAGCAGGCAGTTTTTCTATGGTCTGATTCAGTGCGTATGCATATATGTGTTGCAAAATTACTACAAATTCACGTATGATACAATGTTTTAACTACCATTAACTAAAAAATTAGCATATAAGCTTTACAAAGGCTATAATTTAACATATCGTCAATGTGAAGTCATGGCAATGGCGTTACCACAACGTCGTCCCTGGCGGGACTCATTCTATTTTTTTCATACTTCCCCCGCACTGCATGCGGGGTTATCCACGATGTCGTCCCTGGCGGGACTCCTTTTTTTAGAGAGGGCGCATTTGATTAGGGTTTCCTTCGGAAACGATTTTTGGATTTCCTTTTCCGTGCCCCGCCATTACGCCTGCGGCTAATGACGGGCTATCTTAAGGGTTTCCTTCGGAAATTTTTTACTGCCCCCTATTATTTTACTTAGCATGAAAATTATAAAAATTTCTGTTTCTTCTGTTCTTCTTATGTTTCTTCTGTTTCCCCCCGCCCCGCAATCTCTTGTTTTTTCAAAATTATTGTGTACATTTGCCAAATGGACCCTCATGATATATCCAACCAAGGACATTCCACCCTGCGGCGGCTCGCGGAGCTGCCGGGACGGGTGGTGCGATTCTATGTGGAGGGGTTCCGCGGCATGACTGTGGGACGCAAGCTGTGGGCTCTGATAATCATCAAACTAATAATAATATTCGGTGTGCTGAAGTTGTTTTTCTTTCCCGATCTGCTGAACCGTGACTATGACGACGATACGCAGAGGGCCGGGGCTGTGAGAGAGACGCTCATCAACAGATCGCGATGACCAGATGAAAAATCTATAAACATTCATAAAACCTGATCAAGCATGAACGACTTAATGACCGTTGTCGACTGGTCGCGCTGGCAGTTTGCGCTTACCGCCATGTACCACTGGCTCTTCGTCCCGCTGACGCTGGGACTGAGCGTGATAGTGGGCATCATGGAGACAATCTATTACCGCACGAAGAGCCCGCGGTGGCTCTCCACCACCAAGTTCTGGATGACACTGTTCGGCATCAATTTTGCCGTAGGCGTGGCCACGGGTATCATACTGGAGTTCGAGTTCGGCACGAACTGGAGCAACTATTCATGGTTTGTGGGCGACATCTTCGGCGCTCCGCTTGCCATAGAGGGACTCTTCGCATTCTTCATGGAGGCTACCTTCATAGCCATAATGTTCTTCGGGTGGAAGAAGGTGTCGCCGGGGTTCCACCTGGCCTCGACGTGGCTCACCGCACTGGGAGCCTCGATATCGGCACTGTGGATCCTCGTGGCCAATGCATGGATGCAGTATCCGGTGGGAATGGAGTTTGACCCGGCGCAGATGCGCAATGTGATGGACGACTTCTGGGCTGTGGCACTGTCGCCGGTGGCCGTGCACAAGTTTTTCCATGCCGTGTTTGACGGCTGGGTGCTTGCGGGAGTGTTCGTGTGTGGAGTGAGCGCGTGGCTGCTCATGCGCGGACGCCGCAGGGATATGGCCCTCGTGTCGGTGAAAATAGGTGGATGGACAGGTCTGGTGGGCATGATACTCACGCTCTGGACCGGCGATATGAGTGCCGTGGATGTGGCCCGCGTGCAGCCTATGAAACTCGCTGCGATGGAGGGTCTCTATGACGGAGAGCACGGTCAGGAACTCGTGGGCATAGGCGTGCTGGCATCGGAGGATGACCGCCGCGCCGGCAAGGATCCGTTCCTGTTCAAGATAGGTATCCCCTACGGGCTTTCGATACTGGCCAACCATGATCCGAACACGTTCGTGCCCGGAATAAATGACCTGATCAAGGGTGTGTCGTTCACGCCCGAGGGTGACACGATAAACACCGTGAGCTATGCCGAGCGTATAGCCATGGGCAAGAAAGCTCATGAGGCACTGCGGGAGTTTGACCGCGCACTCGCCGCCGGCGACAGCGCTGCCATGGAGGCTGCCCGTGCCTCCATCAAGGAGAATTATCCCTATTTCGGCTACGGGTATCTCACGTCGGCCGAGGAGGCTGTGCCTCCGGTGGGGATGACGTTCTATGCATTCCGTGTCATGGTGATGGCGGGAGGATATCTGCTGCTGTTCCTGATAGTGGCTCTATGGAGTGTATATAAGAAGGTGGAGCTGTGGGACCGCAAGTGGTGGCAGTGGGTAGCGATACTCTCGGTGGCCGTGGTGTGGATATGCTCGCAGGCCGGGTGGGTGACTGCCGAAGTAGGCCGCCAGCCGTGGATCATACAGGATCTCATGCCTACACGCGCGGCTATATCGGCCATCCCGTCGGGGACAGTGATCCTGACCTTCTGGATCTTCGCCGCTGTATTCACCGCCCTGCTCGTGGCCGAGATGTCAATCATGATCAAGCAAATAAACAAAAAGGAAGAGGAGGAATAGACTATGGCACTCGAAACCTTACAACAATACTGGTGGCTTCTCATCTCAGTGCTTGGAGCCATACTCGTTTTCATGCTTTTCGTGCAGGGGGGCCAGACTTTCCTGCCCGGAGTGGCGCCACGGTCGGAAGCCGCCGGGAAGATGATATCCTCGCTTGGCCACAAGTGGGAGCTGACGTTCACCACGCTGGTGGTGTTCGGCGGAGCGTTCTTCGCCTCCTTCCCTCTGTTCTATTCCACAAGCTTCGGTGGCGCCTACTGGCTGTGGGTGCTGATACTGCTGAGCTTCGTGCTTCAGGCGGTGAGCTATGAGTTCCGCAGCAAGCCGGGCAATGTGTTCGGCACACGGACGTATGACATCTTCCTGTTCATCAACGGATCGGTGGGCTGTGTGCTCCTCGGCGTGGCGGTGGCCATGATGTTTTTCGGGGCAGAGTTCAGTGTGGCCAAGGGTAATATCCTTGACGGTGGCGCACCGGTGATATCGCGCTGGGCACCGACCCATGGACTCGAGGCCATATTCTGCTGGAAGAATCTGGTGCTTGGATTCGCGGTGCTCTTCCTGGCCCGCACGCAGGCAGCTCTCTATATGATGAACAATCACCCGGAGGCGGGGGCATTCTTCGACTCCAACAAGCGCCGAGTGCTCGTCAACGGTGTGATCTTCGTGGTGTTCTTCCTGCTGTTCACAGGTCTGCTGCTCACATCCACCTCGCTTGAGACGGTGAAGCAGGGCGGACTCGACGGCACGGCTTCGGTGTTTGAGCCGAGGGAGTACAAGTATCTCCACAACTATCTGTGTATGCCGGCGGCTCTCGCGGCCTTCCTCGCGGGGACTGTGATGGTGCTCTACGGTGTGATCCGCTCGGCCTTTGCCCGCCACTGGACCTGCGGCATATGGTGGAGCGGAATAGGCACGGCGCTGGTGGTGCTGAGTCTCTTCTGGGTGGCCGGCTACTGCAATACGCCTTACTATCCGTCGCTGATGGATCCGGCTTCGTCGCTGACCATCTACAACAGTTCGTCGTCGATGTTCACGCTGACGGCCATGAGCTATGTATCGCTGATAATCCCCTTCGTGCTCGCCTATATAGTATATGCCTGGTGGAGCATGGACCGAAAGCCGGGTGAGAGGAAACAAAAGAACTAAAAGAGGACAAAAGAAACAGAACAAGAATTGTCATAAACAATAGAAAGATACAGAAAGACAAAAAGGATAAAAGTGACATAAATAATTATCTGAATATTAATTATTTGTCACTTTTATCCTTTTTGTCTTTCTGTATCTTTCTATATTTTGACACTCTGCCATGTCATGTGGCAAGGAGGGCGGTGACTTCCTTGAAGGCGAAGGTGCGGGAGTGGCCGGCGGTGTCCTCGATGGTGATGTGGCCGGTGGGGGCTATGCCCGTGATACGGCCCATGAAGTCGTCGCCGCGCAGATTGTCGCGGTAGGGATGATAGCCTTCCCTGCGCCACATACGCGAGGCGTAGAGGGAGCGCAATTCATCCACAGGGAGTTCGAGCATGCGCATGATTGCGGCGCCGAGTGTGGCGGCAAGCGGCCCAAGTGGATGGGTATGCCCCGTGAGCTGCCAGACCGAAACGGGGTTGGGCGCATCGGAACGGAACTCCCTCTGGTTGATGTTGACACCTATGCCGGCAATAGAGCGCGCTATGTAGCGCCCCGACAGAGAGTTCTCGATGAGTATGCCCGCTATCTTGCGGTCAGCCACATAGATGTCGTTGGGCCACTTGATGAGCACCTCCATGCCCGGGAGCAGGGGGGAGAGCATCTCCACCACCCCAAGAGCCACAGCGCTCGATATGTCGAACTGACATGCGGCCTCGGTGGCCTCCGGACGGAGCATGACGGAGAGGGTGAGGTTGAGTCCCGGCTCCGCCTCCCAGCTGTTGCCACGCTGTCCGCGCCCGGCTGTCTGCCCGCGGGCCATGACTATGTCGCCGTGGGTCAGCGAGCCGGCATGGGCGGCGGCGTAGGAGTTGGTGGAGTCTACGGTGTCAAGCGTTATCACCTCCATTGACCGTGAGCTTGCGTGAGCCGTCGGGGAGCACTTCGATGTTGACACGCACGGTGTCGTCGGGGAGAATGTCGTCGATACGGTCGGGCCACTCGATGAGACATAGGGCGCCGGAGTCGAGGTAGTCCTCTATGCCTATGTCGAAAGCCTGCTCGAGATTCTCGATACGGTAGAGGTCGAAGTGGTAGATGAGTTCGGCTGTGGTGTCGGAGCGGTACTCGTTGACGATGGCGAATGTGGGGGAGCTTGTGGCCTCCTCCTCGCTCACGCCGAGGGCGCGAGCCAGCGCGTTGATGAATGTGGTCTTGCCCGCACCCATCTCACCCTCGAAGGTATAGACGGTCTCGTCGCCCATGAGGGCGAGAAACTCCTCGGCCGCAGCGGGGAGGTCGGCCGGAGTCCTGATGATGATCTCTTTCATTTCGGTGTCATTGTGATGAGCGGCACGAGCATTTCCTGCAATGATATGCCACCATGCTGGAAGGTGCCGTCATAGTATTGCACATAATGGTTATAGTTGTTGGGATAGGCGAAAAAGTCCCTGCCCGTGGCGAAGATGTAGGCCGAGGAGATGTTGGGGGCCGGGAGGCCGAAGCGTGAGGGATTCTTTATCTCGTAGACCTCGCGCTGGTTGTAGGCGAGGTTCTTGCCTATCTTGTAGCGGAGGTTGGTGTTGGTGTTCTTGTCGCCGACCACCTTGACGGGACGGTCCACACGCACGGTGCCATGGTCGGTGGTGAGGATGATGCGTCCGCCGGCAGCGGCTATGCGGCGGAAAATCTCGATGGCCGGGGAGTGGCGGAACCAAGACTCGGTGATGGAGCGGTAGGCGGCATCGGTGGAGGCGAGCTCGCGGATCATGCGCGACTCGGTGCGGGCATGCGAGAGCATGTCGATGAAGTTGAGCACGATGACGTTGAGGTCGTTGCCGAGCAGATTGTTGAAATCACGCAGCAGTTTCTCGCCCGCCTGAGAGTCGTTGATCTTGGTGTAGGAGAACCGGCACTTGCGGCGGAAACGCTCGAACTGTGTGGCAATGAGCGGCGACTCGTTGAGATTCTTCCCCTCGGGGGAGTCCTCGTCCACCCACAGGTCGGGGAACATGCGCGAGATGTCGATGGGCATGAGACCTGAGAAGATGGCATTGCGGGCATACTGGGTGGCGGTGGGAAGGATGGAGCAGTAGAGCTCCTCGCGAAACGAGAAGGTGTCGGCAAGGAGGGGTTTTATGGCCGCCCACTGGTCGAGGCGGAAATTGTCAATGAGCACAAAGAAGATCTTGCCCGTGGCACCGGCGACCTCGTCGAGCTCGGGGAAGACGCGACGCTTGAACACGTCGGGCGACATGAGTGGGCGCCCCTCGGCCTGAGTGTCGGTGACCCAGCGCTCATAGTTGCGGCGCACGTATTTGGCAAAAGTCCCCTCGGCCTCGTCGCGCTGCATGGTGAGGAGTTCATCCATAGATGTACCGGCCTCGGAGAGCTCCATCTCCCAATGGACGAGGAGACGGTAGAGTGCCATCCACTGCTCCATGCTTGAGGCCTCGTTGATGAGCGAGGAGATGCGCGAGAACTCCTGACGATAGTCGGTGGAGGTGCGCTGCGACACAAGCTCCTCGGCGTGGAGATTCTTCTTGATGGATGAGAGGATCTGCTTGGGGTTGACGGGTTTGATGAGATAGTCGGCAATCTTGTTGCCCACGGCCTGGTCCATGATGTTCTCCTCCTCGCTCTTGGTGATCATCACCACGGGGATGTGGGGCTGCACGAGCTTGATGCGCTGGAGAGTCTCCAGGCCGGTGAGGCCGGGCATGTTCTCGTCGAGTATAATGAGGTCGAACGGGCGCTCGTCCACGAGGGCCAGGGCGTCGGCGCCGCTGCACGCGGTGACCACGTCATAGCCCTTGGCCTGGAGGAACATTATGTGGGGCTTGAGGAGATCAATCTCATCGTCGGCCCAGAGGATAGTTGCCATATGAGGGATGGGTGTTTTTTTCGTTCTTTACAATCTGTCAATCCTCCTCGTCGCCCTCCGAGCCTATGGGGTAGGACGGGAGCACAGGGGGTGTTGGCTCAGCAACCGGAGCCGGGGCGGGTTTTGCCACCGGGGCGGGAACCGGCTCGGACTTGTGTTCGGGCTCTGGCTCGCGCTCAGGCGCGACATCGGGTGTGGCCGGTGACGGCTCCTCGCTCTCCACATCGGGCGACGAAACTGCGTCAGGAGCTGGAGCGTACATCTCTTCGGCCGGAGGATACTCGTCGGGCGGGAGCACGGACTCGTGGGTGGCACGGATGGTCTCCTCGCCTGTGAAGCGGAAGTAGTCGTCGAACGATCCGCCCCCCTGAAGGAGTTTGTCGAAGTTATCGCGCGAGATCTCCACAGGACGCACCGCCTCGGGCATGGTGAAGGTGCCGTCGCGGGCCAGAAGAGAGCGATAGTGGTTTAGCTCGGCCTGGTTGGCGAAACCTTTTATTATAAGGAGTCCGAGCGGCCCGAAGTTCATCAGCTCGATATCAAAGTCCCTCACCACATAGGTGGAGAAGTTGTGTCGGGCCACTTCGTAGAGGAGAGTGTTGGGCGATACGGCATCGGTGGAGAAGAGGAGCACAAGGTAGTGGGGATCGTCGGGGGCGATGGTGAACTCTATCTCGCCCGCCTCGCCGGCGAGGGCCGTGGAGTCGTTGGTGAGACGTATGTCCCAGATCATGCCCCGGGCATTGGAGCCGCCGCTGTGTAGCTCTCGTCCTGCCTTAAGCCCTTTGAGCCACTCGGAAGCGAGGGGGGCGAGATCGGCCTCGGGATAGCGCGAGAGAAGGTCGTCGATGGTGCGCGTGAACGCGGGGGTATCGTTCTCAGTGACGTAGGCCAGAGCATGGAGGAACATGAACTTGGGCATGAGGGGCGAGAGGGGGAATTCGCGCTCCACCTCGGCATAGGCGGCATGGACGGCGGAGTTGCGGTCGGCGAGATAGTCGGCATAGGCCTTCTCGTACATGGCCTCCTGACGGGCCTCCATGGTGCGGAGCTTCTCGATATAGTCGGGATCGCGCATGGCCGCGGCATATTTCGACTCGGGAAATTCCTTGAGTATGAGTGCACGGTAATGCTCGGCCTCGGCCGTGAGGCCCCGGCGCATATTCATGAGATACTCGTTGTAGTATATGTCCAGACGGTATACGTTGTCGGGGTAGCGGGACTGGAGCTTGTCCCATTCGGCCTTGGCGGCGTCGAAGTCCTCGAGCTTGTCCTTGAGTATGAGTCCCGAGTTGTAGAGACCCTCCTGGATGACTTCGGCGGCTGTGGTCTTCTCGGCATCGGTCTTTGGTATCTGACGGAGATAATATTCCGGATAGTGCGGATCCTGCTCGCGTTCGCGGGCCTCCTTCTCCTCCTTGGTCTCGTTGAAGTCCTCGGGGGTGGCAGAGGAGGAGCCGGAGTCATCATCAGACTCATCGCCATCGTCACCGTCATCCGGTGAGGACATGGAGAAAGATGCCTTGTTGCGTCGGCGCCAGTCATCCTCGAGTTTGCGCGAGCCCCACCGCTTCTGGAAGTCGGTGCGTCCGGCGTTGCGTGTGGCCGTATTGTAGAAGTACCATGATTTGTCAGTGTTGAGGGTGAACGCATTAGGAGCCTGGGCATTACCGGTCTGTAGATTGGAACCGTTGGCCTCCTGCTGGGCCAGATATTCCTCGCGGCGTGCGGCCTCGGCCTCCTCTTTCTCCTTTTTCTTCAGGTCGTCTATGATCTTGCCTATCACCTTGAGCTGCTCCTCCTCGGGCATGGCCGAGAGGCGCAGGAGGGAGTCGTTGAGCACGACGTTCTGGGCATAGACGGCAAGCTCGTCGAGCACATCGGAGCGGCGTTTGAGCTGCGCATAGCCGGGATATGTGTCGGGGAGCTGCGGGACGGCCTCGGCATAGCGGGGCTGGGCGAGGTCGTAGCGGCCACGGTCATAGTAGAGGCCACCGAGAGTGACCTGCGAGATGGCCTTGTCGATACCGTTGCGTGTGGAGTGGTCGGCGGCGAGGATATAGTTGGCTATCGCATTAGTGGTGTCGCGGCGGGACAGGTAGAGGTTGCCTATGGCATAGTAGATCTGGTCGAGATACTCCTTGTTGGCACCGTAGCGGGTCATGCGTCTGAGCGCCTTGACCTCGGGGGTGATATCCTGTCCCTCGAACACCTCGCTCTGCCTGATGCGAGCGTTGAAGCGGGTGCGGTAAGGCGCTCCGGAGGCACTTCCGGCCTTGCCGAAAGCCTGGTAGGCCTCGCGACGCATCCCCTCAGCGGCGTAAAGCTGGCCGAGAAGATAGTTGAGGCGCGTCTTCTGCGACCCCTTGGCACTTTTCACGGCCATGGTGAGCATGCTGATGGCGCGCGGATTGTCGTGGGAGCGCAGGTAGTAGTCGGCGTAAGTGAAGTAGTAGAGATCGCGCAGGGTGGAGGATGTGAGCTGATCCTCCTTGATGCGCCGCAGTATGGTCTCGGCCTCGAAGAGCCAGTCGAGAGCGCAGTATGACCGCGCCTGCCAGAGCTGAGCCTCGGTGACCGTGGCCGGAAGCCATGAGAAATGCTTGGCGACATAGTAGAACGTGGAGGCCGCACCGAGGAAATCACCGTCGAAGTACTGCGACCGCCCCATCATCATCCAGGCATTGTGGAGGAAGGGGTTGTACTCGTCCCTCTTGAGCCATTTCTTGTACTCGGGATCATTGCCCTTGCCGGGCTTGCGGCGCGGGCGCTTCTTGATGCTGTGGAGCTGGATGGCCTTCTGGGCCTTCTCGATGGATCGGGTGAACGATCCGGACGGCTGCGGAGCCTTGGGGTTGGCCTTTGCCTCGGCGGGGTGCATGAAGAGAGTGGTGGTGTAGTCATCCTCGTAGTTGCGCTCCATCTCCTTGAGAGTTTCCTTAAAGTGCTGGTCGCCGTTGAAGTAGACATTGTAGCGGGTGATGAAAGCCTGATAGTTGCGAGTGGCGGCGGTGTTCTTCTTGGGCGAACATGAAGACACGGCCACGGCAAGCGCCGCAGCCATCAGAGGGACTATGATCCTGAAACGGTGTAAGAGTATTCTCACTTCTATTCTCACTTCTATAGGATAACGCCCGCGGGCGCGGGATATTGCCCGTGGGCGCAGGGGCACTATTAAATAATTCAAAAAAAGAGAGAGAAATCACGTATTTAAAAGAAAATTAGTATATTTGCACTCTCAAAAAGGCGGGGCAAAGTGTGTCCCGCCCGTTCCCTAAGCTAATTATTCATCCTTAATTCACTTAAATACACAACATTAACACATGCAAAGCAAAGGATCTTTGGGAAGTGTTGTTGCCGGTGTGATAGCCATCTTCATGGTGCTTATCTGCCTCTTCTACCTCTCGTTCACGGTTGTCACCAACCACTACGAGGGCAAAGCTGCGGAATTCGCAGCAGCCGAGGCCGCCAAGGACAACAACTCCCCCGAAACTAATCGCAAGGCCTACAGCGACTACATCAAGAACATCGCTAATGAGAAGGTCTACTTAGGTTATACTTTTAATGAAGTACAGAAACTCGCTGTAGGTCTCGGTCTTGACCTTAAGGGCGGTATGAACGTCACCCTCCAGGTTTCCGTTCCCGATATCCTTCGCTCCATGGCCAATGCCGACGGCAACCCCTATTTCGACAAAGCTGTGGCCAACTCCGACTCCGTGGCCCGCGCCAACAAGAGTGCCGATTATATCGACATATTCTGCGATGAGTACCGCAAGCTGGATCCCCAGGGCGATCTGTCGGTAGTATTCAAAGATCAGGTGAAGCGCGGCGACAACTTCGATGCCGTGAAGCGTGCCCTCAAGCAGGAGGTGAAGGACCGAGTAAGCTCGTCGACCAACGTGCTCCGCACCCGTATCGACCAGTTTGGCGTCGTAGCCCCCAACATCCAGGAGCTTGAGAAGGACGGCCAGATCCTCCTTGAGCTTCCGGGCGTGAAGGAGCATGACCGTGTGCGCGAGCTTCTGAAGTCGAGCGCCAACCTCGAGTTCTACGAGACCACCCCGTTCTCTGAGATCTCCGGTGTGCTCCAGCAGCTCGACAACACTCTGCGCACGGACTCCACCGGCAACGGCAAGGGTCTCTTCGACTACTTCCTCCAGGTAGGTAATCCCCGCAACATCATCGGCGTAGGCGCAGCCTCCGAGACAGCCCGCGACACCATCGACGCCCTTCTCGCCTCCCCCGCCGCCAAGCGTATCCTCCCCGCCAACCTCAAGCTCGCCTGGGAATTCAAACCCGAGGTAGTGCAGATCAACGACAGTGTGCGCGGCAAACGTAACCTCGCCATCTACCAGCTCGTTGCCCTGAAGACCACCAACGGCAAGCCTGCACTGAGCGGCGACGTGATCACCTCCGCCACCAGCGACTATGACGCCATGCAGGGTGGCAACTACGTGAGCATGAACATGAAGCCCGAAGCCGCACGCCAGTGGGCCCGCATCACCGCCTCCAATATCGAGAAGCAGGTGGCCATCGTGCTCGACGACCATGTATACTCGGCACCCCGCGTGAACAGCGTGATCGAGGGTGGCCGCTCACAGATCACCGGCGACTTCACCACCGACGAGGCCAAGGACCTCTCGAACGTGCTCAAGTCCGGTAAGATGGCTGCCAAGGTAGACATCATCTCCGACACCGTTATCGGTCCGTCGCTCGGCGAGCAGGCCATCAAGGACGGTCTGTGGTCGTTCATCATCGCCCTCGTGCTGCTGATGGTGTTCATGTGCCTCATCTACGGCTTCATCCCCGGCCTTATAGCCAACGTGGCCCTTATCTTCAATATCTTCTTCACGTTCGGTATCCTGGCCTCATTCCAGGCAGTGCTCACGCTCTCGGGTATAGCCGGTATCGTGCTCGCCCTCGGTATGGCCGTTGACGCCAACGTGCTCATCTACGAGCGTGCCAAGGAGGAGCTCCGCGCCGGAAAGAATGTACGTCAGGCCATCGCCGACGGTTACTCCAACGCCTTCTCTGCCATCTTCGACTCCAACCTCACCTCGATCATCACCGGTGTGATCCTGCTCCTCTTCGGTACAGGTCCCATCAAGGGCTTCGCCACCACGCTGATCATCGGTATCATCTGCTCGTTCTTCACGGCTGTATATCTGACCCGTCTCATCTACATTCTCTGCGGCAAGACCAAGGCGTTTGAGAACCTTACGTTCACCACTCCCCTCTCCCGCAAGATGTTCACCGGCTCGAAGTTCAACTTCCTCGGTGCCCGCAAGGTGAGCTTCACCATCGTAGGCATAGCCTGCCTTGTAGTGATCGGCAGCCTCGTGATCCGCGGTCTCAACCAGGGTATCGACTTCTCCGGTGGCCGCAACTACGTGGTTCAGTTCGATCATCCCGTCAAGACCCACGAGCTCGACGCCAAGCTGACCCCGCTCTTCGGCGGCGCACAGCTGAGCGTCATCACCATCGACGACAACACCAAGGTGCGTATCTCCACCAACTACAAGATCGACTCCGACGAGGAGGGTATCGACAACGAGATCACCGAGATACTCTACAACGGTCTCAAGGATGAGCTCAACGGTATGAGCATGGAGGACTTCTCGACCACCAACGAGAACGTAGGTATCCAGTCGTCGCAGAAAGTAGGTCCGACCGTGGCCAACGACATGCGTACCGATGCCTACATCGCCGTAGGCCTCGCTCTTCTGGCCATGTTCCTCTACATCCTGCTCCGTTTCCGCAACGTGGCCTTCTCGGTGGGTGCTCTCGCAGCCGTGGCCTTCACAGCTTTCACCATCGTAGGTTTCTACTCGCTCTTCTGGGGCGTGTTCCCCTTCGCCATGGAGATCGACCAGTCGTTCATCGCCGCTATCCTTACCGTGATCGGTTATCAGATCAACGATACCGTGGTAGTGTTCGACCGTGTGCGTGAGAACACAGGCCTCTATCCCAAGCAGGATTTCTTCACCACGATCAACTCCTCGATCAACTCGACCCTCGGCCGTACGGTGATGACATCAGGCTCCACCCTCCTGGTGCTCCTGTGCATCTTCATCCTCGGTGGTGATGCCATCCGCTCGTTCGTATTCGCAATGATCTTCGGTGTGATCATCGGTACACTCGCCACAATGTTCGTGGCAGCACCGGTGGCTTACCTCACCGACAGCCGCCGCAACAAGGGCGCCAAGGCTGCCTGATACATCCCCTTTTCACTGATGTAAAAAAGGAAAATCAGATACATAAGAAGGACAGAGGAGACAGATTGAGACTCATTATCTTCAAGATATTGAACTCGACTGTCTCCTCTGTCCTTCTTATGTATCCTCATTACCATCATGAAAATCTGTATGTCAGACGCCGGCAAAGTACTGATTTGTCATGGTGGATATAGATTTTCGGTCAAGATTGTCGGTTCTGAGCAGATTTTTGCTTAACTTTGCAATCATGAGAGTCATAGATCACATAAACGCATCGCAGGGACGCACGGCCTTCTCATTCGAGATCCTCCCTCCGCTGAAGGGTAATGACATAGAGCGCGTGTATGGCATAATAGACAAGCTGCGCGAGTTTGACCCGAAGTATATCAATATCACCTCCCACCGCAGCGAGGAGATATACCGCGAGAATCCCGACGGAACCATCGTGAAGCGCAAGGTGAGGAAACGCCCCGGCTCGGTGGCCATCGCTTCGGCCATCCAGAACCGTTATGGCATCACGGCGGTGCCCCACATCATATGCAAGGGGTTCACACGCGACGAGACGGAATATGCTCTCATAGATCTCAACTTTCTCGGTGTGCATGATCTGCTGCTGCTGCAGGGCGACGCCAAGGGCCCGGACAAGTCGACCGACCCATCGGTGGTGAATCTGCATGCTACCGACCTGCAAACTCAGGTGAATGATTTCAACAGAGGAGTCTATGCCGACGGTCTGACCTTCGAGCCTAATGCCACTCCGTTCAGCTACGGCATGGCATGCTATCCGGAGAAACATGAGGCCGCCCCCAACATGGAGAGCGACCTGCGCTATGCCAAGGCCAAGGTGGATGCCGGTGCATCGTATCTAGTAACTCAGATGTTCTTTGACAATGCGAAGTATTACGCATTTGTGGAGCGTGCACGCGCCGCCGGTATCAATGTGCCGATCATCCCGGGCATAAAACCCATAGTCAACCTGAGTCAACTGACGGTGCTACCGAGGGTGTTCCGCAGCGATATCCCCGAGGAATTCGCATGCGAGCTGCGCAAATGCCGCACGGACGAGGAGGCCAAGGAGATAGGGGTGGAATGGTGTACGGCCCAGTGCCGCGACCTGATGGCCCACGGGGTGCCATCGCTGCACTTCTATACACTTATGGCCACTGATTCGGTGAAAAAAGTGGCAAAATCCATCTATTGAAAGCTCTTTGAGTAGGTTTTTGGTTTGAATTGGATAAAATAGTATTACTCCTGAGGTAAAATTTGCAGTAAATTTGCCATCGGACAGCTCACCATGAAGAACAGGCATGCAGCCATCCATCACTGTCGCACGCCATACATGAACCTAAGTAAAAACAACTTTTCTGAATCAAACCTAAATATCAACAAACCTTAAACCCAAAGAGCGTATGAAAAAACAGCTACTCTCACTTGCCGCCATGACCATCATGGCATTCGGCGCACAGGCCGAAACCCTTGAAGTATCCCTGGCCGATCTCGGCAGCGGATGGAATTCAAGCTATGACCCGGAGACAAAGACCATCACTTATGAGGCAGCCTGGGCCGGCCGCGGATGGAGGTTCAACGAAGGGAGCCAGGACTACAGCAAATTTGACGAATTCGTGGTTGAGTTCCTCCCTGTGGACTTCGACGTGAAGGCCGTGGCAGAGTATGTAGGCAAGGATCCCGCATCGACCGAAGCAATGGCTGTAGCCGGCAAGAGCAAGGTGGTGTGCCCGCTTTCAGATGAGGGAAAAGACCATCTGCAGCAGGTGTATCTCCAGAATTCAGCCGCCGGCACACTCACCATCACCGCAGCTTATTTCCAGAACGCTGAGGTGTTCGACCCCACCGCCAATGTCAATCTCTTCACCGGCGATCAGGCTGTGGACTGGTGGAGTGCAGCAGTTTTGATCCCCATGAGCGACCTCAAGGCAGCCCGCCCGGAGGTAGGCGACAAGCTTGACATCACCTATACCGTAAAAGCTGACGGCGGCTCCATCAAGCTCGTTCTTCTCAAGAACGACTGGACCAATGACGTATGGGAACCGTTCAAGTCAGTAGAAGGCTACAATGCCGAATACGGTACAGTGTTCTTCCCCACCGACGGCACACTCAGCATGCCCCTCGATGAGGCTGCCATTGCCAGCATCAATGATCCCGACAACATGCGTATCATGATATGCGGTGATAATGTGAACGTGACCAAGGTTGACCTTGTGCGCAAATCCGGCTCATCGGCCATCACCGAGATCACTACCGACGAGAACGCACCCGTAGAATACTTCAATCTTCAGGGCGTACGCGTGGACAACCCCTCCAACGGCCTTTATATCCGCCGTCAGGGCAACGAGGTAAAGAAGATTGTAATCCGCTGAAGAATCATCTGATTTTCATGTAATTTCCAATAGGCACACACATACACTACCCAATGTCAAAAAACGCCGTCCGGTACTCTTCGGTAGAGTGCCGGACGGTATTTTTCGTTCATAAAAGTATCACTTTCGACCAAAAAGGAAATAAAATGGTAAAATAGTATTACATCCCAGGGTCAATTAACCGTACCTTTGCAATATCACGATCATGTGGTTTGAAGGGCAATCGCCTGAAAGACCACTATGTAGCACCGCTTTCGGAATCCAAACCCAACATAAAGACAAATACTACAAACTCTAACATTTTTATCTTTTTTTTATTTTCCAATAGCCTAACATACTAAATGCATACCCGGGTCTCCGCAGGAAGAGCCCGGGTGTTTTTTTGTATCTTTCTGTATGGACTTTGCCACACCGCCGCCGGGTTCTATCCAAGCAGGACGTCAAGTGCCATCATGAGCAGGAAACCTACGGAGAAGCCTATGGTGCCGATGTTGGAGTGGCGCCCCTGCTGTGTCTCCGGTATGAGTTCCTCGACCACCACATACATCATGGCTCCGGCAGAGAACGCAAGAAGATAGGGGAGCACGGGTATGACCAATGATGCAAGCAGGATGGTGAGCAAGGCTCCGGCAGGCTCCACAATACCGCTGAGCGCACCGATAAGAAAGGATTTCCCACGGGAATTTCCGGCAGTGTGAAGCGGCATCGACACGATAGCCCCCTCGGGGAAGTTCTGTATGGCTATGCCTACCGCGAGTGCGAGCGCTCCGGCCATAGGCATATAGGAATTGTGCTCGAGGGCCGCGGCAAGGGCGACACCCACAGCCATTCCCTCGGGAATGTTGTGGAGCGTGACGGCAAAGACGAGCTTGGATGTGCGCGAGAGGTGCGATCTCGGGCCTTCGCTCTGCGTGCTCTCTATGTGCTGGTGTGGTACAACCTCATCGAGAAAAAGCAGAAACAGAATGCCGAGGGCAAAACCTATGACAGCAGGGAGGATGCTTGCAAGCCCCTCCTTGCCGGTCATCTCGATGGATGGTATGAGCAATGACCATACGGATGCGGCCACCATCACGCCGGCAGCAAAGCCTGTAAGCCCTTTCTGCAACAGCGGCGCCATGTTGCGGCGCATCATGAACACACAGGCCGATCCGGCCACTGTGCCCGCGAAGGGCAATAATATACCTATGATAAGTCCATTCATAATCTTCTAACACCGTAACTTTCGTTTTTGCTCAATTCCGACGGTAATCGGAAAGAGGCTGCGACCGGATCTTATACGACCGGACACAGCCCCGAGTCAACAAAAGTCGACTAATAACAAAAGTGGAATTTATCTCACAAGATGCTTGACAGCCTTGTCGCCGGCACGGAGGATGTATATGCCGGGGGCGAGGGTGCGGGCAGAGGAGGCGCTCACACCGGAGCTAACGAGCTTGCCGTCGATGGAGTAGATGTCCACGATGGTGTCGCCGTCGACAGCGATATCAGTGATGGAGTTCTGGACATCCATGTTGAAGGCTTCGGGCTCGGAGAGGAGACCCTCGACAGAGGTGTCCTCATCGCCGAAGATGGGCTGGATCTGGACGGTGTGGTCGCCGGCAATGCGCCCGGTCTCGACATAGGCCCAGGGTGATGACACCTCGCCGAACTTCTCGCCATCGATGTAGCCGATGTATGTTCTGGCTCCTTCGACGGGATCCCATGAGATAGTTGCTGTGCGCGATTCAATGTCGACATCCACGTTGACCTTCTCAATGACGGGATAGTTGCTGAGACGGACATCGGCAATGACGGCCGACGAGGCCTGGCCATCAAAGCTTGCCCCAAAGGCGAAGCGGAAGTCGTCGCGGCCACACACATCGGCGGGCATTGTCACGGCCATGTGGCGCCAGTTGGACGGGCTTGTGGCGCTGTAGTCGTCGAGGTTGGCACCGTCGGCTATGAGGAATTTCTTGACGGAAACCATATTGCCCTCGGCATCGGAGGCCATAACATCGATGCTGACATCGTTGTAGGCCAGGGCGAAATACAGGAACTCGAGCACCACACACTTGCTGCCCTCGGTGTTGATCTTATAGCTCGTGAGCGAGTTGACCACACCGGCGCTGGGATAACCCTGGTTGAAGTTGAGGATAGCCATGCCGGCTCCTGCAGACGGGCCGTCGATATAGGGTCCAGACCAGGAGGATGAGCCGAGACTCACGTTGGTTCCGAATGCCCATGTGCCGCCACGGTTGGGATTCTCCGGTATCCAGCAGTTCTCGGGCGACGTGCCGGGGAATGTCTCTACAAACGGCATCGTATAGGCCGGACCAACAATGAAGGGATATGAATAGCCATTGGTGGCCGAGCCGTTGAAGTAGGGGTAGGCATCAGAGCCTTCTCCGAGATTATTGTAGGGTTCAAGACGATAATTGCACTTGACGGGAGCCTCGAGACCCTCACCGCTGTCAAAGAACTCGGTCTTGTCAAGATTGTCGGCTATGAGCTGCGAGGCATCCGAGCCGTAGCCCCACACGCGGTAGATCTTATAGCGCGTGGCCTCGGGATCGAACTTACTGCCGTTGTAGCTGTTCTGACCGGCTGTAGGAGCCTCCCATGTGAGGAGCACACCGCCATCCTTGTAGACGCCTTCATAGCCGGATATATAACCGGGGACGTCATAGCCAATCCAGCCCGTCACCTGCTTGCCCACATAGCCAAGCGGAGTGACGACCTTGACGTAATAGTTATTGTTGCTGTTCATCTCAGGGGTAGCATCCGTAAGGGTCACCTCCGAACCCTTTGCAGGATTTTCGACGGTGGCGATGGGCTTGTCGCCGCTTGATGGCTTGGTGTCGTACTGGTCCAGACGATACAGCTCGACACCGGTGATCCCTACAGGTAAGTCAAGTTCCTCAGAGTCGAATTTGTATTTGGAGGGGACGGTGACAGTGACTGCGGCTTTCCCGTCGGCGGTCTCTGAGAGAACCGGTGTGGCCAAAACGAGATCAAGACCCGGAGAGAGCGACTTTGTGGCCTCGGGCGACACATCCTCACCAATGGTGGCTGTGGCTGTGTATGTCATGGTGTAGCCGTATTCCCATGCGGGGACGGCATCATCGACAAACGGGAGTTCCTGACCGGGAGCGACATCGGAGGCAGTGAAGACGGTGATCTCCTCCGACTTCCAGAGCGAGTAGCAGGAACGGGTGACCTTGATGGTCATCGTGGTACCGTCGGGCAGAGGATCTCCCTCACTGTCGCTTGACCACCATCCGCTACCGGGAACATTCACCGATTTGGGCGATGTGACTTTGCCGGAGATCTCACCGGTAGATGTTGAACTTATACCGAAACTGACGGACACAACAGGTTTGTAGGGTTGTACTGCCTGAACGACCTCGGGCAGGAATGCCGCCGACGTCATGACGAGCGCGGCAGCAATGGTCTTGTGTAAAATTGCCATAATGATGATGAAAATGTGTATTGACTATTACTTGTGCTCGCAAAATTAACACTTACATATCAAAATGACAAGAAAAATTGAATAAAAATAAATTTTAGCTACAAAATATAAATTTAATATAGCAAAAAGACATTGCGTAAAACTATCGCAGGAAGCGCGGGGCGAGGATGAATGTGCCGATAGAGATACCGAAATTCCATCCCATGCCTCCGGTGGAGTAATTGCCGTAGGCGCTCACGGACCCGAACGGGAGTGACAACCTTCCCTCGACCTCGCCGAAGAACTGCGGATCATGCAGCCACTTGCCATAGCGGGCACCCACACCGTCGGGAGCGGTCTCGATGGCCCTGAGCGGGAGGAAACCTACAAACGAACCGCGCAGTGAGAAGGTGGAGGAGAGCTTGAAAACGGGTATGACACCGAGGCTCACAAAAGAGTTGGCGCGGAGCGAGGGTGCGAACTGGTTGTAGCTCGAAGGTGTGGGGTGGATGGCCTCGGCGGCCACTATTGAAGCCTCGTAGGTAGGGAGAAGCTTGCGGGTGGAGAGGAGTGTGCCGAAGCGTGCGCCCACGGAGAAGCGGCGGTCCAGCGGCCAATATCTCACTGCCTCGAGACGTGCCTGAAGCCAGCGCACATCGCTATTCACCTCAGGTGAGGCACCGCCGTCGGCACGGTAGTGGTATTTTCCGGCTATGGCTGCCGCCGAGGCCTCTATGGACATGCCCGAGGTGGGATCATCGGCGGAGTTGAGCGAGTTGTACTCCCATGCCATACGCAGCTGACCGAGATTGAAAATGCCGCGGTCGCGTATCATCATCTCCTCCCCGTCGACTGCGCCGGCAGCGGGTCGCGAATGGTAGCGGTCGGTGAGATGACCGAATCCAATGCCGGCCTCCACACGGGTGCGATGGGTAGGCCCCCACGCGAAAGCCGCACGTCCGAAAGCCTCGGAGCGGCGTATGAAGTCGGGGGCGTCGATCTGATAGAACAGTTTCTCGGTCTCGTGATACTTCTGCCTCGACACTACGACACGCATCTCGAGAGCCGACGGGCGATAGGTGTTGAAGAACGCGCGGAATCTCCCCTCGGCGGCGAGATAGCTCTGACCAACCCATGCATTGATATCGGCATTGAGCGACTTGAAGCGCAGCGTGTTGTAGCCGGCATGGAAGAAGAGCATGCTGTTTGTTGACGAGGATATGTAGCCGCCTATGCCAACGTTGTATTTCTCCTTGACCACGGCGCGGTAGTTGAGCGTGAAGGAGGAGTCGGCCTGATTGAGCACAGGGGTAGGTACAAGATTCTGAAGCTGTCCGGAACTGATGGCCCGGTAATAAGCGTCGCGGGCCTCCGGATAAGTAGATACCGTCCGGCCTCCGGGAGTGAACAGAGAGCGGAGATAGCGGTTCTCGCCGGGGGTGCCTCCACTCACGGTGACGGAGTCGATCCTGAACGGCGGAGTAGCAGCCTTGAACTCCTTGCGGCGGCGCTCCACATCGGCGGCGGCCACGGATGAGCGCACTTTGAGACGTACCGAATCGACCATCTCGAGGCCACGGCGGTAACCTATATCATATATCTGCTGATACTTGTCGAAATCGAGCAGGCCGAAACGGTCGAGGTCAATGCGTATGTACACGCCCTTGCCATAGGGGAAAGGGTAGTCATCGGGCTGCATGATCATATCCTCGAGCTGCGACATGGGGTTGCGCGAGGCAGGGGGAGCATCCTTCGACCCTACATCCACGCCTATGAGCGCGTCGGGGTTGAAGTCATCCACCATCACATCCACCGGGAAATTGTCATATATACCGCCGTCGTACATGGGCACGCCATCGAGCAGAATCGGCTCGAAGACCATGGGGAAGGACATGGACATGCGCACGGCATCGGCAAGCGAACCCTTGGAAAGGACCACCTTGTGCTTGGCGTAGACATCGGAGGTGACACAGCGGAAGGGGACGAAGAGCCTGTCGAAGTCACCCCCGCACTGCGCTGTAAAGCGCGAGTAGATGTCGAGAAATGCCATATTCATCGGTATGGGGTTGATGAGGCTCATAGGGAGCACGGATGTGACACTTGTGGAGTCCTTGCCGAGATTTAGGCGCACGAACACGGGGCTCTTGTCGCGTGTGAGGAAATAGTACGTGTAGTCAGGATCGATCTTGCCAGTGGACCAGTAGGCAAACCCGCGCGATGCTATCAGCTCCAGCATCTCGGCCGGTGTATAGCCCGAGGCATATAGGCTGCCCACGATAGCGCCCATGGAGGTGCCGGTGATATAGTCGATAGGGATGTCATTTTCCTCAAATGCCTGTATCACACCGATGTGTGCTATTCCCTTAGCCCCACCGCCGGAGAGGACGAGGCCCACAGTGGGGCGCTCGCCGGCATGGCTCCGGGGTGCGGACAAGAGGATACAGAAGATCATCAATGCCATGAGGCAAACCATACCTGTGTATCCTGCGGATTTCTCCCGTATCTTTCTGTCCATTGTAGAGATAGTTGTGAAATAGTTGAAACGTTCGTTTAAAAATTTAACAAACGAGATGTGGATTTTGATTAAAATTCGGTAAATTTGCCGAAATGAAACCCATATTTCTCATAGGCTACATGTGCAGCGGCAAGACCACGCTCGGACGGGCGCTCGCCGCGGCCACCGGAGTGCGCTTCATCGACCTCGACGATATGGTGGAGGAAATGGCCGGATGCACCGTAAGCGAGATCTTCGCCTCAAAGGGCGAGAGCGCGTTCAGAGCTCTTGAACGCGAGGCGCTCGGGAGGGCTGCCGCCACCCCCGGCGGAGCGCTCATAGCGTGCGGAGGGGGCACACCGTGCCAGCCCGGCAACATGGAGCTGATGAACTCGTGCGGACTCACCGTGCAGCTCACCGTGGAGCACTCCCGGCTGATGAACCGTCTGCGCGAGGGACGCGCCCGCCGCCCGCTCATCGCGGCGCTCGCCGACGATGAGCTGGAGGAGTTCATCACTGCCCAGATGGAAAAACGCCGCGGGAAATATGACATGGCCACCGCCACATTCGACAGTTCTCTGCTCGAAAACGAGCAGGAAATAGCCGCGACAGTGGAGAAATTCAAGCAACAATTCATGCTATGACAGCACCCACCCCACTTGAACAACCCTGCGAGACAATGACCTCGCGGCGCAGCCTCACCATAGGGCTGCCCACATGCACCGACACCGCCGAACGGCGCTTCCCGCTCACCCCCGAGGGGGCGGCGCAGCTGATAGAGCGCGGATTCAGGATCAGGATGCAGGAGGGTGCGGCACGGTCCATACATTACAGTGACGGAGCCTACACTCGGGCAGGAGTGGAGGTGTGCGGACGTCAGGAGGCCATGGCATGCGACATAGTCATATCGGTCGGCACCCTGACCGCCGCCGACATCAGGGACATGCGCCGCGGAGCCATGCTGCTGACCATGCTGCGGCCGGTGGCCTGTCACCCGGAGGCCATACGCGAACTGCTTCACCGTCATATCATCTCGATAGCCCTCGATCTGGTGGAGGATCCCCACGGATGCACGCCATTCGCCGACATACTGGCCGAGATCGATGGCCGCGCATCCGTAGCCATCGCCTCATCGCTACTGGCCGATCCGGGCCGCGGCAAGGGGATACTGCTGGGGGGCGTGGCCGGAATCGTGCCGTGCGAGACCCTCATCATAGGCTCGGGGATAGCCGCCTGCGCCGCCGCGCGGTCGGCCATGGGCCTCGGCGCCACAGTGAGAATGTTTGACAACGATGTCTACTCGTTGCGCCGCGCATCGCAGGAGCTTGGCCCCTGGGCCATCACCTCATCACTCCACCCGCGCACTCTCGACAACGCGCTGCGGAGCGCTGATGTGGTCATAGTCACCCCCACCTCACAGCCCTTCGCCCTTCACGCCGACACGGTGGGACACATGAAACGCGGGGTGGTGACGTTCGACCTCAACCCCGATGCCGACGGGTCGGCCTTCCCGTCGATGGCTCCGCTTGACCTTGCCATGATCTCGGCAATGGACGGATCGGCCCGCACGGAGGGGCGCATATGCTTCATCAATGCCGGAAGCGCGGTGGCCCGAACGGCAGCTATGGCGCTGAGCAACACCCTGCTCACATTCATGGAGAGCATTGCAGGATGCGAGGGGCCGGCGAACGCCCTGCGCCTGCTGCCGGGAATGCAGAAGGCCACGATGACATTCTTCGGAAAAATCGTGAACAGACGCGTGGCCGCAGCCATGCGCACGCGCAGCGTGGACATATCCATTTATCTGACACTGTCATGAGGAGAAGGAAATTTTATGTGATATGGGAGGGATACGCCACCGGAGTATTTGACTCGTGGGAGGAGTGCGAACTCCATACCAAAGGATATCCCGGAGCTAAATACAAAAGTTTTTCATCGCAGGAGGAAGCCGTGGCAGCCTATCGCGGCGATCCGGCCGACCAGATGGAGATACTCACGGCCATAGCCTCACACAAACCCGAGACCACCGACTATGCCTCGCACCCCGAGATACATCTCGACGCGCTTGCTGTTGATGCGGCGTGCTCCAAAAACCCCGGGCCCGTGGAGTATCAGGGCGTATGGGTGAGAACCGGCGAGCGGATATTCCACGTGGGGCCGCTGGAGGGCGGCACAAACAATATCGGCGAGTATCTGGCGCTTGTCCACGGGCTGGCACTGCTCAAGGCGCAGGGCCGCCCCGACACACCCATCTATACCGACTCGCGCACTGCCCGCGCATGGGTAAGGAACCGTGCGCCCAAGACGTCGCTGCAACGCACGCCGCAGAACGCCACCCTCTTCGAGATGATGGACCGCGCTACGGCATGGCTCCATGCCAACGCCATCACCAACCCGATACTTACATGGGACACCCCCAACTGGGGCGAGATCCCCGCCGACTTCGGTCGAAAATAGCCGATATGAGGCTGTGTCATAATTGATAGAAAGACACAGAAGGACAAAGAAAGGACATAAGGGACAGATTTTTAATCATCAGTATGACAATTAATTATCTTTGTCCCTTATGTCCTTTCTTTGTCCGTACGTATCTTTCTATATATACCTAATATTTTTGCCTGATTTTATGTCAGATTATGGTGCGGAGGTAGGCGGTGAGCTCCTCGGCCATGCGGGCTGCGCGTGCACGCGAGGGATGATAGTCGGCACCGTAGCCCATTGAGCCATCCTCGGGGGTCATGTCGAAACGGTACACACCCTGACGCGAGGAGGCCAGACGGTCAAGTGCCCCGGTCACATCGGCGAGTTCACGACCAGAGAGCATCGAGCCGGTGAGAAGCACTATCTTCGCCTCGGGATAATTGGCACGCACACGATCGAGGAAACGGCCGTAGGCCTGCTCGTAAAGATCTATATCATAATTGGATGTGGAGGTATCGTTGGTGCCGAGGTTGATGCACACCACATCGGGTGTGAAGCGGCCGAAGTCCCAAGGCTGCGAGTGATCATAGAGCATCGTGTAGTCATATTCGAGCGGCATTGTCTCCTTGTCGTTACCCTCGCGCGGGCCATTGTAGTTGCGGTACATGCCTATGCCGGAGCGGCACACCATGTTGAAGTCAGCGTCGAGGGCGCGGGCCGTCAGATATGCGTAGCCGAGGCAATGGTTCTCGGTATCGTAGCTGAAATGCACCTGTGCGCTGTCGGCCTCGGTGCCGTAGCCGCAGGTAATACTGTTGCCTATGAACTCCATCTTCAGCCCACCCTTGACTGGCGCCGGATGCACGGTGGCGCCGGAGGGAAGGCGGAAGCCGCGGATCTCGGGATGATGCTCATACCCCTCTATGCAATAAGCCACTCTGGCGCGGTGGACGCCCGGACCGAGATCACGGCCGAGGGTGATGACAGAGTCGGTGGCACCCACATTGATCCTGACAGGCGCCATTGAATCGATCTCCACCATCCACGATCCGCTGCCGGGACTGGTGAGCATGGCCACAGAGTCGCCCTCGAAATCGAGCAAGGCAGTGACTCCGGGATAATTGAATGCCACATTCCCGTCAGGCGTCACGGCTGTACGGCCCATATAAGTAATGTGGGGATCGGATGCGGAGAGGGTGATCTCCCTGTCGCCGGCACATGACGCAAAGAGCGCGCCGGCAAGGAGGATAGTTTGCAGAAGTCTTGTTTTCATACGTGTTTCCATTGGTGTTCCGCAAAGGTATGGAAAATTTTTCTGTCCGCGATATTATCGCACCTTTTTGCCCATGCCGCAACCGTAACTTTGCATCGTCAACCAACAAAAAAAGTACTGAATCATGAACGACGAGACAAAATCACCCCCTGCGGACGATGCAAAAGAAGAGCTGGGCCTGTGGGAACTGCTGACCACCGACACCCCGCCCTCCGACGCTACCGACGCCACCACACGCGTGCTGACCCACACAGCCGGAAGCGCCTGGGACATGAAGTAAATCAACCACAACATTATCACCATCAAAACAACGAACAGAAATGAACGACAACAACAACCTCACCCCCGAGATCCACTCCGCCACCGCATCCGTAAGCAACGCACCGCTCACCACAGCGGTGACCGAACAGCTCTCCCCCGCCCTGCTCCGCAGCGAGATAGACCGCCGCATCGTAAAGATACGCCCTGCATCCACCCCCATCGACCAGATATCCCGCATGTGCGGTGCACGCCATGCCGGATCGATGAAGGTAGACTTCTACTCCGTGAACATGAAGCCCGGCGAGGTGACCTTAGGGAAGGATATCCCGCAGCAGGATATCACGGCAGGGACTACGATAGAAACACGCGTGGACAAGTCAGGTGTGCTCTCCGCCTCAGAGACGGTGATGTTTCCCACCGTCAATGTTGGCGAGGCCGGCAATGAAAAGCCCCTGATCTGCTATGTGAAAAAGGTGGAGGGGATGATGACAGAGCTTATCCCCGTAGGCACAGCCACCATCCCTGCCATAGCCAAAGGAACCCGCATAGTGCGCATGGGCCGCGCGGCCGACGAGCTCGACGTGCAGACCCCGCAGTATACCGCACTTCCCACCAAGCGCTTCAACTACTGCCAGATCTTCAAGGCTCAGGTGGAGGAGTCGATGTACCAGCGCCTGAGCGACAAGGAGGTGGGCTGGACATTCAGCGACCAGGAGGAGGTGGCTGTGCTCGACATGCGTCTGGGCATGGAGAAGAGCTTTCTCTTCGGCGAGCGCAGCCGTCTGGACACCGGCGACGGATCGGAAGTATATCTCACAGGAGGAATATGGAATCAGGCCGGCAAAACCCACGACATCGACCTGCAGGCATTCAAGGAGAACGACATGCTCGATCTCATGCGCAAGGCCTTCACCGGCGGTACCGGCTCGCGCCGCAAGATCCTCGTGGGCGGCACCGATCTGATCGATGCCATAGGCAAGCTCGACTACAAGAGAGTGGTGAGCGCCAGGGAGAAAGAGACCGTATGGGGTGTGGACTTCGACAAGATAGTGTCGAAATTCGGATCGCTCTACGTGATCCACTCCGAGATCTTCGACCTGTGCGGTATGCCCGGCAACGGCATGGTGATCGACCCCGACTACATGACCAAGTACTCCCACGTGCCCTTCCGCGCCGAGCGCATCTCGTTTGCCAAGCAGGGAGTGCGCAACACGGAGGCCGTGGTACTCACCGAGTCATCCTGCCTCGTGCTCCGCTACCCCGAGACCCACATGCGCGTGATCGCCAATAAATAGTCCATCTTCCCGGGCCGCCGACGGCCCGACCACAGTAACAGCCCCTCCCGGCCCGATGGCCACAGGAGGGGCTTATTGTTAACTGTATGAAAACTAAAAAATTAGAATTTAATGTTTTACAACAGCATTTTTTATTTGGTTTTTTCGGCAAAAGATTTGTAAATTTGCGGCGTGAAACACATTTAGTGTATCATTGACAAGAAGCGTGAAGCACACACAACCACTTTTTATCTGCCATGACTCCACTTGCCAACAACCATATATCAATAGACTGTGTCGTCTTCGGATTTGACGGCCAGAGCCTGCATGTACTGCTGGTCAAACGCAATGGCGAGGACCAGGGTGGCGAATACAACGACATGAAGCTTCCGGGCAGCCTCATCTATCAGGATGAGGATCTCGACGAGGCAGCATCGCGTGTGCTCCATGAACTCACGGGCATCAAGGATGTGTCCATGAGGCAGTTCAAGGCATTCGGTTCACGCAACCGCACGAGCAATCCCCGCGATGTGCTCTGGCTCGAGCGCGCCCAGCAGGCAAAGGTGGAGCGCATCGTCACCGTAGGCTACTTCGCCGTGGTGAAAATCGATGCTCCACAGCTACGCACACTCGACCAGGAGCAGGCCATATGGTGTCCGGTGGACCGTGTGGGCAACCTTGCGTTCGACCACAACCTCATCATCGATGAGGCACTCAAGGCATTCCGTCGCGAGGCCGACTTCAACCGGTCGATGATCTTCGATCTGCTGCCGCGCAAGTTCACCGCCACCGAGCTCCGTCTGGTGGCCGAGATAGTGCAGTCGAAACCCCTCGACGTGCGCAACTTCCACAAGAAGATCGCCCAGATGCCCTACGTGGTGCCTCTGGACGAGCGCCAGAAAGGAGTGGCCCACCGCGCCGCGCGCTACTACAAGTTTGACCGCAAGATATTCAACACCTCCCGCTGACCACGGGACGGGAAAGACACACACAGAATCTGAACAAACCATAAAATACCATCACAAGAGAAGACCATGTATCTATTAGGCTATGACATAGGCAGCTCGTCGGTAAAGGCGAGCCTCGTTGACGCCGAGACCGGCAAGACGGTAGCAAGCGATTTTTATCCCAGGACCGAGGCAGAGATTATAGCCGTCCGTCCGGGCTGGGCCGAGCAGCGCCCCCAGCAGTGGTGGGACTGCCTGAAACACGCCACCGAGAGCGTGATGGCATCCTCAAAGATCGACCCGAAAGAGATCAAGGCCATAGGCATCTCCTATCAGATGCACGGCCTGGTGATGCTCGACAAGGATATGCAGCCCCTGCGTCCGGCCATCATATGGTGCGACTCGCGCGGCGTGCCCTACGGAGAGAAAGCCTTCAATGAACTGGGCAACGATCACTGCCTCGCACATCTTCTCAACTCACCGGGCAACTTCACCGCCACCAAGCTGGCCTGGGTCAAAGAGAACGAGCCCGAAGTGTTCGGCCGCATCCACAAGATCATGCTCCCGGGCGACTATGCCGCCCTGCGCCTCACCGGCAAGGCATGCACCACTATCTCCGGCCTGAGCGAGATGATGCTCTGGGACTTCAAGGAGGGACGCCCCGCCAAGTTCCTGCTCGACTACTTCGGCTACGACGAGTCGATCCTCCCCGAGATCGTACCGACATTCTCCATACAGGGCACCGTGACCGCCGAGGCCGCCGCCGAACTCGGTCTGGCCGAGGGTATACCCGTGTCATACCGCGCAGGCGACCAGCCCAACAACGCCCTCTCGCTCAACGTATTCAACCCCGGCGAGGTGGCCTCTACCGCCGGCACATCGGGTGTGGTATACGGAGTGCTCGGCGAGGTGAACTACGACCCCCAGAGCCGTGTCAATACATTCGCCCACGTCAACCATACACCCGAGCAGACCCGTCTGGGAGTGCTGCTGTGCATCAACGGCACCGGCATACTCAACTCGTGGAGCAAGCGCACCATGGCCCCCGACGACATCACATATCCCGGCATGAACGATCTCGCCGCCAAGGCTCCGATCGGTGCCGCCGGCATATCGGTGATACCCTTCGGAAACGGCGCCGAGCGTGTGCTGCGCAACCGCGAGACAGGCGCATCGGTGCATGGCATCAACTTCCTGACCCATGACCGCTCTCACCTGCTGCGTGCCGAGCAGGAGGGCATAGTGTTCTCCTTCATGTACGGCATGGAGATCATGGAGCAGATGGGCATGAAGCTGAGCAAGATCCACGCCGGACACGCCAACATGTTCCTCTCGCCCCTGTTCCGCAACACTCTCGCCGGAGTGAGCGGCGCCACCATCGAGCTCTACAACACCGACGGCTCCGTAGGTGCCGCCAAGGGTGCCGGTATCGGCGCCGGCATCTATGCCGACAACAACGAGGCCTTCGCATCGCTCGAGAAGATCGAGGTGATCGAGCCCGTTGAGGCCGACCGTGAGGCTTACCGCGAGGCCTACGCCCTGTGGAAGGACCGTCTGTCCATGCTCCTGGCCAACCAGTGAGCCAATATGCACACTTTGATATCAACCAAATCATAATTTACCCAATAAAACCCAAACCTATTTCACAACTATGGCAGTTAAGGAATACTTTCCCGGTATAGGGAAAATCAAATTTGAAGGCAAGGAGTCCAAGAACCCCATGGCCTACCGTTACTACGATGCAGAGAAGATCATCCTCGGCAAGCCCATGAAAGAGTGGCTGAAGTTCGCCATGGCATGGTGGCACACCCTCTGCGCCGAGGGCGGCGACCAGTTCGGCGGCGGCACCAAGAAATTCCCCTGGAACGAGGGCACCGACGCTCTGACCATCGCAAAGCAGAAAGCCGACGCAGGCTTCGAGTTCATGCAGAAGATGGGCATCGAGTACTTCTGCTTCCATGACGTAGACCTCGTTGACGAGGGCAGCAACGTGGAGGAGTACGAGCACAACATGAAGGAGATCGTGGCTTACCTCAAGGAGAAGATGGCCGAGACCGGCATCAAGAACCTCTGGGGCACCGCCAACGTGTTCAGCAACGGCCGCTACATGAACGGCGCCGCCACCAACCCCGACTTCGACGTAGTGGCCCGCGCAGCTGTCCAGATCAAGAACGCCATCGACGCCACCATCGCCCTCGGCGGTACCAACTATGTGTTCTGGGGTGGCCGCGAAGGCTACATGAGCCTCCTCAACACCGACCAGAAGCGCGAGAAGGAGCACCTGGCCATGATGCTCACACTGGCCCGCGACTATGCCCGCTCGAAAGGCTTCACCGGCACATTCCTCATCGAGCCCAAGCCCATGGAGCCCTCCAAGCACCAGTATGACGTTGACTCCGAGACAGTGATCGGCTTCCTCAAGGCCCACGGTCTGGAGAAGGATTTCAAGCTCAACATCGAGGTGAACCACGCCACACTCGCCGGCCACACCTTCGAGCATGAGCTCGCAGTTGCTGTGGACAACGGCATGCTCGGCTCCATCGACGCCAACCGCGGTGACTACCAGAACGGCTGGGATACCGACCAGTTCCCCATCGACAACTATGAGCTCACCCAGGCCATGATGCAGATCATCCGCAACGGCGGCCTCGGCAACGGCGGTACCAACTTCGACGCCAAGACCCGTCGCAACTCCACCGACCTCGACGATATCTTCATCGCCCACATCGCCGGTATGGACGCCATGGCCCGCGCACTCGAGAGCGCAGCCGCTCTTCTCGAGGAGTCGCCCTACAAGGCTATGCTCGCCGAGCGCTACGCATCGTTCGACGGTGGCAAGGGCAAGGACTTCGAGGATGGCAAGCTCACCCTCGAGGACGTATACGCCTACGGCAAGGAAGTGAACGAGCCCAAGCAGACCTCCGGCAAGCAGGAGCTCTACGAGGCTATCGTGAACATGTATTGCTAAACACCCTTCTGTCCGGATGCCGGCCATCCGGATAAAAACCGACAAATCCAAGGTCGCTCCGGGGCTCATCGCCCCGGGGTGACCTTTCACCCAATCAACACATCACCTTAACCCACCCCATGAATTATCCCCAGCAAGGGAGCAAGCTCTACCTGTTCAGCATCGTGCTCGTAGCCGTGCTCGGCGGCTTGCTCTTCGGCTATGACACAGCCGTAATATCCGGAGCCGAGAAGGGCCTTCAGGCGTTCTTCCTCGGAGCCAAAGACTTTGTCTACACAGACACCATCCACGGAATCACCTCGTCGAGCGCCCTGCTCGGCTGCATCATAGGCTCGGCATTGTCGGGCTTCTTCGCGTCTTATTTCGGCCGCAAGAAGTCGCTTGCCATAGCCGGTATCTTCTTCTTCCTCTCCGCCCTGGGATCCTACTATCCCGAGTTTATGTTATTCACCTACGGTGAGCCCAGCGCATCGCTGCTCGTGGCCTTCAACATCTACCGCGTGATCGGCGGTGTGGGTGTGGGTCTCGCATCGGCCATCTGCCCGATGTACATAGCTGAGGTGGCACCCTCAAACATGCGCGGCACACTTGTATCATGGAACCAGTTTGCCATCATCTTCGGCCAGCTCGTGGTCTACTTCGTGAACTTCCTTATCCTCGGCGAGCACACACAGCCCATCATCGAGAAGATCTCCGAGACAGTATATCAGGTGAGCTCCTCGTCCGACGCCTGGACCATCCAGACCGGCTGGCGCTACATGTTCGGCTCGGAGGCTTTCGTAGCCGGCATCTTCACGATCCTCGTATGCCTCGTGCCCGAGTCGCCCCGCTACCTCGCCCTCATCGGCAAGGATGAGAAGGCTCTCGGCGTGCTCGCCCACATCAACGGTATCGACAAGGCCCGCGAGATCCTGCGTCAGATCAAGGAGACCACCGAGGTCAAGAGCGAGCGTCTCTTCTCGTTTGGCGTCATGGTGATCTTCGTAGGTGTGATGCTCTCCGTATTCCAGCAGGCTGTAGGTATCAACGCCGTGCTCTACTACGCTCCCCGCATATTCGAGTCGATGGGTATGGACAACCCCATGATGAACACCGTCTACATGGGTATCGTCAACATCACGTTCACACTCGTGGCCGTGTTCACCGTCGAGAAGCTCGGCCGCAAGCCCCTGCTCATCTGGGGCTCGATAGGCATGGCCATCGGCGCCATGGGTGTGGCCCTGTCCAACCTCGTGGACGGCGTGAACCCCATCATCCCCGTAGTGTCCATCATGGTCTACTCCGCCTCGTTCATGTTCTCGTGGGGACCCATCTGCTGGGTGCTCATCGCCGAGATCTTCCCCAACACCATCCGCTCGGCAGCTGTGGCCATCGCCGTTGCATTCCAGTGGATATTCAACTTCATCGTGTCGTCGACATTCGTGCCCATGTACAACATGAGCCTCGGCGATATGGGCGACCGCTTCGGCCACATGTTCGCCTATGCCCTCTACGGTGTGATCTGTATCGTGGCCGCATGGTTCGTCTATGCCCTCGTGCCCGAGACCAAGGGCAAGACCCTCGAGGATATGACCAACCTCTGGCGCAACCGCTCGAGGAAAAACGCCTGACAGGAAGCATGACAATACAACTGTTTTCACACTACGGTGCCGTAGTGTGAAAACAGTTTAATAAATTTGCTTCTTTTACCCGTTTTTTCTACTTTTGTTTCAAACGGCTCTGTCCGTCCAAACCAAGAACCTTAGAAATCAATCAAAAGATAAAAATGGCAAAATTTGACAAGATGGCCGTACTGGCCAAGATGGGTGCCACCGGCGTTGTGCCCGTCTTCTATCACAAGGACGCCGAAGTGGCCAAGCAGGTTGTAAAGGCCTGCTATGACGGCGGCATCCGCGCATTTGAGTTCACCAACCGCGGCGACTTCGCCCACGAGGTATTCGCCGAGGTGGTTAAATATGCCGCCAAGGAGTGCCCCGAGATGGCTATGGGCGTAGGCTCTATCGTTGATCCCGCCACAGCCGCTCTCTACATCCAGCTCGGCGCATGCTTCGTGGTAGGCCCGCTCTTCAACCCCGAGGTATCACGCGTGTGCAACCGTCGTCTCGTCCCCTACACCCCCGGCTGCGGCAGCGTAAGCGAGGTTGGAGCAGCACAGGAGACCGGATGCGATCTCTGCAAGTGCTTCCCCGGCGACGTGCTCGGCACAAAATTCGTCAAGGGTCTTCTCGCCCCCATGCCCTGGACCAAGCTCATGGTGACCGGCGGCGTAGAACCTACCAAGGAGAACATCGAGGGCTGGATCAAGGCCGGCGTACACTGCGTGGGCATGGGTTCGAAGCTCTTCCCGAAGGACCGCGTGGCCGCACAGGACTGGGCATACGTCACCGAGAAGTGCCGCGAGGCTCTCGGCTACGTGGCTGAGGCTCGCAAGTGATATTGACAACCGATACATATAGAAAGGATACAAAAGGATCTCACCACGACATCACGATGACGGTTCTTTTGTATCCTTTGTATAACCACAGCACATCAATTCAAACAGCAAACTATGGAAAAGACATGGCGATGGTTCGGTCCCAACGATAAGATCACACTCGACATGCTGCGCCAGATAGGCGTAGAGGGGATCGTAACCGCCCTCCACCATATCCCCAACGGCGAGATATGGACCCTGGAGGAAATCGAAAAAATGAGATCCTACATCGAGGATCACGGTCTGCGCTGGAGCGTGGTGGAGAGTCTCCCCGTCAGCGAGTCCATCAAGTATGGTGGCGCTGACCGCGATGAACTCATAGAAAAATACAAGGTGTCGCTGGCCAACCTCGGCAAGGCCGGCGTGAAGACCGTGTGCTACAACTTCATGCCCGTGCTCGACTGGGCCCGCACCGACCTTGAGTATCCCAACCCCGACGGTACATCCAACCTGTACTTCAACATGGGCGAATTCGCCTATTTCGACATCCACATCCTCAAGCGCGAGGGTGCGGAGAAGGATTATGACGCCGACACACTGGAGCGTGTGGCCAAACTCCGCGAGACCATGACACCCGAGGGTGAGCAGCGTCTGGTGGAGAACATCATCATCAAGACACAGGGATTCGTCAACGGAAACATCTCCGAGGCCGACCTCGACCCCGTGCAGAAGTTCCGCGACCTGCTCAAGCTCTACGAAGGTATTGACGCCGAGCAGCTCCGCGCCAACATGGCTTATTTCCTGGAAGCCATCATGCCCGTATGCCGCGAGTATGACATCAACATGTGCGTGCATCCCGACGATCCTCCCCGCCCCATCCTCGGACTGCCGCGCATCGTCACCTGCGATGCCGACATAAAGGCATTTCTCGACGCAGTGCCCGATCCACACAACGGCCTGACCTTCTGCGCCGGCTCGCTCAGCGCCGGAGCACACAATGATATCGTGGATCTGGCCCGCAAGTATGCACCCCGCACCCACTTCGCCCATATACGCGTATGCAAGACTCTGCCCGGCGGTGACTTCCGCGAGGCATCGCATCTCGACCCGCGGCTCATAGAGGTGGTAAGGATATTCGAGAAGACCAATCCCGGAGTGCCCATGCGTGTGGACCACGCCGCTCTCATGCTCGACGATGCCGACAAGGGCTACAACGCCGGCTATTCTTTCCATGGCCGCATGCTCGCCCTCGGCCAGATAGAGGGCGTTATGGCCGCAGTGAGGAATCTTGAATCTTAACCCATCCTTTTGAACTCTTTTGATCATGAATGAATTGTTTTCGGTAAAGGACCAGGTAGTGGTCATCACCGGCGGCACCGGAGTGCTCGGTGCCTGCATAGGAAAATATCTCGCCACCCAGGGCGCCAAGGTTGTGCTGATGGGACGCCGCAAGGATGAGGGCGACCATATAGTCAACGAGATCACCGAGGCCGGAGGCGAAGCCATGTTCCTCGTCACCGACGTGATGGACGAGAAGGTTGTCAAGGCCAACTGCGACGAGATTCTGGCCCGCTACGGACGCGTGGACGCCCTTCTCAACGCCGCCGGCGGCAATATGGCCGGAGCCACCATCGCACCCACAGGCAACTTCTTCGACCTGCAGGTGGAGGCATTCCGCACGGTGCTCGATCTCAACCTCACCGGCTCGGTGATACCGACACAGGTGTTCCTGCGCCCGATGGTAGAGGCCGGCAAAGGCTCGATAGTCAACTTCTCGTCGATGGCGGCATTCCGCCCCATGACCCGTGTATGCGGCTATGCAGCTGCCAAGGCAGGCATATCCAACTTCACGGCTTTTCTGGCCAACGAGGTTGCCACCAAGTTCACCCCCTCCATCCGCGTCAACGCCATCGCTCCCGGATTCTTCCTCACCAACCAGAACCGCGCGCTCCTCACCAATCCTGACGGATCGCTCACCGAGCGTGGCACTGACGTGATACGCCAGACTCCGTTCAAGCGCTTCGGCCGTCCCGAAGAGCTGTGCGGCACGATCCAGTATCTGATATCCGATGCCGCATCGTTCGTCACCGGCACGGTTGCCGTGGTCGACGGCGGCTTCAACGCCTTCGCGATGTAATACCTCAAGTACAGAAAGATACATAAGGACAAAAAAAGGACAGAAGGGACAGATTTAAATTATCAGCACGATAATTGATTCTTGTCCCTTCTGTCCTTTTTTCGTCTTACTGCATACTTTATACGGTAATCATGGCTGCCACATCGGTGTCGCCGAACAGATCGGCCATTGTGAGCCACAGCAGCAGCAGCGCTATCAGTACAAGGGCTCCGATGACGAGCCAGACGTTAACTCTTGATTTTTCTTTATCGCTCATAGCTTTGATATGTTGATTGTTGATGATGTTCAGATGTGATTGTCGGTATGGACTGTGAGGATGAATGATGTGCCGCGTGTGACGGTCGGATCGAGCGTCAGCGAGCCTCCCATCTTGTCGGCGCGCAGGGCGCATATAGGCAGTCCGAGTCCGTCGCCGTCAGTGATATCCCTCGAAGCGTTGAATGCCTTGAATAGATCCTCGCGCTCCTCCTCGGGTATGCCGGGGCCTGAGTCGGTGACGATGAACTGATGGGTGGTGGCGCCGCGCTTACGGTAGGCGAGCGTGATCTTTCCACCCTCGGGGGTAAACTTGGCGGCATTGTCGAGCAGATGCTCAAGTATCTTCTGCACTTCGGGGGCATCTATTTTGGCCCATCCGCGTGTACCGTCGAGCACCAGCGTGACACCCTTGCGGAGCATCGGGCGGAACTCATCGGCTATGCTGCGGCAGAACGGCTCGAGATTGACGTTCTCGAATGTGGCCGGGTCTTTCGGCTCCATGGCCTCCACCTCGGAGAGCGTACCCACCTTGGAGACGTAGCCGCGTAGCGACTGTACGGCTGGGTTATCGGGGTCGAGCTTGTCGAGAGCAGGCTTGAGAGAGGTGGACATGTTCTGGAGCATGGCGCTCTTGGCGGCGTTGCGGGCATCGGCCTCCTCGGCACGACGGCGCATGCGGCGGTTCTTGATGATGATTCTCCAGTAGAGCAGAGCACCGATCGCAAGCGCACCGACTGCGATGACAAAGAGAGTAATGAAAGTGACCATCGTGCCGGTGCGCTTTGCTATGGTGTGGTCCATCTGCTCCATCTCGGCTACGGTATCGGCCATCTCCTTCTTGACCTTTCCGAGCTCGGTGTCGGCGTTGACGGCCTCGATGGAGTCGCTCCAGTGCATGTAGCTCTCGTAGGTATGTTCGACAAGGGCAGCGTCGTTGGAAGCGACAGCACGCTCTATAAGCGCCTTGTAGGCCTTGTCGGCGGCCTTGTAGTCGGTCGATGAGTCATATTGCCTTATGAGGCGGGCTATGCAACGGTCGCCTTGCTCTGTACGGTCCACACTGTAGTAGAACTGTGCCTCGCAGAAAAGCATGTCGGAAGTGATATCCCTGCTGTCAGCCTTACGGGCATAAGTGGCCATGCGTTTGAGCCATGCCTCGGCCTGCGCGGTATTGTGCATGTGCTGGTAGAGTTCATAGCGTGCCTTGGCGGTGTAATAGTAAGGAGCCGGGAGCGAGTCGGGCGACACCTTCCTCTCGGCCATGATCTTGTCAAGACCGGAGAGGAGCTTGAACGCCCCGTCATAATTCTTGGCGGCGGCACATGCCTGCGCCGCTCCCGCAGCGCTCTTGGCGGCGGGGAGATATTGTCTGGAGGCCACCTGCGAATTGTAGGCCTTGATGTGCTTCGAGAAGTCAGCTTGTGCATCGGCCATTACCGCCAACACACCTGTAGTAAGTGCCAACAAAATGGTCAATAATCGTCTCATAATCTACATAGTTTAACGTGTATATTTTCAACACGCGAAGAGACGTAATGGTTCTCAGACCATCATGACATTATCTGCGGTAGAGGAGCTTCACGCTGTCTATGGCGGTACGGTTGCGGTCGTAGTCATAGCCGCTGCCGTAGAGGCGGCGCGAGGCGGTGCGGGCCGTGTCGGGCCGCAACAATGACAAGGCGGGCATGTAGGACCCGCACTCCACCCCGGCGAGATCAAGTATGGTATGGGTGACATCGGAATTGTAGACAGGCTTGTCCTCACACAGCCTCATGGCCTCTACCCTTTCGGGATGGCGTGAAGCGTACTCAGGACTCACCCATATGAAGAGCGGCACCTCATAGTTCACCTTCACCACTCCCGGCTCGCGGCTGTTCACCTCACGACCTTTGTGGATACGGAAGTCATAAAGCTCCTCACCATGGTCAGGCACATATACCACCACGGCGTTTACATCCGTGAGACGGTCAATGACCGAGGCGAGTACCTTGTCGCCATGCAGCAGAGCATTGTCGTAGGCCGCCATGTGGCCGCGGGCTGTGGCGTCGAGACCAGGTATATGGACATAGTTGTCGGGCGTGAACACGGCATCGGAGGCAGGATAGCGCTCGTCAAACTCGAAATGCTGCCCCATGAGATGATACACTACAAAGTCACGGCCTCGCGAGGGAGATACGCTGTAGAGACGGGTAAAGTCAAGGTCATAGTCGCAGAGCGTATCGCTCGTCTGGTCGAAACATGCCTCGAAGATAGTGCGTTTGTTCATGAAGGCCGTCGTGCCGAAGTCGAAGCGACCCGGCTCGGTGCGCAGCGACTGATTGTCGTACATGGCCGTGCTGAAACCGGCTTTCTTCATCACAGCGGCCAGCAGGGGCGAATCCTCATACACATCCTCGCTCCCGGCATCGTGGAGCGAATGGAGCAGCCGGTAGGCATCGATGGTGAAATTCGCCGGCGTGATGACATTGCTGAACGCAATCAACCGACCCTCCCGCCTCAATGAATCGGCTACCGGGGTGGTGGGAAGAAAATAGCCGTAGATCTCAGAGCGGCTCTTGATGAACGACTCGCCGATTATGTAGACCACCGTGATATCCTCTCCGGGATCAGCGGCATGCACATCCTCGGCGGCTATCGCCCTCTCCAGACGGTCATAGCGGGCCGGATCGAACATCACGCGGATATCCTTGACGGCGTAGTAATAGACCATAGGGGCCGAGGCTGTCTCGAGCGCGCACTGCCTCATCCAGAATTCGCGGAACGATGTGCGGCTCACCCTGACCATATCGTAGACCGACAGACATACTCCGGCCAGAAGACAGGCAGCGAAAGCTACCCCAACCACCCGTGGCATACTTGATATGCGCCTCTCTATGAAGCGCCGCCACATGGCCGACAGGACGAGGTAAGCCCCGATCACCACCGCCATGACTCCGAGCGCCCCAAGGAGCGGCCCCACCGACATGGACAGGAACTCGCCGGCCTCACCGGGATTGGTCTGGAGCGCAATGACCATCATGGGACTTGATATGCGGTCGCCCTGGGCGAAGAGGCAGAACAGTTCGCCGAAGAATATCAGCGAGCAGAGCGTCAGCACCACCGCGTGGATCCACCGCCGCAGGGATGCGGCAAGGGTCAGCACGAGTGCCACGGCAAACGGCTGGAACAATACGAGTAACAGGAATCCTCTTATACCCATCAGCGGTTGGAAAAACACCGGGACGAGGAAGTAGAGCCAGAGGAGGAGAAGAAGAGGCAGACGGGATAGGAACCGTCCACTGAATGTGTTCATTTCTGAAGGTTATGTAGATATATCTGGGCCTCAGGACCGAGGTTGAATACGAGATCAAGAATGCTCATACCGGCGATGAAACCGAGCTTGTCCTGCCTCACCTGCCTGTAAGGACCGGGGGGGGCAACATCCGGTATGACCGGCATGCCGTGAGGCGAGGGTGATGACGGCGGCATCCCGAGGATGTCGCGCAGCTGCGCGTCCCATGCCATGGCAAGGTACATGAGCCGTGGAAAACGGTCGGTGACACCCACAGTGAGCATCGGTAAAAAACGGTCGATGTAGAATTCAAAGTATGGCGTGCGGCCATATGCACTCTCGAGGGCCACACGGTGTACATCCCACCAGGCCCCGTGGGCGGATATGAGCACCTCGTCCCAGCGGCACCGCGAGCTCTCAGGCTTGGCGATCGGGACTGTGAGCGCGAGGGGGCCGCGCGTGTCGGCTATCATGAAGCGGTGGGTGCCTTTGTCGCGCTTGTCGAAGCGGCCTGTCCAGTCCTGACCGGAGGATCCGCATCCCCAGGCCAGGGCATAGTCCTCTATCCCCGCGCAAAGGCGCGGGGGAAGCACCGCATGAATCTCAGGATGATTTACCGGACGTGGTGACATCAGTATTTCTCCGAATCGGGGTTGGCGTCGCGGAGCACACGGTTCCACCTCACGCCTCCGTTGAATATGGAACGGTCCTTGTCGAACGACACAAGCACCATCTCGGGACGACCCACAATGTGATCCTCGGGCACGAATCCCCAGTAGCGGGAGTCGAGCGAGTTGTCGCGGTTGTCGCCCATCATGAAATAGTAGTCCATCTTGAACGTGTAAGTGTCGGCAGGCTTGCCGTCAATGTACACTTTGCCATCCTCGCGCAGCACGGCATCGGGATTGCCTTCGTAGTCGCGTATGGCGCGTCCGTATATCTTCCATGCACGCGGCGTGAGACGCAGGCGCATACCCTTCTTGGGTATCCATACCTCGCCGTAGTCGGCGCGTGTCCAATCGTCGGCGACACCCTCGGGGAAGAGATACTCACCCTTCGTGGCGGGCATCTTCATCACCTTGGTCACATCCTTGCGCTCCGTCATCTTCGCCACCATCGAGGGGGTGAGCGGAGATACGAATATCGGGGGAACAGTGCCATCGTCGGCCACAGCGAAACCAAGGGAGCGCAATGCGGGAAGATCCTCGGCGGTGACGGGCACGCGATGACGGTCGTCGACAGCTATGCCTGCCTCGCTCCACACGGTCTCGGGACTCGCGGCAGGAGCGAGCTGATAGTAGTAGTTGAACTGCACGTTGTCGGGCTGCGGGATAGCCTTGCCATTGATGTGTATCTCGCCGTCCACGATGCTGAGACGATCGCCCGGAAGGCCCACAGCACGCTTCACGTAGTTCTCCCTGCGGTCCACGGGACGATAGATCACCTCGCCGAACGTCTGAGGATTGTTGAGGATAGCCTCGCGTCCATACATCTTAACGAGAGTGTAATAATCGGGGTTCTGCACCTTGAGGGCCACGGTATCGCCTGCGGGGAAGTTGAACACCACGATGTCGCCGCGCTCCACATTGCCGAGTCCGGCCAGACGGTGATACTTCCACTGTGGCTTGTCAAGATAGCTCTTGGTGTTGAGTATGGGAAAGGTGTTCTGCACCAGAGGGAAATGCACGGGAGTGTTGGGCACCCTCGGGCCATAGGCCATCTTATTGACCCACAGATAGTCGCCTACCAGGAGGGACTTCTCGAGTGAAGAGGAGGGGATCTGATAATTCTGCCCCACGAATGTGAACACGAAGTACACCAGCACGAGGGCGTATAGAATGGCGTCGACCCAGCTCATGACGCTGCGCACCGCGGGGTTCTTCGACTTCTTCCACCATGTCAGAGGTATATAGCCGGTGATGTATATGTCAAGGAGCAGGAACCATGCCAACGCTACCCACCAGTTGCCGAGCCATGCCACCCAGAGGAAAAACACAAGCGAGACAATGGCGAAACGGATCCAACGCGTGGTGCGCGTAGCCTTGATGCGCGAGCGGAGATCGTCGGCAAATGATTTCTTGTCTGTATCGTTGCTCATTTTATCAGATCCTCCATCATTTGGTCAATAGTGAAGATACCCTTCCGTCCGGCAAGCCATTCCGCAGCCATGACCGCACCTAGGGCAAAGCCGTCGCGCGACTTGGCCGAGTGGCTTATGGTGATTGTGTCCACCGGGGAGTCCCAGTTGATGGTATGTATACCCGGTACCTCACCCTGACGCAGCGAGAGGATGGGGAGCGATGAGGCATGTGTATTGTCCATAGCCTCGGATGCGGCGCGGGCCTCCGACGGCATATCAGGCGAGTCGGCATGCACTATGCCGGCATCGGTCCATGAGGTGATACCCTTGTCCTCGGCCATGATACCTTCGGCGAGGGTGATGGCGGTGCCCGAGGGGTGGTCGAGCTTATGTATGTGGTGCACCTCGGTCATCGAGGGCTTGTACTGAGGCAGATGGGACATGATGGCGGCCAGCCGGCGTGAGATGACGTTGAATACGTTGACACCGATGCTGAAGTTGCTCGAAGCGAGAAGCGATCCACCGGCGGCGATCACTCCGCTCTCCACCTCGGCGCGACGGTCGTTCCATCCGGTGGAACCGCACACCACGGGCACTCCGCGCGATGCGGCCTTGAGGATGTTGGCCGGAGCAGTGGAGGGTGTGGTGAATTCTATCGCCGCCTCGGCAGAGGCAAAAGCATCCCCGTCCATGTCTGCGACATTGCCGGCATCTATCACGGCCACGATCTCGTGGCCTCTGTCGCGGGCTATACGCTCTATGGCATGGCCCATCTTTCCATATCCTATGATCGCAATTTTCATAACAGCCACAAATTTAGCAATAATTCCGCAAACAATCACAGAATCGACTACAAAAGGAAACAAAAGGGACAAAAGAGGAACAGAAGAAACAAAATTTTTAAATTATCAATACATTACGTATTAATTGATTCTGTTTCTTCTGTTCCTCTTTTGTCCCTTTTGTTTCCTCTGTTATTTACGTTAAGAGGTTTATTTCAGGGTAAGGGGGGGATCAGTTGCCGGGGGTCACTTCCAGAGCCTCGATCTCGAACACGAGGGTTGCATTGGGGCCGATACCGGCCTGGGGAGCGCCGTCAACACCGTAGGCGATCTCGCCGGGGATGTAGAGGATGTACTTGGAACCGGCGTTCATCATGGCGAGGCCCTCGCCGAATCCGGGCACAGTGCCACGGGGGCTGAGGTCGAGACCCTCGTTGCTGTCAAATACAGTGCCGTCGATGAGCTTGCCTGTATACTTCACCTTGGCGGAACCGGTCTTGCCCACGGTCTCACCCTTGCCTTCCTTCACTACCTTGTAGGCGAGTCCGGAGGGAGTGGTTTTGATGGAGGGATCCTTGGCTATGGCGTCCTTGATGAAGGCAGCGCCCTTCTCGGAATTGCTCTTTGCCTCGGGAGAATTCTCCTTGGCAGCCTTGGCAGCCTCTTCCTGAGCCTGATAGTACTCCATGATCTTCTGCTGAGCCTGCTGGGCGAGAGTCTGGAATGTCATGTTGGCCTCCTGCATAGCCTCGGGAGTCACGGAGTCGGTGAGGAATGCCTTGGCATATGCGTCATAGATCTTGGCACGGTCGATAGCGATGCCGGCCTGCTCATAGCGGTAGAGCTGACCTGCAAGCTGAAGGCCGAACGAGAGTCCGGTCATGTAGCCCTGCTGGGTGGTGTCGGTCATGATGACCTGCTTGAAGCCGCGGAGGATATCATCCTTCTTGAGCGATGCTTTCTGGTCCTCGGGGATGCCGGCGTAGTCGGCGGCGAGGCGCATGCCCTGGGCTGTGCCGAGACCTGTGGAGAGGGAGTCGCCGAAGCCCTTGTCAGCCGAAGAGGATGCTCCGCCGGAGCATGACCCGAGCATGATTGCGGCAGCGCCGCATGCGATCAAAAGTTTTTTCATCTTGAATAGTGAATTTCTTTGTTTATGATGTTAATGGTTATTCCGTTACGTTGTGGAGATCCACTGTAAAGTCTATTGCGGCGCCCGGAGGAATGACTCCGCCGGCCCCGGTGTCGCCATAGGCGAGCGAAGCCGGGATGACGAGGCGGTAACGTCCGCCCGGCCTCATCATCATAAGGCCCTCGGTAAATCCGGGCACGAGGCGGTCAACATCGAGCGTGAGAGGCTCCGTTGTGGAGTCGAACACCGTGCCGTCCGACAGACGGCCCACATAGTCGACCACCACTTTCGAGTCTCGGCGGGGCATTTCGCCCTCACCTTCGGTGATGACCTGAAAGACAAGGCCCGAGGGGGTGGTGACAGCCCCGGGGAGCGCGGCGGCCGCAGTGATAAATTCGGACTGCGATTCAGCCGAAAATTCCTTTGCGGCCACGGGGTCGAGCTGCGCATCGATGTATCGTCCGGCCTCATCGACCGTGAATCCTACATTGCCTCCGCGCACCACCTCGACGATGGAGCTCTTCATGACGTCGAACGAGGCATTCATGCCAAGCTCCTCCATCTGCTTGAAAGCGTTGATGATGTTCACTCCCATGGTGGCCCCGCGCATATAGGCTCCGGGCTCGGTGGCTCCGCTCGCGAGGGCCTCGGAAAGCCCCTTGACAAACTCTTCCTTCTGTGCAGGATTGAGATCGTCGGTCTTGAACGCCGAACCCCAGAATGTGGCGAGGGCGCGTGCGAGCGAGTCAGGACTCTCGGCACCCATGGCGGGAACCGAGGCCGCAAGGACCATGACTATGTACAGAAGATATCTGAGCATCACGGCATGTGCGGGATCAGAGCACGCGGAGGAGTTCTACGTCGAATATCAGAGTAGCGTTAGGACCGATCACGCCGCCGGCACCCTGGGGACCGTAGGCGAGCTGCGAGGGGATGAAGAGACGCCACTTGCTGCCGGCCTTCATGAGCTGGAGAGCCTCGACCCATCCGGGTATCACCTGTGTGACACCGAATGTGGCGGGCACGCCGCGGTCAACGGAGCTGTCAAACACTGTGCCGTCGATGAGCTTGCCGGTGTAATGCACCTCCACACGGTCAGTGGACTTGGGCATGGGGCCATCGCCCTCCACAAGCACCTCGTACTGAAGGCCCGAGGGGGTGGTCTTCACCTCTACCCTCTTGGCGTTCTCCTCGAGATACTGCTTGCCGGCAGCCTCGTTGACCTCGGCCATCTTGGCGGCCTCGGCCTGCTGCTTGGCCTCGAGCTCGCCGAAATATTTCTGGATCTCGGCCTTGGCCTCGTCATATGTCATCTTGGGCTCAGAGCCGTAGAACACCGCAGCAACGCCATCGGCGAAGTCCTGAACGTTCAACTGTTGAATACCACTGGCACGGAAATTATTTCCCATGCTCAGACCGAGCGCATAGCTGATGCGGTCAAGTTCTTTTGTTTCCATAGATTGTCTTTACCTTTCTATAACTGATTAAGTTTGCAAAGTTAGACGATTTAAATCTTCTTTTTCAAGATTTTTAATTAAAAAAGTTAAAAACCGGAGGGATTTTTCCTCGTCCTTCACATTATAACGTCAGCGGGCTACGCAATGTTCACGCCATCAGCCATTTCGCCATCCCGACACCGCCGAGACACACTTTGCCACAAGGTATACACCAGCCATAAGTATGACGATGAGCGCCGAGCAAGGCACATTGACCACGGTGGAGAGGAAAAGCCCTCCTACCGAACAAAGGAGAGATATGATGGCCGAAAACACCATGATGCGCAGAAAACGCCGCTCGAAGACCTCGGCCGTCATCTGCGGGAGCGAAAGCATGGACATGAGCAGCATCACGCCCACAAGGCGTATGGTCAGCACTATGCACAGCGCCACCAGCACCGTCATAACGGTGGATATGAGACCGACAGGCAGACGGCGCACCCTGGCGAAGTCGGGGTCAAAGGCACAGACGAGTATGAGCCTGTAGGCGAAGATGAACACCGCCAGCAGCACGCAGGTGTAGATGGCGAATGTCCATATGTCGTTGCCGGTGATAGTGAGTATGTTGCCGAAAAGGAATGAGTTGAGCTCGGGCACGTAGCCCGGTGTGAGGAATATGAAAAGAGTGCCCACGGCCATGCCGAGCGCCCACACCACAGCTATGGCCGAATCCTCTCTCACTCGATGGCGCGATGACATCCACTGCACACCCAGCGAAGAGCATATGGCGAAGAGCGCGGCCATGGCCACAGGACTGACCCCGAGAAAATAGCCGAGTCCGAGCCCTCCGAAACAGGCATGAGTGACACCGCCGGAGATGGATACGAGACGACGGCTGACAATGTATGTGCCAATGACCGCCGAGGCGATGCTCAGAAGCACCACACCGGCGAGCGCGTTGCGGAAAAATCCATATTCAAGCAGTTCAAACATCTCCATGATCAATCATGTGTTCACTCTGTGGCCCCGGCTGTGTCCTCGCACAGCATGAGCCATTCGTCTCTCAGCGCGTCGGGGAGCGCCACGCCACGCAATGTCAGCGATGCCCCCCAGGGATAAACATCGGCGGGAAGGAGCGTGTAGAGCACTCTGCGGAACTCCTCGATCTCGCCGTCGGTATACGTGTCAGGCTCGCGTCCGGCAAAGCGGTCAAGCTCCTCGTCGTCAAAATAGACAGGCTCGAGCGAGTCGATCTTTTTCTCACACACGGCATGACGTCCGCAGCACTCCTCGCCGTCGGCGTCACCGCTGTCCTGAAGGGATGCCGCCGCGGTCTCATCGGGCGCCGAGGGGCGATGTGTCAGATACAGCACAAGCCCGAGGAGCAGAGTCACACCGAGTATCACCAACGCCCCCGTCATGACTCGGCCACAGGTTCGGGGAGCGGCGCATCGCCGTCCAGCAACGTGAATCCGACAGAGCGCATATGCTCCCAGAAGTCGGGATAGGATTTGGTGACAACCTCAGCATCGCGGATTATGACGCCGGGTATATACAGCGCCACTGCGGCAAGACACATGGCCATGCGATGGTCATCGTAGGTATCAAACACCGGGAGCTCCGACACGGGGAGACGGCGCCCGTCCCACGATATGACGCCCGGAGCTTCGACGGTTATCACCACTCCGATCTTGAGTAGCTCGCGGCGCAGGGCCTCTATGCGGTCGGTCTCCTTTATGGCAAGGGTGGAGAGGCCGGTGAAGCGGAACGGGAAGCCGAGCATGGCGCATGTCACAGTGACACACTGCGCCAGATCGGGACACTCGGAGAAGTCGATATCGGCGCGGGCATTGGCATCGGGATTGGCGCAGAGATCAGTGCCGCCATCCTCACCCTCGAAATCGGTGTCCACACCGAGCCGCGAATATATGTCGGCCACAATGCGGTCACCCTGACAGGATTCGTCGGTAAGATTGTCTATGGTGATCATCCCGCCTGAAATGGCCGTGATCTCATACCATGCGGCGGCGGCGCTCCAGTCGCCCTCTATCTCCACCGGCACCGCAGGCGCACTGTAAGCACCCGGGGCTATGGTGATGACATCCCGGTAAAGCTCGCCGTCCACACCCCATAGTTTCATCATCTTGAGCGTCATGATGATATATGGCCGTGAGGCGACATCGCCGGTGAGCGTGAGCGTGAGTCCGCGCTCCATAAGGGGGGCTATCATCATGAGGGCCGACACATACTGAGAGCTCACCGAGGCATCCATCTCTATGTCGCCACCGGCAAGGCGGCGCCCGTTGACGCGCAGGGGAGGATAGCCCTCCTCACCTTCATAGCTTATGTCTGCGCCGAGCGCTCTGAGAGCGTCGACGAGTACACCGATGGGGCGGCGGCGCATGCGCTCCGACCCGTCGATCACCACGGAGTGACCCTCGCGGCAGGCATAGTAGGCCGTGAGGAAACGCATGGTGGTACCTGCGGCACCCACATCCACCCTCCCGGCATCGGGATCGGCAAGCGCACGGCGCAGCGAGGTAGTGTCATCGCACTCGGCCACTCTCGCCAATGGGGGCGCACCTGGAGTGAGCGCGTTGATGACAAGGGCACGTGCGCTCATGCTCTTGCTCAGAGGCAGCATGAGCCGTCCCTGGAGAAAATCTTCGGGCGGTAGGAGACGGAGGTTCATTACGGTTGGATATCGGTAAGGATTATGTTTGTGGCGCCGCGCCATGGGAGCGTGCCGTAATAGCTTTTGGTGGTGACTGTGACGGGGCGGCCGGTGGACTGGTAGGTCTGGAGCAGTCGCCCCAGCGAGTCGGTGGGGATGGAGAAAACCATGTCCCTCGAATATACCCGTGTGGTGTCGGCCAGGCGGCTCTCGGACACCATCTCGCACTCGAATGTCTTGAACACGATGCCGCGCTTCTCCACAAGTGTGATGTAGCCGCGCGTGCGGGTCTCGGTGGTGTGGGGCACGAAATATCTCACATAGAAGGCCCCTGCGGCTGCCAGAATGGCCACCGTGATGATCCAGAACAGGATACGGCGGCCACGGCGGCGCGGACGTGGCCGGCGGTCATCACCCGGCTGCGGCGGGAATGTGAACTCGCCGGGAGAGTCACTCTCCGCGCCCGACTTGCTGAAGTCGTGCAGGAAGTAATCTTTTTCGTTATCTATCAGGCTCATGTCGTTTATCAGCTGTCTTAGCGAGGGCTATCCATGCGAATGTGAATACCCCCAGTAGAATCAGGGCTACGGTCTGCACTCCCATCACGAGATTGGCAAACGAGGCGGCATAGTCTCGAGTCAGCCCCGGGACGGCGTAGAGTTCCAGACCGAATATCATGGCCCACTGCCAGGGTCCTATTCCACCGTTGGATGGCACCCCCATGGCGAGCGAGGTGAACACGAAACACACCAGCAGGGCCACGATGCCATGCTGCGATATCACCTCGGCCGTGAGCGGAAAGGAGCGGAACGCACACCACAAAGCGGTGAAATAGCTGCCCCACAGCAGGATGGTGAGCAGCAGCCACCGCCCCTTGCCGGGCATTGTGGCAATGACGGCGAATCCCTCCCACAGGCCTTTCCAAAGACGGCGCAGAGTGGCCACGATACGGTTGTCGGGGTAGCGGATCCACATCCACGCCGCGATACCTGCGGCCAGAGCCACACACACCCACAGCACCGGCGATGCCACGATCGATATGATGCCGTCGAAACGGTCGGGGTCCTGCGTGACGTAGGCCGTGAAGCGGCTACCTATGATGAGAAAGGTGATCACGGCGAGAGTGCCCACAGTAATGGTGTCGGCCAGACGCTCGGCCACCATGGAGCCGAACACTTTGGTGAAGGGGGCGCGCTCACGCTGGGCTATATAGCCCGTGCGCCACACCTCTCCGAGCCGCGGGAATACAAGATTGACTGAGTAGGTGCCGAATATGCTCAGCACCAGCTGCCAAAGCGAGGGGCGTATGCCGAGCGCGCGGAGCTGTATGCGCCAGCGGGCGGCGCGGGCCACATGGGCCAGCAACCCAAGGGCGAAGTTGCCCCATATCCAACGGAAGTCACACTCCTGCCGTATGGTGCGCCACATCATGGACGGGTCCATGTCGTGGAACAACAGCCAGCACAGGCCGATGGTGATGACCGGTGGCACGGCATATTTGAGCAATATCCCGGTGACGCGCCCTGCGGCCGCCGGTTTCTTTCCTTCGGTCATGTCCATAGGTGTCAGCGGCGCAGCATTGTGTTGTTATTATTCGTGCGATCGAAGCGTCCGTTGCCGGATCCCAGACCGTTGTTGCGCGTGGCATTGCGCATGAAGGGATCGTCGAAGAAGTCATCCTCCTCATCCTCGTCGGTAGGCTGATCCTCGTTCCTGTCATTCTTCTTCCGCTTGGGCTTGTTCTTGACTATCTCACGCGGCTTCTGCTGATCCACCGGGAGTTCGTTGATATCCCATGACTGTTCGATGTCCCAGTTCTTCTTGAGCACGATCTTCTTGGGATAGTAGTACACTTCCTCGGGCTGTATGGAGTCCGTGAGCGATCCGGTGGACCACTTGCCGTCGCCGTCGGCGTCGATGAACAGACGGGCATAGTAGGTGGCCGGCGCAAGGTATTCCACTTTGACATATGATCCATCTATGGCTTTGGCTGCCATTACTTTGTCGGATCGGTCGAGTATCTCCACGATGCCTTTGCGACCGTCAAGGCCGGAGATGTTGAACGAGAGCGACGAGTAGTCGGCGCGCTGCTTTGTGGTGAACTCGTGCTCTATCTTGTTGTTGAGCAGGCCGTATATGTCGGTCATGGCCGCCGAGTCGATGGTGATGCGGTATTTCGTGCCCTCCTCCCAGACGTAGGGAGCGGAGTAATCCAACGGACGCATCGGGAGAGTCTGCCGGACCACGGGAGCCTTTACGGGATACCATACGGTGTCCACCTGCATCTCCATTCTCACTGCCGTGGTGTCAAACCTCACGAGCGGGGTTGACGCAGTGAATGTAAGCGGTTTGTTGAGATCGATGGTCGATCCGGTAGCCACTTTGAATCCGGTGGTGGGCACAGGCTTTGGCACGGAGTCGGCCTCCTCTTTCTCTTTCTCTTCCTTTTTCTTCTTCTCCTCCTCCTTTTTCTTGCTCTTGGGGGTGCGCATGATGAACTTGAGCGTGTCGGTGGTCATGGAGAGATTGTCGAGCGTGTCCGTGCGCAGATAGCGGGCCTCGAGTATAAGGGAGTCAAGCGCCACGAGCGCGGTGTCGGTGATCCAGTAGCGGAGTGTATCGAGCGTAGGCGAGGCATCAAGCACACTCCACGACGAGATCTCGTCACCGGCACGTGGGGTGTTGATGAGGCGGAGTATAGGGAGTGTGTCGGCCTTTGTGCCGAAGTCGATGCTGATGATGTTGCGTACCTCGCGCTTGTAGTCCTTGAGATACTGCGAGGCATATCCTTCGTTGAACCATGTGAGGAGCACATCGTCGGGAAGGAAACGGGTGGCCGGACGGGTGACTGTCGAGTCACGCTCCCCACTCATGCTCACGAGGGTGTCGGTGACAATGACAGGCTCGCTCGAGGGGGAAAGGGTGACGTCGTAGAACGCTATGTCCTCCGAACGGTCCCAGTGGTAGTCGCGGTTCATGTCGTTGAGCGCGAATATGCGGTATGTACCAGCCTTGAGGTTGCGCAGGGTGAACTGGCCCAGCTGGTTGGTCTTGGTGATGCGCTCGAACGGGATGGTGGTGATGGCGGTGTCGGAGAGATTGGAATAGGCACCCACGAGCATGCCCTGGGCGGGCTCGAGATTGCGGGCCTCGAACACCATGCCCGATATGCGCAGGGTGTCGAGCTCGTCGCCGGTGGAGAAGTCTATGGCCAGTCCGTCGAGCACATTGCCCTCGTTGAGATCCTTTACGGCATCGGAAAAGTCGATGGTATAGGTGGTGGAGGGGAGTATGGTGTCGCGCAGCTCGAGAGTGACCCGGCGTCCGTTTGACGAGATGGCCGGAGGGGTCTTCTGTGCGGGCGATACAACGATCTTGTTCATGGCATCGTCGAGGGCTATGTTCTCGTTAAAGTCCACCGTGATCTTTGAGCCGGTGAAATTCAGCTGTCCCATGCGTGGATTCGATCCCGTATATACCGGGGGGGTCTCATCGCGCGGCCCACCCTCGGGACGGCCCATATTGGCACACGCCACCGTCAGCGCGGCCAGCGCCACGGCAGGGAGCATCCTCATATATTTCAGCGGTCGGGTCATGATTCAATGCAATAATCCCGCAAAGATACTTCAAAAATCTCACCCGCGCAATATCTATCTCACTCGCCACTTCTCTCCGCCACCACCCCCGACAGCGGCATGCAGGTGCAAGCGGAGAGGGAGCCGGGCCACAGAATAATAAAATATGTTAATTTTTCACACCAACGAGCGTATCATATGGTATATGAGGCATATTTTTAGTAACTTTGCGGCTGAAAGTCACGGAGGAGGCACACAGCTTCCTCCAATTTTATTGTATATACAGCATGATTGACAGACAAGAGGTGAGCTCCCTCGTGGAGAAAGCTATCGAAAATACTGACGCATTTATTGTAGAACTGACAGTCTCGGCCGACAATGACATCGTGGTCGAGCTCGACTCCCCCACGGGCATCGACCTGGACTTCTGCGCCGAAGTGAGCCGCAAACTCAACGAGGCTCTCGACCGCGACAAGGAGGACTACTCGCTCGAGGTAGGGACAGCGTCGCTCTCGGCCCCTTTCAAGGTGCTGCAACAGTATGAGAAGCATCTCGGCGACAGCGTGGACGTGCTCACGAAGGATGGCCGCAAGCTCACCGGAGTGCTCACCGACGTGACCCCCGTGGAGTTCACCATCGAGGTGACCCGCAAGGTCAAGGAACCGGGTGCCAAGAGGCCCTCGCTCGTGGCCGTGCCGGAGACCCTGGCCATGGATCAGTGCCGTCAGGTATGCTACCACTTTGATTTCAAATAACATTCACGATAAAACCACACACCCCGCATTCAAGATATGGCAAGAAAAGAAGAAGCTCCCAACATGGTGGAGCGGTTCGCCGAATTCAAGGAACTCAAGAATATTGACAAGGCCACAATGGTGAGCGTGCTCGAGGAGTCGTTCCGCAACGTGCTCGCCAAGATGTTTGGCACAGACGAGAATCTCGATGTCATCATGAACCCCGACAAGGGCGATGTGCAGATATTCCAGAACCTCGAGGTCGTTCCCGACGGCGAGGTGACCAACCCCAACCTCCAGATATCCCTGACCGATGCCCGCGCCGATGACGATCCCGATGTGGAGATAGGCGAGGAGCACACCAAGGAGATCTTCTTTGCCGACTTCGGCCGCCGCGCCATCCTCAACCTCCGCCAGACCCTACAGTCGAAAATCCTCGATCTGCAGAAAGAGGCCATCTACGACAAGTTCAAGGAGCTCGAGGGCGAGCTCGTGTCGGGCGAGGTATACCAGACATGGTCGCGCGAGACACTCCTGCTGGACGATGAGAAGAACGAACTTCTTCTCCCCAAGAGCGAATCCATACCCGGCGACTACTTCCGCAAGGGTGAGACCGTGCTCGCAGTGATCTCCAATGTGGACAACAAGAACAACAACCCGAAGATCACCGTATCGCGCACCAGCGAGGCCTTCCTGCGCCGCCTCTTCGAGAGAGACGTACCCGAGATCCTCGACGGCCTCATCTCCATCAAGGCCGTGGCCCGCATACCGGGCGAGCGCGCCAAGATCGCCGTGGAGAGCTATGACGACCGCATCGACCCCGTGGGCGCATGCGTGGGCGTCAAGGGATCGCGCATCCACGGCATAGTCCGTGAGCTCCACAACGAGAATATCGACGTGATCAACTACACCACCAATCCCTCGCTCTTCATACAGCGCGCCCTCAGCCCCGCCAAGATATCGAGCATCCACCTCGACGAGGAGGAGAAGAAGGCCGAGGTGTTCCTCAAACCCGAGGAGGTATCCCTGGCCATCGGCAAGGGCGGCATGAACATCAAGCTCGCCTCCATGCTCTCGGGCTACACCATCGACGTATACCGCGACACCCCCGAGCAGATCGACGAGGACATCTATCTCGACGAGTTCAAGGACGAGATAGACGGATGGGTGATCGACGCACTCAAGGAGATGGGATGCGTCACCGCCAAGAATGTGCTCAACACCCCGCGTCAGGAGCTCATCGAGAAGGCCGACCTCGAGGAGGAGACCGTAGACAACGTGATCCGCATACTCCAGGCCGAATTTGAGGACGAGGAGCCCCAGCAGAACGACAGCGAGGAGGAGACACCCGCAGAGTGACCCCCCACTCCACCCCTCTCCTCCTCTCCTCACACCCACCACTGCGGCGGCGATATCATCACCTCCCCCTCAAATCTCCGTAAACCAAGATATATCACACCCCACGAAGCCTCTCTCTCACACGGGCTTCCATAGACAGAATATGCCGAGAATCAAAATAAGCCAAGCAGCCAAAGAATTCAACGTATCCATCCCCACCGTGGTGGAACAGTTGCAGAAAAAGGGCATCGCCATCGATGCCACAAGCCCCAACACACGTCTGGACGAGGCCGCTTACGATATCCTTGTGGAGGCTTTCCAGCCCGATCGCAAGGAGCGTGAGCGCATCGACCGCATGCGTCATGACAAGGAGAAGGAACGCGACACAGCCGCCCCAGCCAAACCGGCAGAGGCGCCGGCACCTGCTTCCGCAGCAGCCCAGACCGCAGCCCCGGCAACTCCTGCCGGCCCGAAAGTGGTGGGCCACATAAATCTTGACCGTCACAACAACCCTGTGGCACCCAAGCCCGAGCCCAAACCCGTGGAGGTGAAACCGGAACCCAAACCCGAACCGAAACCTGAGCCCAAACCTGAACCCAAACCGGAGCCTAAGCCCGAACCCAAGCCCGAACCGAAACCGGAGCCTAAGCCCGAACCTAAGCCGGAACCCAAACCCGAACCGAAACCAGAACCCAAACCCGAAGTGAAACCCGAGCCCAAATCTGAACCCAAGCCCGAACCGGAAGTGAAACCGACAGCTCCGACCACCGAGCCCGCTCCGGTGCCCGCGGCCGAGACAGAGCCCAAGCAGTCCGAACCGGAAGTGTTCCGCTACTCACCCGAGCCTCAGGTGTCCGGCCCTAAAGTAGTGGGCCACATAGACCTCACCGCGCTCAACCAGAGCACACGCCCCAAAAAGAGATCGAAAGATGACCGTCGCGGTGGCCGCGGTGGCAATCAGAATGGCACCAACGCCGGTGCGCCAGCCGGTGCCAACGCCACAAACCGCAAGAAGCGCCAGCGCATCGGGGGCAAGGAAAAGATCGACATTGAAAAGGCCGGCAGCCAGCCCGGAGAAGGTGGCGGCAACAACAATCAGGGTGGCGGCAACCGCGGTGGCAACAACCGTGGCGCCGACCGCGACCGCGGCGGACGCGGCAAGGACCGCAACAAGCGCCAGCAGCAGCCCGCCCACGTGGAAGTGAACGAGGAGGATGTTCAGAAGCAGGTACGCGAGACTCTCGCACGCCTCACCTCCAAGGACAAGGGCCAGAAGAAGGGCGCCAAGTGGCGCAAGGAGAAGCGCGAGGCATTCGCCCGCTCGGCCCACGAGGCCGCAGCCGAGGCTGAAGCAGAGAGCAGAATCCTGAAGCTCACCGAATTCGTTACGGCCAACGACCTTGCCGTGATGATGAACGTGCCCATCAACAACGTCATTGCCACCTGCATGAACCTCGGCGTGATGGTTTCCATCAACCAGCGCCTCGATGCCGAGACCATCAACATCGTGGCCGAGGAGTTCGGCTATCAGACCGAATACGTGTCGGCCGAGGTGGTGGAAGCCATCCATCAGGAGGAGGACAGCGAGGACTCGCTCGTCAACCGTCCGCCCATCGTAACAGTAATGGGCCACGTGGACCACGGCAAGACATCGCTGCTCGACTATATACGCAACGCCAACGTCATAGCCGGCGAGGCCGGAGGCATCACACAGCACATCGGCGCATACAACGTGAAGCTCGCCGACGGACGCCACATCACATTCCTCGACACCCCGGGCCACGAGGCATTCACCGCCATGCGTGCCCGCGGAGCCAAGGTGACCGACCTCTGTATCATCATCGTGGCAGCCGATGACAACGTCATGCCGCAGACCGTCGAGGCCATAAATCATGCTTCGGCCGCCGGTGTACCCATCGTGTTTGCCATCAACAAGATAGACAAACCCGCCGCCAACCCCGACAAAATCAAGGAGGAGCTCGCCCAGATGAACTACCTCGTGGAGGAATGGGGCGGCAAATACCAGAGCCAGGACATCTCGGCCAAGAAAGGCATAGGCGTGGACGAGCTGATGGAGAAAGTGCTCCTCGAAGCCGAGCTCCTTGACCTCAAGGCCAATCCTGACCGCCGCGCCACCGGCTCCATCATAGAATCATCGCTCGACAAGGGCCGCGGCTATGTGGCCACCGTGCTCGTGCAGAACGGCACTCTCCGCGTAGGCGACGTCATCCTGGCCGGAACACACTTCGGCCGCGTGAAGGCTATGTTCAACGAGCGCAACCAGCGCATCAAGGAGGCCGGCCCCGCCGAACCCGCACTCATACTCGGCCTCAACGGCGCACCCACCGCCGGCGACACATTCAACGTGATGGAGACCGAACAGGAAGCCCGTGAGATAGCCTCCAAGCGCGAGCAGCTGCAGCGCGAGCTGGGTCTGCGCACCGCCAAACGCACCACCCTCGAGGAGATCGGACGCCGCCGTGCCATCGGCAACTTCCACGAGCTCAACATCATAGTAAAGGGCGACGTGGACGGATCGATCGAGGCTCTGTCCGACTCTCTCATCAAGCTCTCCACCGAGGAGGTGAAGATCAACGTGCTCCACAAAGCCGTCGGAGCCATCTCCGAGAGCGATGTCACCCTGGCCGCCGCATCCGACGCTATCATCATCGGCTTCCAGGTGCGCCCCTCGCAGGCCGCACGCCGCGCCGCCGAGCGCGACGGTGTGGAGATACGTCTCTACTCCGTCATCTATCAGGCCATCGAGGAGGTGAAGGATGCCATGGAAGGCATGCTCGCCCCCGAGATCAAGGAAGAGGTGATCGGTTCGGCCGAGGTGCTCCAGACATTCCACATCTCCAAAGTGGGCACCATCGCCGGAGCCATCGTGCGCGAAGGCAAGATCAAGCGTGGCTGCAAGGTGCGCCTGATCCGCGACGGCATCGTGCGCTACACCGGCGAGCTCGGATCGCTCAAGCGCATGAAGGATGACGTCAAGGAGGTCACCTCGGGCTACGACTGCGGTCTCTCGATAGCCGGATACAACGATATCCAGGAAGGCGACATCATCGAGGGATACGAGGAAGTGGAAGTAAAGAAGTCTCTTTGAGAATACACCTCAATATAGGATCCAACAGCGGTGACCGCCATGCCCATCTGGAGCAGGCGGTCACCGCTCTGACATCCGCCTTCGACGGATGCACCCTGACGCGCAGCGATATCATCGAGACCGAGCCGTGGGGCTTCGAGTCCGACCACCCGTTTCTCAATCTCGGTGTGACGGTCGAGAGTCCGCAGCCCATGCGGCTGACCGATATCCTTGCCCGCACACAGACCGCCGAGAAGAGCGTAGGGACCTCCCCCCACCGCGACAGCGCGGGGCGCTACGTGGACCGCACCATCGATATCGACATAATAGGTGTGGACTCGCTCGTCACATGCCTGCCGGGACTCTACGTGCCCCACCCACGCGCCCACCTGCGCGACTTCGTGCTGATACCTCTGATCCAGACAGCACCGGAGTGGATCCACCCGCTGCTCCATCTCACACCTGCTGAAATACTCTATGGAAAGTAAGAAAGCATCCCACATCCTGCCGCTGATCATACTCACCGTGGCGGGATTCACATTCAACACCTCCGAACTCATACCCATAGGACTCCTCACCGACATAGCCTCCGACTTCGGTGTCAGCGAGGCCCGCGCGGGTCTTCTCATCACCGTCTACGCCTGGGTGGTGGCGCTGATGTCACTGCCGCTCATGCTCCTGTTTGCCCGCATGGACTACCGCAAGCTGATGCTGTGGGTGGTGGGGGTGTTCTTCGTGAGCCACATAGCCTCGGTACTCTCCGTGGGCTACTGGTCGCTCATGGCCTCGCGTATAGGCGTGGCCCTGGCCCACTCGCTCTTCTGGTCCATAGCCCCCGCCATGGCTGTGGCCGTATGTCCGCCCCAGAAACGGGCCACGGCGCTGAGCGCTCTCGTGGCCGGAGGCGGCATAGCCCTTATAGCGGGGCTCCCGCTCGGACGCCTGCTGGGACTCGTGGCCGGATGGAGAGCCACATTCGCCGTGCTCGGCGCTCTCGCTGCGCTGGTATGGACAGGACTCATGTTCCGATTCCCGCCATTGCCACAGCACGGCGAGACGGAGAGCCGCCGCCACATGCTCGCCTCGCTGATCCACTGCAAACCACTGCTGATGATCTACCTCATAACCGCTGTCATAGTGACGGGCCACTACACAGGCTACAGCTATATCGAGCCGTTCATGGCCAAGATAGCCGGATTTGGCGAGACCACCATCACGCTCACCCTCTCGCTCTTCGGTGTGGCCGGTCTCATGGGGAGCTTCATAATGAGCCGATGGTTCATGCGCTACCCGCGTGCACTCATCACCATGTCGAGCTTCGGTATCCCCGTCATCATGCTCCTGCTTCTGCCGGGAGCCACACTGGCACCCGCTTCGCTCGCGGTGCTGTGCATACTGTGGGGCATGGGCATGACTGTGTACAACATCGCGTTCCAGAACGAGATCATCTCGCTCTTTCCCTCCGACTCGGCCGTGCCCATGAGCTTCTACTCCGGTATCTTCAATCTCGGCATCGGAGCCGGTGCATTCGTGGGCGGATTCGTGGTTGACAGCGGCCGGCTCGCCCACATCGGTTACATAGGGGGCGGTATCTCCATGTGCGCGGCCATATACTGCCTGTTTCTTTACCTCCCGCGGCGCCGGAGAGCATAATTGCACAAAGAGCGCAAAATTGGTCAAAATGTCTAAAAATTGCGCTGTTTTAAGCATATAAGGCAAAAATGTTGTCTTATAACTCCACTGTTATGTAAAAAGTTAGTACCTTTGCGTGGCGAAATGGACGTCAACCCGACACCCATTCGCAACATACTGATTTTCACCACATTTATGGTGTAAATTATTTTAACAATACTCAAGAAATTTTAATAGGTAACAATAACTCGACGAACACTGAAGAAAATGAAAGCAATCTCGTCAAAAATCGGCAGCCTCGGGCTGCTCGTGGCCTCTGCGGCCCTCGCCACCGGATGTTCCGGCAATGCCGACAAGCAGAAGCAGATGGCTGCCATGATGGGCGCGGCACCCCAGATAGCTACCGTGACCCTCGCTCCGCAGAACGCAGAGCTGCAGACCACCTTCCCCGCCACTATCAAAGGTAAAACAGACATCGACATCCGTCCGCAGGTGACCGGTTTCATCACCAAGGTACACGTAGACGAAGGACAGCACGTGCGCAAGGGACAGGTGCTCTTCACACTTGACCAGGTGCAGTTCAACGCAGCCGTCGATCAGGCCCGCGCACAGCTCAACTCGGCCCAGACAGCTGTCAACACCGCCAAGATGACAGCCGACAACAAGAAAGCTCTTCTCGACAAGAACATCATATCCACCTACGAATATCAGCTCGCTGAAAACAGCCTCCGCCAGGCAGAGGCCCAGCTCGCCACAGCCAAAGCCGCTCTGGTCAATGCCCAGAAGAACCTGGCCTACACCGTGGTGACAGCTCCCAGCGATGGCGTGGTGGGAACAATACCCAACCGCGAGGGATCGCTCGCAAGCCCCTCATCGGCCCAGCCCCTCACCACCGTCAGCGACAACTCGCAGGTATATGCCTACTTCTCGCTCACAGAGAAGGATCTCCTCAACCTCACCGGCGAAGGCAACCGCTCCATGGACGCTGCCATCAAGGCCATGCCCGAGGTGCAGCTCCGACTCAACGACGGCACACTCTATCCCCTCTCGGGCAAAGTGGCCACCGTGTCGGGTGTGATTGACAACAACACCGGTGCATCAAGCGTGCGCGCCCTCTTCAACAACCCCAACGGTGTGCTCCGCAGCGGCGGTACAGGCCAGGTCATCATGCCCGAGAAGCAGGACGGCGTGATCATCATACCTCAGAAGGCCACCTTCGAGCTCCAGGACCGCAAATTCGTCTATGTGGTGAACGACTCCAACAAGGTAGTCTCCACCCCCATCATGGTCGAGGCCAACAATGACGGCAAGAACTTCATCGTGACCTCCGGTCTCAAAGCCGGCGACCGTATAGCCGTAGAAGGCGTAGGCACCAAGCTCAGCGACGGCGCCGTGATCACCCCCGTCGACGCAGCCGCCATGGCCCAGCAGCAGGCCGAGGCCGCACAGCAGGCTCCCGCCCAGAAATAAAACCAATCACCCCCACTACAAGCATCTACTACAAGAAGCATCACTAAAAAATGAAATTAGATAGATTCATCAACAGGCCGGTGCTGTCGACGGTGATCTCCATATTCATCGTCCTGCTGGGTCTCATCGGGCTTTTCTCGCTCCCCGTGACCCAGTTCCCCGACATCGCGCCCCCTACCATCCGTGTGTCCACGACCTATACGGGTGCCAACGCACAGGCCGTGCTCAACTCCGTGATCGCACCTCTCGAGGAGTCGATCAACGGCGCCGAGGGCATGACCCACATGGAGTCGACCGCCACCAACACCGGTTCGGCCGACATCACCGTCTACTTCGAGCAGGGATTCAACCCTGACATGGCTGCCGTCGACGTGCAGAACCGCGTGTCGAAAGCCCTCAACCTCCTCCCTTCCGAGGTGACACAGGTGGGTGTGCAGACAGCCAAGCGCCAGACCTCCATGCTCCTCAACGTGGCTCTCTATGACAAGAGCGGCCACTACTCCTCCGAGTTCATCGACAACTACGCCAAGATCAACATTATCCCCCAGCTCCAGCGTGTGTCGGGTGTGGGTGACGTGATGAGCTTCGGCGCCGACTACTCCATGCGTATATGGCTCAAGCCCGACGTCATGGCCCAGTACGGCCTCGTGCCCTCCGACATCACCTATGCTCTTGCCGAGCAGAACATCGAGGCTGCCCCCGGTGCATTCGGCGAGCAGGGCGACCAGAGCTTCCAGTACACCATGAAGTACAAGGGCCGTCTCACCACCCCCGAGCAGTTCGAGGACATCGTGGTGGCCGCCAAGCCCACAGGCGAGATACTCCGTCTGGGCGATGTGGCCAAGGTGGAGCTCGGACGACTCACCTACGGATTCTCCAACTCGCTCAACGGCTACACGGCCACGAGTGCCATCGTGTTCCAGACAGCCGGTTCGAACGCTACGCAGATCATCAATGACTGTCTCAAGGTGGTCGACGACATGAAGAAAGACCTCCCCGCAGGTCTTGAGTTCGCCATCCCGATGAACAACAACGACTTCCTCGACGCGTCCATCCACGAGGTGATCAAGACCCTCATCGAGGCATTCATCCTCGTGTTCTTCGTGGTATACGTCTTCCTCCAGGACATCCGCTCCACCATCATCCCCGCCGTGGCCATCCCCGTGGCCCTCGTGGGTACATTCTTCTTCATGAACCTCATCGGGTTCTCCATCAACCTCATCACCCTCTCGGCCCTCGTGCTCGCCATCGCGATTGTGGTCGACGATGCGATAGTGGTGGTCGAGGCGGTCCACGCCAAACTAGACGTGGGCTACAAGAGCGCCCGCAAAGCCTCGATCGACGCCATGGGCGAGATAGGCGGCGCCATCATCTCGATCACCCTCGTCATGATGCTCGTGTTCATCCCTGTGTCGTTCATGTCGGGCACCACGGGTGTGTTCTACCGTCAGTTCGGTCTCACCATGGCCATAGCCATCGGTCTGTCGGCCCTCAACGCCCTCACCCTCTCGCCGGCCCTCTGCGCCGTGTTCCTCAAGGGACATGACAACCACGACTCACTCGGCAAACGCATGGGCGATGCCTACAGCGCCGCCGGTCAGGCCGTGGCCTCGCAGGCACGCCGCCGCTTCACACTCGACCTCCCGCCGCTGGTCACCTTCGCTTTCCTCGCCGCCACCATCACCTTCATGGTACTCGGATGGTACAGCACCGAAGCCGGCGCCCTCAAGCTCACCATAGCCATCGTAGTGGCCGTAGTCACCATCCTCGGTATCTTCGGCAAACGATTCCACAAAGGCTTTGAGAAGGGCTTCGACAGGATCCTGCGCAAGTACAACGGCATGACCTCCTTCTTCGTGCGCCACAAGATCCTCTCCTTCTCGCTCGTGGGCGCATCCGTAGCCATCCTCGTATGGCTCATGAGCATCACCACATCCACCCTCGTGCCCAGCGAGGACACCGGCGTGCTCTTCTGTATGGTCGACATGCCCCCGGGCACCTCGCAGGAGCGCACCGAAGAGGTGCTCAACCAGGTGGACAAGATCCTCGCCTCCGTGCCCGAGATCGAGTACCGAATGAAGATCGCCGGCTACTCCTTCATGGCCGGACAGGGTGCCACCTACGGTACATTCATCATCAAGCTGAAGAACTGGGAGGAGCGCAAGCAGGCCGACCAGACCTCGCAGGCTATTCTCGGCAAGGTATACGGCATCACATCGCAGGCCATCAAGGACGGCCGCGTGGTGCTCTTCGCCCCGCCTATGATATCCGGCTACTCGCTCACCAACGGTTTCGAGATCAAGATGCAGGACAAAACCGGCGGCGATGTCAACGACTTCTTCGCCGTGGTGCAGGGCTTCCTGGCCCAGCTCAATGCCCAGCCTGAGGTGCAGGTGGCCTACACAACGTTCAACCCCTCGTTCCCGCAGTACATGGTGGACATCGACGCCGCCAAGTGCAAGCAGGCAGGACTCTCGCCCCGCGACATCCTCACCACCCTCCAGGGTTACTACGGCGGTATGTACGTGTCCAACTTCAACCGCTTCGGCAAGATCTACCGTGTGATGATGCAGGCCAACCCCGAATCGCGCGTCAGCCCCGAGACCCTCTCGGCCATCAAGGTGCGCAACGGAGCTGAGATGGCATCCATCTCCAACTTCGTCACCCTCACCAAGATCTACGGTCCTGACCTTCTGAACCGCTTCAACATGTTCCAGTCCATCTCCGTGACCGGACAGCCCGCCGCCGGCTACTCGTCGGGCGACTGTCTCGCCGCCATCGAGCGCGTGGCAGCCGAGACCCTCCCCCCGGGCTACGGCTACGAATACTCGGGTATGACACGTGAGGAGGCCTCATCGGGTGCCGGCAGCACCACAGCCGTCATCTTCGGCCTGTGTCTGCTCTTCGTCTACCTGCTCCTCTCGGCCCAGTATGAGAGCTATCTGCTGCCGTTCTCCGTGATCCTCTCGATACCGTTCGGCCTCATGGGTACATTCATCTTCGCCCAGATCTTCGACATCGCCAACAGTATCTACCTGCAGATCGCCCTCATCATGCTCATCGGTCTTCTGGCCAAGAACGCCATCCTCATCGTCGAGTTTGCCGCCGAACGCCGCCGCACCGGCATGTCCATAGTCAACGCCGCCATCGACGGCGCCAAGGCCCGTCTGCGACCCATCCTCATGACCTCGCTCGCCATGATCATCGGTCTTCTCCCCATGATGTTCGCCACAGGTGCAGGTGCCAACGGTAACCGCGCACTCGGCACCGGATCAATCGGCGGTATGCTCATCGGTATGATCCTCCAGGTGCTCGTGGTGCCCGCTCTCTTCGTGATCTTCCAGAAGATCCAGGAGAAGATCACCCCGCTCAAGTGGGAGGATACAGACAACGAGGGTATCGAAAACGAAATCGAGCAGTACTCTGCCCAGTAATCCACTTCCGTTTCCCATGCAAATGAAAATCAAGAATATATCATTGATTCTTGCAACCGCAGTGAGCGCTTCGGCGCTCACCGGTTGCGGGATCTACAAGAAATACGACGCGGCCAACATGGACTCCGCCCTTGTCAAGGAATATGCCGAGGCTCTGAAGCAGGACACCGACTCGCAGGCGTTCGGCAACCTCCGCTGGCAGGACGTATTCACCGATCCCGTACTGGCCGACCTCATCAACCGCGCCCTGGCCAACAACAAGGATCTGGCCAACGCCAAACTCAACGTCGACATAGCCCACGCCCAGCTCAAGGGAGCCAAGCTGAGCTACCTCCCCTCGGTGGTGCTCAACCCCAACGGAGCCGGAGCATCCTACGCCGGCAGCGACATGTCGTGGACATATCAGATACCCCTGGCTGTCAACTGGGAGATCGACGTGTTCGGCAAGATCCTCAACGCCAAGCGTACAGCCAAGATGAGCGAGCTGCAGATGCAGGCCTACGAACAGGCCGTGCGCTCGCAGATCATAGCCGGCGTGGCACAGTGCTATTATTCCATCGCCTCGCTCCAGAGCCAGCTTGACCTCATGAAGCAGACCGCCGTGCTGTGGAACGAGAGCGTCACCGTGATGCGCAACCTCAAGGAGGCCGGACGCCTCAGAGAGGACGCCGTGGTGCAGAGCCTGGCCCAGTACTACAGCATCGAGTCGTCCATCACCGACATAGAGCTGGGTCTCCACGAGGCCAACAACACCCTCTCTCTGCTGCTCAACACCATGCCGCAGACATGGAACATCCCCGCATCGGCCAACCTCGAGATGCCGCGCCTGACCCGCACCGAGATCCCCATGTGCGAACTCGCCGCCCGTCCTGACGTGCGTGCCGCCGAGATGCAGCTTGCCGTGGCCTACTATACCACCGCCTCGGCCCGCGCCGCCTTCTATCCCACGCTCGCTGTGACCGCCAACGGCGGATTCACCAACCTTCTCGGCTCATTCATCAAGAATCCCGGCGACTGGTTCATCCAGCTGGCAGGTAGCCTCACAGCACCCCTCTTCTCGCGCGGACAGAACATAGCCCGTCTCGAAGCCTCCAAGGCACAGCAGAAGCAGGCCCTCAACAACTTCGAATACGCGCTCATGAGCGCATCGGCCGACGTCAGCGACGCCCTCACCACCTATGGCAAGAGCGTCGAGAAGCAGCAGTGGCTCGCACTCCAGGTGGAGAACCTCGCCAAGGCTGTCGACATCACCGGCGAGCTCCTCATGTTCGACGGATCGACCACCTATCTCGAGGTGCTCACCGCACAGAAGAATCTCCTCGGGGCGCAGACCGCGCAGATCACCACCAATCTCACCGCCGCGCGCTCCATCATCAACCTCTACCAGAACCTTGGCGGAGGACGTTAACCACCAACCTAACGCTTCAATATCATGATCAGCGAAAAAGCTCACATCGACCCGTCGGCCAAGATCGGCGACAACGTCACCATCCATCCCTTCGCTTATATCGACAAGGATGTGGTGATAGGCGACGGATGCGTCATCATGCCCTTCGCAAGCATTATCCGCGGCACACGCATGGGTAAGAACTGCAAGGTATACCAGGGCGCAATAGTAGGTGCCGACCCGCAGGACTTCCGTTGGAAAGGCGGCTTCACCTACTGCCACATCGGCGACAACGTCACCATCCGCGAGAATGTCATCATCAACCGCGGCATCGATCCCAATACCGAGGGCACCAAGATAGGATCCGATTGCTGGCTCATGGCCAACTCCCACGTGGGTCATGACTCGGTGCTCAAGGGCCGCATCGTGCTCGGCAATAATGTCTCAGTGGCCGGCGATGTCTACATAGGGGAGTGCACCATCCTCTCCTCGAGCGTAGTGGTTCACGAAAACTCCAAAATCGGCGACTGGGCCCTCATCAAGGGCGGATGCCGTATCACCGGCAATGTGCCCCCATATTGTATCATGGCCCACAACCCCACCACCTATTTCGGTGTCAACGCCACGATACTGCGCAAATCCAACGCCATCTCCGAGGAGCGTGTGGACGATATAGCCAAATGCTACCGCCACGTGTACCAGACGGGCACATCGGTGTTCAACGCGCTCCACCGCATCGAGGCCGATGTGGATCCCTCGCCCGAACGCGACAATATCCTCTCATTCATCCGCGGCGTGAATCTCAAGATCGTAGCCGTGCCCAAGGATCTCGAATGACGCAGAGGCATAGTATCGGAATATAAAATTATAGAACGATACAATAAGGAAGAAGAAAGGACGAAGGTGACACAGATTCAATTATTTTTCTGTCACCCTCGTCCTTTCTTCTTCCTTTTGTATCCTTATGTCAACTATCTTTGTATCTTTGCAGCATGTTTAACAATATGATCCCTGAAAGAAAACCCGTGAGAATCCTGTTCGTATGCCTCGGCAACATATGCCGCTCCCCGGCCGCCGAGGGGGTGATGAAAGCACTTGTGGCCGGACAAGGGCGCGAGGAGGAATTCGTGATCGACTCCGCCGGCACCGGACGCTACCACATAGGCGATCTGCCCGACCACCGCATGCGCATCCATGCCCGCCGCCGGGGTCTCGAGCTTACCCACCGGTGCCGCCAGGTGACACAGGACGACTTCTCCGACTTCGACCTGATAATAGGCATGGACGCGTCCAACATGGCCAACCTTCGAGCCATAGCGCCGTCGCCCGAAGCCGAACGCAAGCTCCACGCCATGGCCGAATGGTTTAATCCCGCCACCACCTACGATCACGTGCCCGATCCTTATTACGAAGGCTCCGAGGGCTTCGAGCTTGTGCTTGATCTCCTCGACGAGGCATGCCGCAACCTCCTGTCCGACATATGATGACAAAAGCCATCCCCACACGTTATATATAAAAACATCCTATATATAAAAACAATATATAAAAACATCCTATATATAAAAACATCCTCCATAAATACAACTCATGAAAGACATATCCATCAAAGTGCCCGTCACAGAAGCCCGCGTCGACGAACTCACCCCTGCCGAACAGGAGCTCGTCAGCCTGGCCCGCAGAGCTTATCTGAGATCATATGCCCCCTACAGCCATTTCCATGTAGGTGCGGCCATACTTCTCGACAACGGCGAGATAGTGACCGGCTCCAATCAGGAGAATGCCGCCTACCCGTCGGGGACATGTGCCGAGCGCACCGCCGCGTTCTATGCCCACTCCACCTATCCCGAAGCCCGGTTCAAAGCCATAGCCATAGCAGCCCGCGGCACTGACGGCGAGGAAATCGAGCTCCCGGTGGCTCCATGCGGAGCTTGCAGACAAGTGCTGCTCGAATATGAAAAACTCGCCGAGGCCGATGTCAAAGTCATCCTCGTGGGCCGCGACAGGGTATACATCCTCCCATCAGTGAGATCAACACTCCCGTTAGCCTTCTCGGAGTTCTGACAATAAAAGGGGGAGAAAGACGTTTATGTATTACAGCACAACCGTATGAAAAACATCTTTCTCCCCATCATAGCCATTCTTGTAGTCTTCTGTTGCTCATGCATAGAAGATGGTATCGACACGTCGCCGGCATCGCAGCCTGTATTCTCGGTGGATACACTCGACATGGGTGTCACCTTCACCGGACAGCCCACCCCGACGAGCAGATTCACCGTGCGCAACCCCCACTCCAAGATCCTCTCCATATCACGCATATCGCTGCGCGACGGCGCCGACAAGCGCTTCCGTCTGAATGTCGACGGGTTTGCCGGCACGGAGTTCAACAACGTGGAGATACGTCCCAACGACTCGATCTACGTATTTGTAGAGGCCACGCTTCCCGTCAATAGCTCCGCAGCCCTCTCGGAGTGCACATCACTGCTTGACTTCACCACCAACGGTGTGACACGCTCCGTGGTGCTTCTGGCACGCGGACAGGATGTGGACCGCCGCCACGGGGCTGTGATCACCGCTGACACCGTATGGACACCTGAGTACCCCTTCCAGATATTCGACTCACTTGTAGTGGCCCCCGGCGCCACACTGACACTGCGTCCAGGCGTCACCCTGCATTTCCATGACAAGGCTTACATGAGAATCTACGGCTCGCTCCTCACCGAAGGGACAACTGAAGCACCCGTACAGATGTGTGGCGACCGCACGGGCAATGTGGTAGGGTCCATATCGTTCGACCTCATGGCATCACAGTGGGAAGGGGTGCACTTCGCTCCGGAGAGCCGAGACAACAGACTGTCGCATACCAGCATCCGCAATACTGTGGCGGGCATCGTGGCCGACTCCCTCTCGCAAGTATCGTTTCTCAACTGCCGTCTGCGCAACTCAGCCGGCTACGCCCTCACCGCCCGATATGCCGACATTTCACTCACAGGTACCGAAGTGGCCGAGGCCTCATCGGGAGTCATGGCCCTCATGGGAGGCAACATCACAGTAAACCACTGCACCATAGCCAACTACTACCTCTTCTCGGCTCTCGGGGGAGAAGCCGTGCAGTTCTATCACTGGAACAACGAGAGCGACAACGGCTCGGGCATGCCTCTGATGTCGGCATCGTTCAGCAACACCGTCATCTACGGCAACGGCACTGACCTCTCGGAGGGCGACTTCAGCGGTGCGGACATCTACTTCCGCCGCTGCGCGCTCAAGAGCGCCGGCGATGACGACGGCAACTTCATCAACTGCCTGTGGGACACCGATCCGCTCTACGGCACCATCCGCGAGGAATATCTCTTCGACTACCGTCTGCGCGAGGGCTCACCGCTCATAGGCGCGGCCGATCCGTCGCTCACGCTCCCCGAGGCCGCCACCGATTCCTACGGCGTAAACCGTCTGCCCCAGCCTTCGATAGGCGCTTACCAGATGATGTTTCCCGAAGAAGAATAACCGTCCGAAAACGAGCCGTGAAACTTATAATTACATTTAAAACTTTGTGAAAAAAGCCAAGAATAGCTAACTTTGTGAAAATTTAGCTTTCACAAAGAAAATGTCTGACTATTCATACATACATGTCGCCCTGCGCGGAGAGGTGCAGGGTGCGACACGCACCATATACTCCTATCCCTCCAATGGCAGCGCCACCGATCCGGACTGGAATGCGGCCACTGTTGAGCCGGGGGCAGCCATAAAGCGCTTTCTCAACGCATCGGAATGCTATGTGATACAGAGCACACCGGTAGGCCACTACCTGTCGCTCATCACCCGCAATCCATTGGCTCCCGACCGTGGATTCATGATGATATCCATCATGGTCGACAATGGGTGCGCACTCACCGGACGTCAGGCCCTCAACGCATTCAACACTCTCAAGAAGGCGCTCATCGAAGAGGAGAAATACACTGACGAGGCTGTCGACGAGGCCCTGCTCGCCGCCGGAGTCCCACTCCATCCCGTCAAGCTCGAGGCATGGACCTACAATCCCGACCGCAAGGAGCCCGAATCAGAGGCCGGCTACCGCACCTACATGTCAGTGCAGGAGCTTGAATCGATATTCTCCTTCCCCGGCCAGCCTGACTATGCCGACTACCGCTGCATACTCGTGGTATCGGCCACCACTTCACTGCGCCCCGGAGTGAAAATGCCGCGCATCACGGCCCCGATACGCAAACAGTACGACATCGTCTGCCCCGAGGGAGTGACCGCATCAGCACCGTTGGTCTACGATGGCGACCGTATCACACTCACCTACTCAAAGGAGGGTTTCAACACCCACACTGAGAACGTAGTGGCCGGAACTCCTGCGGCTTACACAAAATACGAAGGCTCGACCATACATGTACGCACCGCAGCCCAGACCGGCATACGCTTCATAAGGCGCATCCCCGTCAAGGTAATGTCGGCAAAGGGCACAGCTCTGAACGGGTATACCATCTCTGTAAACGGCCGCTCCATAAGCACTATGGACCCGTATATCGACTTTACCGAGAAGGACCTCACACCCGGATCGGAGGTGGATATCCAGGTCGCATCCAACAATTACCGCCCTCTCAAACTCAAACAGCCGGCCGAGCAGGTGCTCACCACCGACGAGCTCGAACTTACGCTCCAGCCCGTGGAGCAGGGCGTCACCCTGCGCCTGGATTTCGGCGACGGACGCGTATTCGAGCAGCAGATATCCATCGAGAAGAGCACCCCTGAGTACAACCGTCTCCACTCAGGCAATTTCCACGGATTCCGCGCCCACCGTCAGGTGACCGACAACAAGGACGAGGAGGTCTACAACGTGGACGTGCGCATCACAAGCCGTCCCGTCGCACCCAATTTCGAGACCTCACGCCAGGACCACGACACCACCACCCACACCGCACCGCGCTTCGAGAACGTCTCAGACGAGGCCGCCGAGCGCCGGCCCAGGATCGACCACACACTGCCCGAACGACAGCGCACCCCCGAGCCGGAGGAGCAGGAGGCCGACGACGAGGATGTAGAGCCGATACCCAACCATATGCGCCGCCGCTTCATGACCTGGGGCATAGGCATAGCCGCATTGGCTGCAGTGATAATCGGACTGATCATATTCCTCCCGCAGGGCGACAATGGCGAGGGGACGGCTGACAATCCCGCTACCGCCGAACTGATGGCCGACTCAGCAGCCACAACCCCGGTTGCTCCGGCAGCGCCGATGACTCCCGACGAGCAGGCCGATGCCGACTATCTCAACGGCAACTCCGTATGGGATCTTGAGCGCCTGAAGAGCCCCATGGGCATAGCTCTTGCCAAAGCCATCACCGAGGGCGACCTCAACGCACTGTCCACCAACGACTACTTTACCGTGGCCGGCCGATGCACCAACACCCAGGCCACCGAAATAGTGGAGATGGCATGGAAAGCCATCGGATCGCCCAACGAGCACGGCAACGCCCGCAAGCTGCGCGGCAGCGTGAAAAAGGGCAGCGTGAACCTGCGCGAGACAGTCAACTCCCTGGCCAAAGTGAGACCCGCCGAGAAGATCAACGAGCAGCCACGCCCGAGGAAATAACAAAACCACAACCCACTCAAAAAAAGAACCATCGTCATGACAATCAACGAAAAGCAGGACGAAATCATAGAGGAGTTCTCACAGCTCGACGACTGGATGGACCGCTACAGTCTCATCATAGATCTCGGCAACGCACTCCCCCCCATTGATGAAAAATACCGCACCCCCGCCCATCTCATAGAGGGATGCCAGAGCCGTGTGTGGCTCAACGCCGAACTTGATCCGGAAGGCAAGGTGCACTACACCGCCGACTCCGACGCCATAATCGTGAAAGGGATCATATCGCTTCTCATCCAGGTGCTCAACGACCATACACCACAAGATATCCTCGATGCTGATCTCTACTTCATACATGACATCGGTCTGGACGAGCACCTCTCTCCCACCCGCTCCAACGGCCTGCTGGCCATGGTAAAGCAGATGCGTGTCTACGCCCTTGCCTTCAAAGCCAAGCTCGACGGATCGATCTGACACCCCCACCACCACACTCCTCCTCCACCCCTCACGCACAAATCAACTCACGTCATGGCTATCAATGATTTTCTCCCCAACCTGCGCCGGCGCACTCCGGCCGACATGGATATCCTCAGGAGTCCGGGGCACACATCGGCCGGACACTTCCACTTCCAGCTGCGCACCGATGGCACCAGAGCCTGGATCCTGACAGTCAACAGTGAGTTAGCCCCGGTGGAGCCGCTCCCATCCGACCATACAGGACCTGAAGCCATCATGCTACGCTCGCTCGAGGCCATCAAGAGGGAGCAGAACAGATTTGCCGTGTCGTGGGGACGAAGCGAAGGGATAGGCACGGAACTGGGCAAATACCCTCACCTCATATACCAGCTGTTGCGCTGCCGCGACATACTCGGGCCCGACGGATCGCCCCTTCGTGTAAGTGACGAGGCCGCACATCTGCGCCTCAACCTTGAGCCCGATGGCGACAGATCCATCAATCCGGTGTGGGAACTGATTCTACCCCAGGACTCGGCCGACGACAGCGCTACCCAGACCGTGAAAGGTCTCGACGGGTTCAACCTGCTCACCGACTCTTTCGTGCTCGCCGACGGATGCATATATCCAATCGATCCGCTCGGCGAGAACTACGACCAACTGCAATTTTTCGAGTCGCCCTTCGCAGCCGACATGATAGAGCCCTATCTCTCAGTCCTGTACACCTATCTCGATAAATTCTCGCTATGCTACGGTGACTACCGTGTGGTATTCCTGTCCGAACAGCTCGAGATGCGTCCCACCATCGTGTTCGAGAAAGTGGACTCCGACCAGGCGCTCCACCTGCAGCTCACCCGGACGATAAGCGGAGTGGACTCCGACTTCCTGAAACAGTTCGACCTGACACGCATGGCCACGGTGGGTATCGACAAGACCATCACCATACGCAATGTATCCCCCCATGACATACGCGACGATGTAGAGACCCTGCGTGATCTCATCATCAGGAGCACAACGGCCAAGAAGGATGCCCGCGAGATGTATGTGGATGACAATTACTTCATCATTCCTCCTTCGGTAGCCGGACAATTCCTGCTGCGCTCACTCCCCCGGCTGGTGAACGACTATACCCTCCTCGGCACCGACAAGCTCAAGGAGTACAAGATAAGTCCCGTGCGTCCGCGCCTGAGCATGAAACTCACCTCCGGCATAGATTTTCTCGAGGGTGAAGCCACGGTTAGCCTCGGCAACGAGCAGCTATCCCTGGGCAAACTCTTCGAGCAATACCGGCGCGACAGATTCGTGACACTCAGCGACGGCACCCGCGCCGTGCTCGACGACACCTACATGAAGCGCCTCGAGCGTATATTCGGCGACAAGCGCGATTCGGGCAAAAACGTGCGCGTGAGCTATCTCGACCTTCCCGACATTGACGAACTGCTGGAGACACCCGTTGATCCCACACTCTTCCAGAAGGAGCGCAAGGTATACGAGGGGTTCAACGAGCTGCCGTCACGCAGCCTCGACATACCTTCGCTCAACGCCACTCTACGCCCTTATCAAAAAGAGGGTATAAAGTGGATGAAATACCTCCACGACAACAATCTCGGGGGGTGTCTGGCCGATGACATGGGTCTGGGTAAGACCGTCCAGACCATCGGTGTGCTCTCCGACATATATCCCGCCGCCACCAAACCCTCGCTCATAGTGATGCCCCGTTCGCTGCTGTTCAACTGGCAGAGCGAGCTGCAGCGCTTCAACCCTACCCTCACCACGTATACCTACTACATGGGCACGCGCGACATCGACGAGGCCATGAAGCACAATGTCATCCTCACCACCTATGCCATGGTGAGAAACGACATAGAGAAGTTCGGTGAGAAGGAGTTCCACTATGTGATACTCGACGAGTCGCAGAACATCAAGAACCTCGAGGCACAGGTGACACGCGCGGTCTTCCTCCTGAAGGCCGACCACCGTCTGGCCCTTAGCGGCACACCGGTGGAGAACAATCTCACGGAACTCTACTCACTGTTCAGATTCCTCAATCCCGGCATGCTCGGCGATCTTGACGACTTCAACCGCCGCTATGCCTCGCCGATACAGCGGGATGACGACAAGGAGGCCATGGGATCACTGCGCCGCCGCATACACCCGTTCATGCTCCGACGCCTCAAAAAGGATGTGCTCACAGAGCTGCCCGACCGCATAGAGCAGACTCTCACCATAGAGATGGAGCGCCGACAGGCGGAATTCTACGAGCAGAGACGTGCATTCTATCTCGACAAGATCAACAACACCATTGCCGCCGAAGGCATCAGGAAATCACAGTTCGTGATGTTCCAGGCCCTCACCGAACTGAGGCGCATCGCCTCGGTGCCCGAGAGTCTCACGGACAACGCCATCTCATCGCCCAAACTCGAGACCCTGGTGGAGAACCTCACCGAGGCCGTGGCCAACGGACACAAATGCGTGGTGTTTTTCAACTATATAGCGGGCCTCGAGCTTACCGGCGAGCGTCTGCGGGCCCACGGCATAGACTTCGAGACCATGACAGGGGCCACGACCAACCGCAGCAAGGCCGTAGGACGTTTCAACAACGATCCCGGATGCAAGGTCTTCCTGATGACCCTAAAGACCGGAGGCGTGGGTCTGAACCTCACCGTGGCCGACACCGTGTTCATCTTCGAGCCATGGTGGAACAAAGCAGCCGAGGAGCAGGCCATCAACCGCCTGCACCGCATGGGGCAGAAAGCCAAGGTGCACTCCTACTCGCTCATCACACTCGGCACCATCGAGGAGAAAATACGCAAGCTGCAGGAACAGAAAGCCATGCTGTTTGACGGCCTCATCGGCGCCGACACATCGTCATCCAAGTTCCTCTCTGAGGAGGACATTAACTTCATATTCGGAAAATGACACTCTTCGCCTCACGCCCCACCGTCTACGTGCGTCCATCGGCCACCGAGACCTCTGCCTGGGAATCTCTCTTCAATACCTACACAAAGGATGACATGAGAGACTTCCTCGAGGCTCTGGACGGCCTGTTCGATGCCAACAAATTCATACTCAACAACCACAAGGACCTCAACGAGGAATATTTCTCCCTGTTGAAAAAGTACAGAGGGGTAAAGAAAGGCGAACTGGTGCTTTTCCTGAGCCGCTTCTTCTCATCGCCAGAGACGCGCAACATATATTTCAACTCCTGGCCCGAGAAAATGCGCATGCTCTGGAGTATAATCCTCGACAAGGTATATATCACCACCAACGAGGCCAAGGAGTATTACGGAGCGCCGGTGACCACCTCCGAAGGAGGCCGCAGTTCCTACGCCTATTCCTACTCCTATCAGCCTCCGAAACTGTGCCCCGAGCTGAAGCTGCTGACCATGAGCAACGGCGGATACTGGACGAGCCACAGAATGTACATATCCATGCCCAGACTGATCAGGCAGACATTCGGCCCGCTGATCCGCCCCACCACGCCCGAGATCGTCACCGTGGCCGATCCGCAGGTCAACGATGGCGAGAAACTGTTCTCCTCCGAGCTCCAGACCCTCACACTCATGCCCGTTATGCAGACCCTCTACAATAACGGCAAGCTGCAGAAGGGCCGCTATAAGGTCACGGCCACCACTCTGCGACTACAGGCAAAGGCGCTGCCGTTCGATGAGTTTTTCCCCGCCTCCACCGACAAGGCTCTCAAAAATCTCAGAGGCACGCTATGCTCCACCCTCTACTGCGACAACATGCTCAACAACAAGGGGGGCAAGGTAATGACTCCACAACCGCCCCACGAGGCGGTGCGCGAGATAGCAGGCATGATACGGTCATCCACGTCCATCATATATCCTCTGCTGTGCGATCTCAACCTGAGCAAATGCCATCATGCCATGCTCAGCTACGAGACATTCTCACAGCTTGCAGACAACGTGATCACGGCCCTCACCACCCATGCTGCCGAAGAGGAATGGCTTACCACCGACGGATTCATCAACTACTTCCGCTCGAACCCCGACCGCCTCATGAGCCTTCTCCCGCTCAATTTCATGGAGATGCAGGAGTATACATTCTCCAACAATTTCTCGGGCCTCACCGTATACCCCAATAACGAGATCCACACCGTGGGTATACCCTTCGCCATGAGCATACTGGCCATATTCGCCTCCCTCGGCATCGTGGAGATCATCTACACCACTGCCCTCCCCAAGACCCTCAAGGTGAACACCCCCTTCGAGGCCATCAGATTCGTGCGGCTCACCCCTCTGGGCAGATATGCGCTGAAACTCACGGATTCATACACACCTGCCATCAGCGACTCGGATCCCTACTTCGAACTCGATAGCGAACGCCTGCTCATCCGGGCTCTACGCGACAACAACCCCTACGAGGTATTTCTCAAGGACTATGCCGAGAGCGCCGGCGGACGCCGTTATAAAGTCACTCCGGCGTCATTTCTCGAAGGGTGCGACAATGTCAGGGATATCACCTACCGTGAAGAGCAGCTGCGACGGCTTGTAGGTGTGGATTTTCCTCCGGTGTGGGACAACTTCTTCAAGGAACTCACCGAAAGAGCGTCGAGCATCAAGCCCTGCGACACGCGCTACTATGTGTTTGACGTCAATCCCGACGATATCGGACTTCAGACCTTACTGACCGACGACCCGGAACTTAGATCCATCACCCGCTGCGCCGAAGGCTACGTCCTGCTCATCCCCATGAGAGAGTACGACAGATTCAAGGAACGCATGAAAAGCTACGGATATCTTTTGTGATGAACATGCAGACCGTCCGGAACGTTCACTAAGAAGTTGTTTAATAACAGCCTCTAAAAAATTTCGCTATGATCTTCGCTATACTCGCATCCATACTGCTCGTCATGGCCGTGGTCATGTCCTTCTTCACGAGCACCTATGCCGCAGCCATCGCATTTCTGGGGCTGTGCTGCGCCGGGCTGCTCCCCGGCGAACACCTTTCAGTGGCGTCCTACGCCTTCTGGGGGGTGGCCATGGTGATTGTCATCGCCCTCGGCTTCATGCTGCCGCCGGGTGTGGCACGGTCAAGAAAAGGACTCCCATACATAGCCGGAGGCGCACTGGCAGGCATGGCCGTGGGGCTTACATTCTCGCATGCCGCACTCGTGGCCGGAGCATTCATAGGAGCCGTGCTCGGAGGTGTGGCCTACGCACGTACCCCCCAGGGAAAGGTGCTCGAATTTCCTACTTCCAGATTTTTGAACTATCTTTGTGCAAAGGGACTCCCGGCAGTGGTCACCATGAGCATCGCCGGAACGGCCGCCATAATACTCTACGTGATGTGGCCGGCCTGATGAAAAGACTGACATAAAACGACTGACTAACATGCATCACATCCTGAAACATATCATCATACTGATCATCCTGACTGCCGGATGCGCACTGTCCGGCAACGCCCAGGCCATATCCAAGCTAAAACGCGAGAAACCGGACATGGAGCAGATCAAGCGCGAGACCATGGATCATACATCTCCCTACTATTATCCCAGACTCATGAAGGAATTCGAGCGCAACGATACCGCCATGAAGATCGACAAGTACCGCCGTCTGTATCTCGGCTACGTGTTTCAGGAGGATTACGATCCTTACCGCTCATCGGAGCGGTCGCTCAACTATGCCGCCACACTCGCCAAGGCCAAGAAACTGACACGACAGGAGTGCGACTCGGTGATAGTATATGCCGAGGCCGCCCTCGCCGACAATCCTTTCAACCTCGGCGAGATGGTGATGCTCATCAACGCACTGCGCGGCAAGGGGAAGACAAACCTCGCCAACATATGGCAGTACAAGCTCAACTATCTGCTGATGGCCATAGTGTCGACCGGCACGGGCGAGGATGAGGAGAATGCCTGGTATGTCATCGAACCGCAGCATGAATACGTGCTGCTGAACATGATGAATCTCTCTGTGGCCGACCACGTGTTCTACGATCCCGCGTTCGAATACATCACCGTGAAGGACTCCGGCGGCAATGACGCAGGCGGATATTATTTCAATATCGGCCCGCTGCTCGAGCAATACTACCTGAAACATCCTGACGAACTCTGAGAGTGATGGACTTCACACCGCTGTCGCGCCCATACTTCAGACGCTATACCCGCGAGATGCTGTCGTGGTGCGGTAATGTCCGCGCCGTGCAGGAGAATGTGCTGGCACAACTACTCAGCCGTGGACGCCGCACACTCTTCGGGCAGACCCACGGACTCGACCGTGCCCGCGGCTATGACTCCTACCTCAAGGCCATCCCTGAGCCTGTGGGCTACGCCGAGCTGCGGCCAATGGTCATGAGAATGGTGAACGGAGAGCGCGACATCCTCTGGCCGGGCGTCACGCGAAGATTCGCACAATCGTCAGGTACATCCGACGGCAAAAGCAAATACATACCGGTCACCGCCGACTCGCTCGCCCGCAGCCACTATGCCGGCGGAGCGCACGTGGTGGCCTCATATCTCAACCTCTATCCCGACAGCCGCATATTCAGCGGACGCAGTTTCATACTCGGAGGCAGTTTCGCCACCGAGCTTACGGTACCTCCGGGCGTTAGGGTAGGCGATCTGTCGGCCAACCTGATCGAAGCGATCAATCCGCTGGCCAACCTCTTCAGGGTGCCATCGCGCAAAATAGCCCTGATGCCTGACTGGCAGAGCAAGCTTCCGGCCCTCATCGAGGCGGCCTCGCGCGAGAATGTCACCAATATATCAGGCGTCCCCTCATGGTTTCTCACCGTGCTCAAGGGTATACTGGCCCACACCGGCGCCACATCCATCCATGACGTGTGGCCAGGGCTGGAAGTGTTTTTCCACGGAGGAATAGCCATGGGCCCCTACCGAGGCGAATACGCACGTATCACCGACCCGCGGCGCATGCGCTATATCAATTGCTATAACGCCTCCGAAGGATTCTTCGCCGTGCAGACCGAGCGCGACACGGAGTCCATGTCGCTGCTGCTCGACGCCGGAACATTCTATGAATTCGAACCTGTGGACGGCAACGGCAGCATCGTGCCCGCCTGGCAGGTGGAGGTGGGGAAAGTCTATGCACTCATCATCACCTCCTGCAACGGACTGTGGCGATACCCCATCGGCGACACCGTGCGCATTGATTCGGTGGATCCGCTGCGCGTATCCATAGCCGGACGCACCAAAAGCTTTATCAACGCCTTCGGCGAGGAGCTGATGGTGGACAACGCTGAAGCCGCTTTGGAGCGCGTGTGCCGCGAGATGGACTGTTCAGTGGCCAACTATACCGCCGCACCCGTCTACGCCGCAGGAGCGCACCGTGGACGCCATGAGTGGCTCATAGAGTTCGACCGCGAGCCGGCATCGGCCGAAGAATTTGCCGAACGCCTTGACAAGGCCCTGCAGGAGGAGAACTCCGACTACGAGGCCAAACGTGCCCACGGGATATTCCTTGACCGGCTTACGGTGGTGCGCGGACGGCGTGGAGTGTTCGACGCATGGCTGGCCTCCACAGGCAAACTGGGCGGACAGCGCAAAGTGCCGCGGCTCTCCAACTCCCGCCATCCTATGGACGAGATACTCCAATTCAACAGACAACAATAAAAAATTAATTCTTCAACAAAAATCATGAAAACACGTATCATCTCGCTCGCGCTCTCTGTGGCGGCAACCCTCGCCGCCGGCGCCGCCGACGCCCCGAAGTACATTTTCTATTTCATAGGCGATGGCATGGGCATGGGTCACGTCATGGCTGCCGAGGCCTACAACCGCACCGTGCGCGGCAATGACGACCACATCCTCATGATGCAATTCCCCGTAGCATCGCAATCCACCACATATTCGGCTTCATCGCCCGTAACTGACTCGGCGGCAGCCGGAACAGCTCTCGCCACCGGCAACAAGACCAAGAACGGTATGCTCGGCATGTCGCCCGACACCGTAGCAGTAAGTTCGATAGCCAAGGAGCTGCACAACGATGGCTGGGGCATAGCGCTGGTGACCTCCGTACCCGCCGACGACGCCACTCCCGGAGCTTTCTACGCCAATGTGCCCAACCGCGGCATGTACTACGAGATAGGCAAACAGGCTGCGACCTCCGGCTATGATTTTATTGCCGGATCCAATCTGCGCGGACTCAAGCACAAGGACGGCACACCGACCGATCTGCTCGAGACCCTTGCGGCCAACGGTGTGGAGATAGCCCACGGTATCGACGAACTCGCCATGCTCACCTCACCCCGCGTGATGCTGCTCAACCCCGCCGACATCAATCTGGGACAGATCAACTTCACCATCGACTCCGTGGCCGGTGCCATGAATCTCCCTGACATGACCGAGGCTGCGCTCAAGCACCTGCAGAAGAACGGACGCGACCGTTTCTTCATGATGGTGGAGGGTGGCAATATCGACTACGGCGGCCATGCCAACGACGGCGGCACAATAGTCAAGGAAGTGCTCAACTTCAACCAGGCACTTCAGCATGCCTACGACTTCTATCTCGCCCACCCCGACGAGACCCTTATCGTGGTGACCGCCGACCATGAGACCGGTGGTCTGGGGCTCGGCAACAACTCCGTGGGCTACGATCTCCACCTCGGCTATCTGGACCATCAGCGCATATCCAAGGACCGCTTCGCCGACTATTGCCGCGCCATGCGCATGTCACGCCGCATCTACGAATGGGAGGACATGAAGCAGTTCCTCACCGACAATCTCGGTTTCTGGGCCGGCGTCCCCGTGACACCCGAACAGACTGCCAACCTCGAGGAGGAATTCACCAAGTGCTTCAAGACAGACATGAGCACAGATAAGGAGACTCTGTACAATTCGTTCAACTCCTTCACCGAGGCCGTATACCGCATCATGGACAGCTTCACCGGTCTGAGCTTCACATCCAACGCCCATACCGGCGGCCTCGTGCCCGTGTATGCCGTGGGCGTGGGAGCCGAGGCCTTCGCCCCGCTCACCGACAATGCCTCCATCCCCGTCAAGATGCGCAAACTCCTCGGGAAATAACCGCATAACGCAATTGACGAGGCTGTGTCATAATTGATAGAAAGATATAAAAGGACAAAAAAGGACAAAAGTGACATAAAGTAATTATTTATCACACAGATAATTAATCTTTATGTCACTTTTGTCCTTTTTTGTCCTTCTATGTTGCCATCCAAGC
>CAJTJG010000015.1 GCA_910576785.1 uncultured Duncaniella sp.
TGAACTGGCAAACTGGTTATATATGCATCCCGTGGCTTTGATAGCCAATAATAACTCTCATTGCAGGGATATTTCTCAACAAAAAGTCTTCCGACCACTATAACCCTTCGGGACTCCCAGGCCTTTACGCACAACAAAGACCTCAGCTCCTAAAGCCTTCTGTTTCCTCCCCTACCGCGAAGCCCAAAAAAACTTTTGTTTCTTCTGCATACCTTCTGTCCCTTCTGTTTCTTGTTATATTGCTCTAAATGCCGGCACTCAACCAAAATCAGGGAAATTATAAAAAAAACTTTTGTCACTTTTGTCCCCTTTTGGTCCTTTTGTTTCCTTCTATCAAGGGGCGAGGGTAGTGTCCCGTCTCATAGCGAAAGGGGGGACGGATGAGACAAAAAGCAGACTCCCCCGGGGCGGAAAATGCCTCGGGGGAGCCGTGTCCTATAAAGATTCAGCGGGCTGGATTAGCCGTTGTACTTCTTCATGCGGGCGATGAGGTCGAGCACCTTGTTGGAGTAGCCGATCTCATTGTCATACCAGCTGACAACCTTAACGAAGGTCGGGGTGAGCTGGATACCGGCGTTCTTGTCGAAGATAGAAGTGCGGGTGTCGCCGAGGAAGTCGCTCGATACGACTGCGTCCTCAGTGTAGCCGAGGATACCCTTGAGCTCGCCTTCGCTGGCCTCCTTCATGGCGGCGCAGATCTCGTCGTAGGTAGCGGGCTTGGCGAGGTTGACGGTGAGGTCAACTACGGATACGTCGAGGGTGGGGACACGCATGGACATACCGGTGAGCTTGCCGTTGAGCTCGGGGATAACTTTACCTACAGCCTTGGCAGCGCCGGTGCTGGAGGGGATGATGTTGCCGGAAGCTGCACGGCCGCCGCGCCAGTCCTTCATGGAGGGACCGTCTACGGTCTTCTGGGTAGCGGTGGTGGAGTGTACGGTGGTCATGAGGCCGTCGGTGATGCCGAACTTGTCGTTGAGCACCTTGGCGATGGGGGCGAGACAGTTGGTGGTGCAGGAGGCGTTCGATACGAACTGCTGGCCTGCATAGGTGTTGTCATTTACGCCGCAAACGAACATGGGGGTGTCGTCCTTCGAGGGAGCGGACATAACCACGTATTTTGCGCCGGCCTCGATGTGAGCCTGTGCCTTCTCCTTGGTGAGGAAGAGACCGGTGGACTCCACTACGTACTCGGCACCTACTGCGCCCCAGCCGATCTCGGCGGGATTCTTGCAGGCGGTCACGCGGATGGGCTTGCCGTTGACGATGAGGAGGCTCTTCTCCAGATCGTAGTCAACAGTGCCGTCAAACTGGCCATGCATTGTGTCATACTTCAGCATGTAGGCCATGTAGTCAACGGGAAGGAGGTCATTGATAGCAACTACCTCGATGTCATCGCGCTTGGTGGATGCACGGAATACGAACCGGCCGATGCGGCCAAATCCATTGATACCTATTTTTGTCATAGTTTAAAGAAAAATTGAGTTTTATTCTTCAGTTTGAAATTTTTCCTATTGTAAGTTGGGAACGTGGGGGGCCATGCCGGACATCAGACCGGCCGAGGATACCGCCTCTGTTTTGACCGCCACAAAAGTACAAACTTTTTCATAATTGAGGAACATTTTTATTGTAAAAATTATGGTCAGTTTTGCTATTTTTTAGGTTATTTGGCTTATGTTGGCCTATATCTCCTGCGCGGGTTAAAAAATGAGACAGAGTCTTGCGATTTATCAAAATATTATTCGTAACTTTGTGCCAAATTGTATTTTTTGAAAACAAACTGAAAAAACCTCTCTACTATGGCCTTTCTTAAGGAGTTCAAGGAATTTGCCATGCGTGGCAATGTGATAGATATGGCCGTCGGTGTTGTCATCGGCGGCGCGTTTGGCAAGATCATCTCATCGCTGGTCGATGATATCATAATGCCCCTCGTAGGCGTGGCCACCGGAGGAATGAACTTCACCGACTACAAGCTCGTCATACAGCAGGCCGTGGTCGATGGCCAGACACAGGAGATCCTCAAGCCCGAAGTGTCGCTCAACTGGGGCACATGGGTGCAGACACTCGTCGACTTCCTCATCGTCGCATTCTGCATCTTCGTGGCCATCAAGGCCATCAACCAGCTCAAGCGCCAGAAGCAGGAGGAACCCGCACCCGAAGCTCCCGCCGAGCCATCCAAGGAGGAAGTGCTCCTCACCGAGATACGCGACCTCCTCAGGGAGCAGAAAAAATAATCCGCAGTGCGCCGCGTCCGGACACGGGGCTCCGCGCCATGTCCGGACAGCAGCCCGGATCCAAAACCAGGATTGAGTTTATTTCAACCTTAAAAACATACAACCTATATCATGAGACTCTCTTTGCGTGCCCTCGGATGCCTCATCTGCATCCCGGCCCTCGCAGCAATGGCCGACACCACTGTCACCACCACCGTGGACGGTGTCCAGGCGCCCGGATCGCTCGCCAGGATCACCTTCGACGGTGACAACGTCACCCTTACCTACGACGACAATTCCACCCAGGTGGCCGACATGTCGCTCGTCAGCGTAGCCCTCGACCACGACGGCTCCCAGAGCGGCATAGCCGACAGTGTGATCAACGACCCCGTGAAGCCCTCCGGCGTATACAACCTCAAGGGACAGCGCCTCGGCGACACCCCCGAAGGCCTCTCCACTGGCTTCTATATTGTCAACGGTGAAAAGATATTCGTGAAATGAAAGCATACGCATCACTCATGCGCACCCTGCTCGGATGCGCGTTCCTGACCATGTCCATGGGCATGCAGGCCGAGACGTGGGACTTCTCCTCCGTATCATCCACCGACCGCGCCAACCTCGACGCCGACCCCGCCAACTGGACCTACGAGTCGTCAAACGACCGCTGGAAAAACCAGACCGTATTCACAGCCTCACCCCTCAAGGCCAACGACGTGGAGCTACAGTTCGCCAAAGGCCTCCTTGTCACCGTCACCGGCGCCGACAATGTGCGCATCGACAACAAGAAAGGCTCGCTGACCCTCAACAAGGCCGCAGCCGTCATCACGATCCCCGGACTCAAGGCCGGCGACGTCGTCACCATCGACGCCGGATCCTCCAACAGCAAGACCGCCCGCAAGCTCGAGCCCACCAACCTCGACATCACATCCGGATTCACCGAATCGGCATCCCGCCAGACCAACTCCGGCAAGGTCATAGCCGACGGCGACGTGACCTTCAAGGCCACAGGCGGATTCTACGTCTACTCCATCACCGCGGGCGACAACACCCAGGGCCCCGGCACCGGCGACACCCCCTCGGCCGACCACTCCGTAGCCATGAACCCCATGGCCAACCAGATGACACTCACCACCACCGCCAACGACGTGAAATACTACAACACCGCCGACCTCGCCGAAGTGAGCATCGACAAGGTGGAGGGCGTGGTGACCGTCACACCCAAGGCCGGCGACTGGAACGACTCCTTCGCCCGCACCGTCAAGGCCATCAACTTCACAAAAGCACCTGCCACAGGCAGCGAGGGCGACATCACCAACCGCGGCGTCAACATCACCGAGAGCAAAGGCTGGCTCCAGTCGCTCTACGCCAAGTGGGACATCATGCCCGGAGCCACATCCTACAACGTATATATTAAAGGTGGCCGCTTTGCCGACTACACCCGCGTGGACAGCGAACTCATACGCGACTACGGCACCTATGGACGCGTCGACATCCCCGGCCTCGCCCAGGGCGTCTATGCCATACGCGTGGTGCCCGTAAGCTCCGGAGCCGAGGACGCATCATCGGCCAGCGACGTCACCGACATCACCGTGAAACCCTTCGACCGCTCCGGATTCGCATTCCACAACTTCTCAGGCGTGGGCGCCTACAAGGACAACGGCGAGCTCAAGGACGAAGCCCGCGTGCTCTACGTCACCGCCGCCACAGCCAAGACCTGCAAGCTCAACGTCCGCCAGAAGAGCAACGACACCACCGGCACAGAGTTCACCGGACTCCAGGCCATCATCACAGCCTACCAGAAAGGCTACGAGACACGCCCCCTCGACGTGCGTATCATCGGCACCATCCGTGACACCGACATGGACAAGCTGGGCAGCTCGGCCGAAGGCCTCCAGATCAAAGGCAAGAACAACACCTCACCGATGAACATCACCGTCGAGGGCATAGGCGACGACGCAGCCATATGGGGCTTCGGCATCCTTGTCCGCGCATGCAACTCCGTTGAGCTCAGCAACTTCGCCGTGATGCTCTGCATGGACGACTGCATCTCGCTCGACACTGACAACTACCACTGCTGGATACACCATCTGGACGTCTTCTACGGCAAGACCGGCGGCGCCAACGACCAGGCCAAGGGCGACGGCGCCATCGACGTCAAGACCAACTCGCAGTACATCACCATAGCCTACAATCACTTCTGGGACACCGGCAAGTCATCACTCTGCGGCATGACCTCCGAGAAAGGCCCCAACTACATCGACTATCACCACAACTGGTTTGACCACAGCGACTCGCGCCATCCCCGCGTGCGCACCATGACAGTCCACGTGTGGAACAACTACTACGACGGCGTGGCCAAATACGGCGTAGGCGCCACCATGGGCAGCAGCGTCTTCGTGGAGCGCAACTTCTACCGCCACACCAAAGACCCCATGCTCATATCTCGTCAGGGCACCGACGCCAAGGGCGACGGCACATTCTCAAAAGAGAACGGAGGCATGATCAAGAGCTTCGGCAACCTCTATGCCGAGAAAGGATCATCGTCCAACTACACCGTCATCACCCAGATGCAGTCCCCCACAAGCTTCGACTGCTTCCAGGCCGACACCCGCGATGAGCGTGTCCCCGACACATACAAATGCCTCGTGGGCGGCACCACCTACAACAACTTCGACACCGATCCCGACCTGATGTATCCCTACACCCCCGTCGAGGCCATCGATGTCCCCGCCGCAGTCACAGGCTACTACGGCGCCGGACGCCTCAACAAGGGCGACTTCCGCTTCGACCTCAACTACAGCGGAGCCGACACCGACTACAGTGTCAACAAGGAACTCAAGGCCGCACTCCAGGACTACAAGTCATCCCTCAAAGGCTTCTTCTGAGCCTTGAAATGATCCCGATCCATCTGTCATAATTGACAGAAGGCGGTGTGTCAAAACATAGAAGGATACAAAAGGACGAAGAAGGGACAAAAGTGACAAAATATTAATTATCTGAGCAATAATTAATTACCTTCTGTCGCTTTTGTCCCTTCTTCGTCCTTTTGTATCCTTCTGTCAATTATGACACGGCTCCTACTGTATTTCGGCGCTCACCTCATTTTTTTTTTGCCGTTGGGTGAAATCTTTGTAACTTTGCGCATACATAATTGTCAGTTCCCGAAACCGGAAAAAACATATAATCTATAAAATAATACCAAGACACCTCATGGGACTTTTTGAAAAACTTACCGCGAAGGCCAAAGCCTCGCGCCAGCGCATTGTCCTCCCCGAAGGCACAGAACCCCGCACACTCACAGCAGCCGACCGCATCATCAGCGAAGGCATAGCCGACGTCATCCTCATCGGCGACCCCAAGGAGATCCTCACCATGGCCTCCGAGCTCAAGCTCGCCAATATTGAGCACGCCACCATCGTCAATCCCGCCGACGAGAAAGTCATCGACAAATACGCCCCCCTCTTCTTCGAGCTCCGCAAGAAGAAAGGCATCTCCATGGAAGAGGCCCGCATGACCACTGCCAACCCCCTCTATCTCGGATGCCTCATGATCAAGGCCGGCGACGCCGACGGTCAGGTGGCCGGAGCCCTCAACACCACAGGCAACGTGCTCCGCGCAGCCTTCCAGGTCATCAAGACCATGCCCGGCATCAACGTCGTGTCAGGCGCATTCGTGATGGTGCTCCCCGAGGACTCACCCTTCGGCACCAACGGCCTCCTCATATTCGCCGACTGCGCCGTCATCCCCGATCCCACAGCCCCCGAGCTTGCCCAGATAGCCGTATCAGCCGCCCAGACCGCCCGCGACATCGCCGGAATGGAACCCCGTGTGGCCATCCTCAGCTTCTCCACCAAGGGCAGCGCCAAGCATGAGCGCATCGACAAGGTGATCGAAGCCACAAAGATAGCCCAGAAGATGGCCCCCGACGTAGTGATCGACGGCGAGCTCCAGGCCGACGCAGCACTCGTGCCCAGCGTAGCCAACAGCAAGGCACCCAACAGCCCCCTCTCCGGCCGTGCCAACGTCCTCGTATTCCCCTCCCTCGAAGTCGGCAACATCGCCTACAAGCTCGTGCAGCGTCTCGGCGGCGTTGAGGCAGTAGGTCCCGTCCTCCAGGGCCTCGCAGCTCCCGTCAACGACCTCTCCCGCGGATGCTTCCCCGAGGATATCTACAAGACCGTCATCATCACCTGCAACCAGGCCATCGGTCTCAAGGAAAACAAATAAAAAAATCTGAGTATACAATGAAGATATTAGTGCTAAACTGCGGCAGCAGTTCTGTGAAATACAAGCTCATCGACACGACCGGTGACAATGTGATGGCCGAAGGCGGAGTAGAGAAGATCGGCCTCCCCGACGGATTCCTCAAATACAAGAAAGCCGACGGCTCCAAGGCCGTCATCGACCTCGGCCTCGTGGACCATCTCGGAGCCGTCAAGGCCGTCCTCAACCTCCTCACCGATCCCGCCGAGGGTTGCATCAGCAGCTTCGACGAGATTGACGCCGTAGGCCACCGCGTGGTGCATGGCGCCGAGAAGTTCAGCGAGAGCGTCCTCATCACCGACGAGGTCAAGGACATGATCAAGCAGTGCTACGACATAGCCCCCCTCCACAACCCCGCCAACATGACCGGCATCGACGCCATCACCGAGCTCATGCCCGGTGTGCCCCAGGTAGCCGTGTTCGACACCGCATTCCATCAGACCATGCCCGCCAAGGCATTCATGTACGCGCTCCCCTACAAATACTACAAGGAGGACGGCGTGCGCCGCTACGGCTTCCACGGCACAAGCCACCGCTACGTATCCCAGCGCGTGTGCGAGTTCCTCGGCGTGGACCCCAAGGACCAGAAGATCATCACATGCCACATCGGCAACGGCGGCTCCATCACAGCCGTAGAGGGTGGCAAGAGCGTCGACACCTCCATGGGTCTCACACCCACCGAAGGCCTCATGATGGGCACACGTGTGGGCGACGTCGATCCCGGAGCGCTCGTCTACCTCATGCTCAAGCACAACCTCTCCGCCGCCGACGTCCAGAAGCTCATCAACAAGGAGAGCGGTATGCTCGGCATCAGCGAGATATCCAGCGACATGCGCGAGATCGAAGCTGCCGTCAACAACGGCGACGAGCGTGCCAAGCTCGGCCTCGACATGTACGAGAACCGCATCACCAAATACATCGGAGCATATGCCGCCGAGATGGGCGGTGTGGACATCATCGTATTCACCGGAGGAGTAGGTGAGAACCAGACCTCGCTCCGCGCCAGCGTCTGCGAGCCCCTCGCATTCATGGGCGTCAAGCTCGCCCCCGAGCTCAACGACGGTCTCCGTGGCAAGGAGGCAGTCATCTCCGCACCCGACTCAAAGGTGAAAGTGGTGGTGATACCTACCGACGAGGAGCTCATGATAGCCCGCGACACCGAAGCCCTCGTGAAGTAAGCACACAGCCGTCTGTATAACAATTTACAGAAAGAAACAGAAAGTCCCTATAATGCGTTCCGCATTATAGGGACTTTCTGTTTCCACCCCTACCGCGAAGCCCCAAAAAAACTTTTGTTTCTTCTGCATACCTTCTGTCCCTTCTGTTTCCTCCCCAACCGCGGTAGATTGTATTTTCCGATAACCATTTTATCCTCCGGCTTGTTATACTGTCATAACAAAAATTTGCTTACTTTTGCATCACATTATCCATATGAGAAGATACCTGCTCGCCATACTGATACTCCTCTCCTCATCGGCAGCCGTCACAGCCGGAGGGAAAGACCCCTACGATCTGGGCCACGCCTCGCGCTTCAGGCTCGGGCTCAACTTCCAGTTCACATCCTTCCGCACATGGCAGATCGACTTCGGGTGCCACTACATGGTCACACCCTGGCTCGGTCTCGGCGCAAGCCTGGGCGGATGGCGGCAGTATGGACAGTGGAACTCGCCCGAGGGGCCCAACTGGTGGGTGCTAAAGAGCGACCGCCATGTCAGCAACGTCTTTCTGCGCCCCTCGCTTCTCCTCACCACCCCCACGCTCTGGCGCATAGGCAAGACCGAATGGGGACTCATGGCCAACCCCGGAGTGATGCTCAACGTCCCCAACCAGCGCGTCACCATCGAGAAGTCAAACGACTGGGACTATGAAGACCAGGAACACATCTCCTCATCCCGCGGCAAATGGTGTGCCCTCGACTGCCGGTTGGGACTATACCTCCGTGCCGGAAAGGTCTACATCATGGCCGGCTACATCCTCTCCAACCTCGAGATCTACAGCTATTACAGAAACATGGAGTACGATGGTGTCAAATTCAGCGACTACTATCCCCGCCGCAAAGGCCTGCAGGGAGGATTCGTCACCATCTCATACAACTTTTGATCAATGCCACTCACTGACCGCATCACATCATTTCTCACCCACACGGCCTCCACGGCCAAAAGCCTCCTGAAGCTCGCCCTCGCTTCACGCCCCGGCAGCATCACGCCCGTGGCATCACCCGCCGACAGACTCATCATCATGGGCAACGGCCCCTCACTGGCAGACAACATACGCGAGGATATGCCACTGCTCACATCGCACCCCGCCATGGCCGTCAATTTCGCGGCCAACGCACCCGAATTCACCGCCCTGCGCCCCGACTACTACCTCCTGGCCGACCCCCACTTCTTCGAGGGATTGGAAACCGACCCCAACGTGAAGCGCCTGTACGACAGATTCACACACGACGTCACATGGCCCATGACGCTCTTTGTCCCCGCAGAACGTGCCTCATATGCCTCACGGCTTATCGGCAACACCTGTATCAGGATAGAGACATTCAGCTTCATCGGCATCGAGGGATACGGATGGTTCGAACGCGCCGTCTACCGCAGTCGCCGCGGCATGCCCCGTCCGCGCAACGTCCTCGTCCCCGCCATCATGACCGGCATATGGCTCGGCTACAAGGAGATCTACATACTCGGAGCCGACCACTCATGGATGAAGACACTCGAGGTGGACGACGACAACATGGTGGTCACCGTCCAGCCGCATTTCTACGAGGACAACGACAAGGAGCGCAAGCGCGTCACGTCAGTCTACCGCAACGTGCGCCTCCACGACATCCTGCTCAGCTTTCACCTCGCCTTCAGGAGCTACCACGCCATAGCCGCCTACGCACGCCGGCAGGGGGTAGCCATCTACAACTCCACCCCCGGCTCATTCATCGACGCCTTCCCGCGCCGCCCTCTCCGGGCAGGAATGTAGTGGAAGGCGCTTAATAAAGAAATCCGAATAACCATAAGGGGATCCATTTTCAGCTGAACATACAAAAGGACTCCTTAAATTAAGGGATTATTGACAATTTGACGGAGGTGAAAATGGTGAATTTTGACAAGAATGTGCTAAATAGTCTGAGAAAGGTGGACTGAGTCGTTCGTAAATTCGGGGATTTATGCCATATTTCGCGAATAAAATAAGGGGATATTTGACATATCTCTTAATTTTAATTTGGGGATTATTGACAAGTTTATTATCTTTACACTCGAAAAATCCAATTGATTATGATATTTAAGCGTAAACTATACTCCGAGATGCTTCAATGGAAGCAGGACAATGAAGGTGCATCGGCTCTTTTGATCAAAGGGGCGAGGCGTGTCGGCAAATCTACACTTGCCAAGGAATTTGCCAAGAATGAGTATGGCAGTTTCATCGCTATTGACTTTGCCAAATGCCCTAAAGAGGTAAGGGGTTTGTTTGACGATATATCCGACCTTGATTATATTTTCATGCGTCTTCAGATGTTGTATAAGGTGACATTGAAGCCTCGTGAGTCCGTTATTATATTCGATGAGGTTCAAAAATGCCCGAATGCACGTCAAGCGATTAAATATCTTATAGAGGATGGACGGTATGATTATATCGAAACAGGCTCATTGCTGTCAATCAAACAAAATGTAAAGGGGATTATTATTCCGAGCGAGGAGGATGAACTTACGCTAAATCCACTTGATTATGAAGAATTCAAATGGGCTATAGGTGATGATGTCTCAGTTCCAATGCTGCATCAGTTCTTTGAAAAGCAAAGAGGAATGGGCGATGAGGCCAATCGGAGTCTAATGCGTGATTTTCGCCTATACATGCTTGTCGGTGGTATGCCACAGGCGGTAAAGGCTTATATAGAGTCTAAAAACATGAGCAAAGTCGATCAGGCAAAAAGACGTATCATCAGACTCTACGAAAATGACTTCATGAAGATAGACCCCTCTGGGATGGCTTCAAAATTATTTATGGCTATACCTTCGGAATTAACTCGCAATGCTTCCCGTTATACAGTCAATGCTCCGACTGATGGAGATGGTCGACACGATCGATTGACGGAAATCATTTTCGATATGCAGGACTCAATGGTAGTAAATATGGCATATCATGCCAATGACCCTAATATCGGTATGTCCTTACATAAGGATACAAGTAGATATAAGATGTTTATGGCAGACACCGGGCTCTTCATAACTCTTGCCTTTTGGGATAAGAAGTTTACTGAGAACATAATTTATGAGAAACTGTTGTCTGACAAACTCAGTGCAGACCTCGGTTATGTCTATGAAAATATTATAGCCCAAATGTTAGTTGCCAAAGGGCACGAACTTTTCTACTACACATGGCCTTCTGATACAAGCAACCATCTTTATGAAGTAGATTTTATAATTTCAAACGGCACTAAGATAGAGCCTATTGAGGTAAAGTCCTCCGGATATAAGACACATAGGTCACTTGACTTGTTCTGTGAGAAATTCTCTTCACGAGTGAACAAGCGTTACCTTATATATACAAAGGATTTACGCAAAGATGGCAATATGACTTATCTTCCGGCATACATGACACAATTTCTATAAATCACCTGCATTATCTGCATTTCATATTCATAGGCGTGTTCCGCGCATCGTTTGCAACAATAGCGCGTAGTTCATTTTCTGGTGGTGAAAACAGAATGGCACCCCGTAAAGAGTGCCATACTAATAGATTATGCTAAATTGTGACAGTTGTTGATAACCAACTTATTTGCCGATGCAGGCAATTAAAACTCTGTCGCTTTTGTCCTTTCTTAGTCCTTTCTTAGTCCTTTTGTATCCTTCTGTCTATTGGATATTGGATATCGGAATTTATTTCACCGGCATCTTCTCGATACGTTTCTGATGGCGGCCACCGTCAAAGGGAGTGTTGAGGAAAGTCTCCACGATATTTATGGCAGTCACGCTGTCGATGAAGCGAGCCGGGAGCACGAGCACATTGGCGTCATTATGACGGCGGGCGAGTTCGGCAAGCTCCACATTCCAGCACAGGGCCGCACGTATACCCTGATGCTTGTTCAGGGTCATCCCTATGCCGTTGCCCGAACCGCACAGCGCTATGCCCGGATAGCATTCGCCTTTCTCTACAGCCTCGGCACACGGATGCGCGAAGTCGGCATAGTCGCAGCTCTCCGACGAATGTGTCCCGAAATCGGTCCAGGAAATCTCCTGCGAGTCGAGATACCCCTCGATCACAAGTTTCATCTCATATCCGGCATGATCGCTGCAGAAGCCTACGGGAAGATTTGGTTTAAGTATTGACATTGTATTCTTAAGGTTTATTTAGGTATGTTGGGTTGATGATAGTCGGGAGAGCGTGTGTTGTTTCAGATCTCGATATCCTCCTCCTCCTCGAGGACATTGTAGCGGATATTGTTGAGCGGGCGCAGCAGATTGACAAGAAGCTGGCTCCAGTAGGACGTGAATTCCTCCTGCATGCTCACCAGCAGCTCCGATATCGTCTCCTCATCCGCATAGCGCACCGTGGAGATGAAATTGTAGATGATCTGAAACAGATCGGCCATCCCCTCCGCCACACTTGCCCCGATAGGAGTATCGGAGTATTTCATCTCCTTCTCGAACACCTCCAGATACACATCGTCAGGGCCGAGAAGATTCTCAATGTTGCGGCGCACGGCCTCATAGTAGTCCTCCTCGAGAGCGCTCTCTATGTCGGGAGCATACTCCGACAGCCGTGCCACATCAAGATCGGAGGCTGAGATGTACAGGCGCGGAAGCACCCTCAGCGCTCCCGATATGAACTCGGCGGGCCGCATTTCCACGGCATTCTCCACCAGTGTGCAGTATTCGTTGCAGAGGCCAATGAAGGCCAGCGAATTAGGCTTTAGTCCCATAGAGATTTTCTGATTTTATAAAATCAAATACGCCCGGCGGCAGGAAATAGTTCATATCCTTCCCTTTGGCAATGGCCTTGCGTATGAACGTGCTTGAGATATCCGCCACAGGAGCATTGATCGTCTCGACACCATCGTCATAGATCGTGCCCGTGGGATACCCCGGACGCGGATACACCACCACACCGAACTCATCGATAATGGCCTGCGAGTCCTTCCATTGCGAGAAGATCTTCCAGTTGTCCGAGCCTATTATGAGCTTGAAATTATGGCGGGGATACCGCTTGGCGAGATAGCGCAGGGTGTTGATGGTGAATGACGGGCGCGGCATCGACAGCTCTATGTCACACACCTGCAGCCCGGCTGTGCCCCCGAGGGCTATCTCGAGCATCTTCAGCCGTTTCAGATCGGGGATAAGCTCATCGGCATCGCTTTTCAGCGGATTCAGAGGCGAGAGCGTCAGCCACACCTCATCAAACCCGCCCCACTGCTGCATGTAGCTGGCGAGCATCATGTGTCCTATGTGGACAGGGTTGAACGAACCTCCCAGTATCCCGATATCCATTGTGTCAGTGGCTTATGAAGTCCTTGATGATACGTGATGTCTCAGCCACAGCCTTGTCGAGATCATCGTTCACCACCCTCACGTCAAACTGCGGGGCGAACGCTATCTCGGCCTCGGCCTTGCCCACACGCTGTGCGAGCGAATCGGGCGTCTCCGTGCCGCGGTGCTCCAGACGACGGCGCAGCTCATCCACGCTCGGAGGGAGAATGAATATGCTGCGGGCGCGGTCGCCGTAAAGACGCTTCACGTTCACGCCACCCTTCACATCTATGTCGAGTATCACATTATGGCCTCCCGAGGTGATGCGCTCCACCTCGCGCTTGAGCGTGCCGTAGAACCGGCCCGGATACACCTCCTCGTATTCCACGAACGCTTCGGCGGCTATCTCGCTGCGGAACTCCTCGTCGCTCAGGAAGTAGTAATTCACACCATGCTCCTCTCCGGCCCGGGGAGGGCGGTTGGTGGCCGAGATGGAGAACTGCATGTCCACCTCGCCCGTGGAGAGAATAGCATTTATGATCGTGGACTTTCCGCACCCCGAGGGAGCGGAGATTATTATGATTTTTCCAGCCATATTTTCTGTGGATTATGCTTACATCACGTTGAGCACCTGCTCTTTTATCTGCTCGAGCTCATCCTTCATCTGCACCACGAGTTTCTGCAGATCGCTGTTATTGCTCTTCGAGCCGAGCGTGTTGATCTCGCGCCCTATCTCCTGCGATATGAAGCCGAGCTTCTTGCCCTGCGACCCGTCGGGTGCGCCCATCGTCTCCGTGAAATACTCCAGATGCTGGGCCAGACGCTGTTTCTCCTCGGTGATATCGAACTTCTCTATGTAGTAGAACAGCTCCTGCTCCAGACGCGAGCGGTCAAATTCTATACCCGAGATGTTTGCCATCCCCTCCTCCATGCGCTCGCGCACCTTCTTCACTCTCTCACCCTCATATTTGGGTACCTCCGAGAGCAGTGCGGCTATACGGCTTATCCGCTCGGCGAAAAAAGCCTCGAGCTTTATACCCTCGGCGCGGCGGTGAGAGCACAGGGCCGCAAGTGCCTCGTCAAGAGCTTTCATCGTGGTGCTGACCTCCGTCACGTCGGCTTCCGAGGCCGTGTCGGCCTTCATCGTGTCCGGAAACCGCAGCAGAAGGCTGTACCAGTCTGCCGGTTCGGGCAGATTGAGTTCGGCCGACAGATTCTCTATCTGAGCCTTGTAGGCGCTGATGGCAGGTATATTGAGCTTCTGGGTGCACTCTGTGCCGGTTGATTCCACGGATATCGTGAGATCGATCTTCCCCCTCATCAGAGTCTCGGCCACACGTGAGCGCATGGCGAGTTCATGCTCGCGCAGTGATGACGGTATGCGGGCCGAGATATCAGCCTGCTTGCTGTTGAGTGATTTCACCTCCACGGTGATCTTCTTTCCGGGTGCCTCGGCCACAGCCTTTCCGAATCCCGTCATTGAGTACAACATATAGTTAGTAATTTGCTCACAAAGTTAGTGAAAATTTGTGAAATTCTGGAGCTTTGTTTGTAATTTTGCACACGAATTATGGAAAAAGACAGTACGATTCCCGTCGGAAGATTCGCTCCGTCCCCTACCGGACGGATGCATCTCGGCAACGTTTTCTCAGCTCTCATATCATGGCTTTCCGTCAAGAGCCGTGGCGGACGTTGGATCTTACGGATCGAAGACCTTGACCCTCAGCGCTCAAAACGCGAATATGCCGAGATGATCGAGGATGATTTGCGCTGGCTCGGCCTGCCTTGGGACGAAGGTGGCCTCGACAACACCGGCCCCTCGGCTCCATATAGCCAGAGCTGCCGCCACAGTCTGTATGCCGGAGCGTTGGCAGCACTTGAGCGCAGCCGGCTCACATATCCGTGCTACTGCCGCCGCGCCGATCTCATGGCCACATCCGCGCCCCACCGGTCCGATGGCCGCATCGTGTATGCCGGCACATGCCGCCCCGCACCCGGCAAGACAGTGACTCCCCCTGCCGACGGGCGACCCCCCGCCCTCAGGATCATGGTACCCGACCGCGACATGGCCTTCGACGATCTTGTCTATGGAATGCAGCGGGTCAATCTTGCTGCCGACTGCGGCGACTTCGTACTCCGTCGTGGCGACGGGGCATGGGCCTATCAGCTCGCAGTGGTGGTTGACGATGCACTGATGGGGGTGACAGAAGTCGTGAGAGGCAACGACCTCATGCTCTCAGCCGCGCAGCAGATATATCTCCACGGTCTGCTCGGGTATAAAGCCCCTGCCTACGGCCACCTGCCGCTCGTATGCAACACCTCCGGGGTGAGGCTCTCAAAGCGCGACAGCTCGCTCTCCATGCAGGCCCTGCGTAGCCGTTTCACACCCGAGGGGCTGATCGGTCACATAGCCTTCATGGCGGGCATACGTCCTGATCCGTCGCCCGTATCGGCCGCTGAGCTCGCCGGATCATTCATGCTCGCAGACATAAAGCCTGTGGACAGCATCATTGTGCCCGATGTGTAAGCCGGGTGGACAGACGCATGATCTCGCCTGTCCATACCACCGCCGATGTCGAGGCTATGATGATGAGCCAGTCCGACAGACGCAGGGGAGTGACGTTGAAAAACGCTCCGCCCAGCTCCACTATGGCCACCTGACCTATCAGGATCAGAAGGACAATGTTGAGAAAACCGTTGCACCCCTTGAAGTGGAAGGCTGAACGCCCCGTGGCAAACGCCCGGGCATTGAAAAGGTTCCAGAACTGGAGGAATACGAACGTAGTGAAGAAGAGCGACAGCTCATACGGGCTCAGACCCTTGTTGGCCTTGAGTATCGGCAGCGAGCCTATCTGGCTGAGCGTGGTGAGATCCGTATGCTCCAGATACCACATGAAGCCGAACAGCAGGATGAAAAACAATCCCCCGATACCGCATATGAACCGTGTCATCGGCCCTGTGATGATGAATGCCTGACGCGGACGCGGATTCTCGTCCATTACCGCCTCCGATGGCGGAAGCGACGCCAGCGCTATGGCGGCGAACGTGTCCATGATCAGATTCACCCACAGCATCTGCGTCACCGTCAGCGGCGACTGTAGACCCATGAACGCACCCGACATCACTATGAGACAGGCCACAACGTTGACCGTCAGCTGGAAGAGTATGAAGCGCTGTATGTTGCGGTAAAGCGAGCGTCCCCACATCACCGCACGCCCTATTGACGAGAAGGAGTTGTCCACTATTGTGATGTCGCTCGCATCCTTGGCCACAGACGTTCCGTCGCCCATCGACAGCCCCACATGAGCGCTCTTCAGGGCCGGTGCGTCATTTGTGCCGTCGCCGGTCACGGCCACTACCTCGCCGAGGCCCTGCAGTGACTCCACCAGGCGCTTCTTGTCCATCGGACGGGCGCGGGCTATGATTTTCAGATCCTCCACCCGTTCCTTCAACTCGTCATCCCCGAGAGCCTCAAACTCGGTTCCGGTGATGATATTGCGCTCCGAGTCGGTGGCATCGTCCCACAGTCCTATGCGCCGCCCTATCTCCTTGGCGGTACCCGGAGTGTCGCCGGTCACTATCTTTATCTTTATGCCCGCATGCAGCACCTCGTCCACTGCCTGAGGCACATCCTCGCGCACCGGATCCATGATAGCCGTGATGCCGAGAAACCGCAGCCCGCGGGCGTTGACCTTTCCGTCAGCAAAGACATTCTCGCCCGGAGCAGTCCGTGCCACGGCGAATCCCAGTGTACGCATGGCCCTGTTCTGCCAGTCCAGCAGACGGGAGTCAAGGCTCTCCTTCCCTATGCCCCCGTTGTCGTCACACATCGAGTAGACGATCTCCGGCGCGCCTTTAAGGTACAGTATCCCCGATCCGTCAGCCTGACGCACCAGAGTGGCCATATATTTGTTTTCGGTCGTGAACGGCAGCTGATCAGCTATTTCCGTCTCTTCGCGCATGCGCATATAGTCCCTTCCGGAGCCATGTAGCCACAGCAGCAGCGCACCCTCTGTCGGATTCCCGAGAGCCTTGGGTGTGGCAGGGTCGGAGAGATCGAGCGTGGCGGTCGAGTTGACGGCCACACCCTCCTCCACGTCATGTCTCACAGCCTCATTGTCGATATCAGGAAAGAACGTCTCCGTGACCTGCATCTTGTTCTGTGTGAGTGTACCCGTCTTGTCGGTGCATATCACAGTCGCCGCCCCCATCGTCTCGCAGGCATGCATCTTGCGCACGAGATTGTTGGTCTTCAGCATGCGGCGCATCGAGTAGGCCAGCGAGAGCGTCACAGCCATGGGCAGACCCTCGGGCACAGCCACCACTATCAGCGTCACGGCTATCATCACCGTCTGGAGCATATAGGTGAGAAAACCCACCCATTCGAATGTGAATCCCGGCTGCGTGAGATACATCAGTATGCGGCCTGCCATGATGATGGCGGCTATCACGTAGCTGCCTATTGAGATGAGGCGCCCCAGACGCTCCAGTTGCTCGTTGAGCGGAGTCTTGACACTGTCGTCTATCATCGCGGCCTCATGCACCTTGCCGATCTCGGTGGCGTCACCCACACGGGTCACGCACATCACGCCATACCCCTCCATCACCTTGCTGCCGCGCAGCAGCATGTCCGACGGGAAGGTTGCGTCCGGATCGAAGTGCTCCTTCTCCGTGGTCTTGCGTGCCACAGGCTCCCCTGTCAGCGACGACTCGTCTACGCTTAGCGCCACGCTTTTCAGCAGCTTGCCGTCAGCCGGAACCTCGTCGCCGGTATTGACCATCACCACATCGCCCACCACGATCTCGCTCTTGGGGATCTCCACCGTGTTTCCATCGCGCACCACCCTGACAGGCTCGTCATCGTTCACCTTGTTCAGTATGGCAAACTCCCTGTCGGCCTTCACCTCGAAGTAAAACCCGAGACCGGTGGCAAGGAGTATGGCCATGAATATGCCCGCCGGTTCGAAGAACACTCCCGCACCCTCGCCGAGCACCATGTGCTCATACACGGCTATGCTCACCGAGAGTGCGCCCGCCACGAGCAGGATTATGATGAGAGGATCGGAGAATTTATGCAGGAATTTCTTCCACAGCGGTTCCCTGGCTGCAGGGGTGAGTATGTTGCGGCCATGGAGCGAACGGCTCTCCTCCACCTGTTGCGGAGTGAGCCCGGTGGCGTGGTCAGTAGCTGACATCAGAATTCGCTTGAGAAGTGGAATTTTATCTTGGGGAAATCATTCTGGGCCATCTGCAGCACATAGCCCGAGTCGGCAAGGAACACATCGCGCCCCTCGCGGTCCACGGCCATGAACTGATATTTCCTCTTCTTGAACGCAGCGAGTGCCTCAGCATCCTCGCTCTCTATCCAGCATGCCTTGTAGAGCGATATCGGCTCCCAGCGGCACTGAGCGCCATACTCATGCTCGAGACGGTACTGTATCACCTCAAACTGGAGCTGACCCACCGTACCGATGATCTTGCGGCCGTTGAACTGATTGACAAAAAGCTGCGCCACACCCTCGTCCATGAGCTGCTGTATACCCTTCTCAAGCTGCTTCGACTTCATGGGGTCGGCATTCTCGATATACTTGAACATCTCGGGCGAGAAGCTCGGAAGACCCTTGAAATGGATCGCTTCGCCCGACGTGAGCGTATCGCCTATCTTGAAGTTGCCCGTGTCGGGTATACCCACGATATCGCCCGGATAAGCCTCGTCCACTATGCTCTTCTTCTGAGCCATGAATGCCGTAGGGGCAGCGAACTTCAGCATCTTGCCGGTGCGCATGTGCTTGTAGGGAGCGTTGCGCTCAAACTTGCCCGAGCATATCTTCACGAACGCTATGCACGAACGGTGGTTGGGATCCATATTGGCATGGATCTTGAACACGAATCCCGAGAATCCCTCCTCGTCGGGCTTCACCACGCGCTCCTCCGCAGTGGTGGGCTTGGGTGCCGGGGCTATCTCCACAAAGCAGTCCAGAAGCTCCTTGACGCCAAACGTGTTGAGCGCCGATCCGAAGAACACCGGAGCCACCTCGCCGCGCAGATAGGCCTCGCGGTCAAACTCGGGATACACACCCTCTATCAGCTCCAGATCCTCGCGGAGCTTGGCGGCATCGGTCTCGCCTACGCTCTCATCCACGCGCGGATCATCCACCGAGTCGATCTCCACACGCTCGCTCACCCTCTGCTTGTCGGGGGTGAAAAGATCGAGCGAGTGCTCATAGATATTGTATACACCCTTGAATTTCTCACCTATGTTGATAGGCCACGACAGGGGGCGCACACTGATCTTAAGCTCGCTCTCGAGCTCATCGAGAATGTCAAACGGATCGCGGCCCTCGCGGTCAAGCTTGTTCACGAATATGATCACCGGGGTGTTGCGCATGCGGCACACCTCCATGAGCTTGCGGGTCTGCCGCTCCACGCCCTTGGCCACGTCCACCACTATGATCACACTGTCCACAGCCGTGAGCGTGCGGTAGGTGTCCTCGGCGAAGTCCTGGTGACCCGGCGTGTCGAGGATGTTTATCTTATAGTCACCGTAGTTGAATCCCATCACCGAAGTGGCCACAGAGATACCTCTCTGCTTCTCGATCTCCATCCAGTCGGAAGTGGCTGTCTTCTTGATCTTGTTCGACTTTACCGCGCCGGCTATGTGGATGGCACCGCCGAACAGCAGGAGCTTCTCCGTGAGGGTGGTCTTTCCCGCGTCAGGGTGGGAGATGATGGCGAATGTACGCCTGCGTGCTATTTCGTCGCTCAGAGCCATTATTCGTAGAGGTCTATGTTTATATCAAAAGGCGAATCGAACTCCTTCAGCTGTGGATGGCGTGTATCCTTCTCGCTGAGCAGGGCCTCGGCCGGATCGAGCATCCAGTCTATGCCGAGCGAGCCGTCGGCTATCGATATGCCGCCGTCGGCCTGGGGGGCATAGTAGTTGTCACACTTGTACTGGAACACGGCCACGTCCGACAGCACCGCGAACCCGTGGGCGAATCCCCTCGGCACGAAGAGCTGGCGGTGGTTGTCCTCGGTCAGCTCCACGGCCACATGCTGCCCGTAGGTGGGCGATCCCTTGCGGATATCCACGGCCACGTCGAGCACACGGCCCTTCACGCATCTCACAAGCTTGCTCTGTGTGAAAGGCGGACGCTGGAAGTGTAGCCCGCGCATCACTCCGCGCGTTGACATCGACTCATTGTCCTGCACGAACTTGACGGGACGTACCTTCTCGTCAAACTCCCGCTGTGAATAGCTCTCGAAAAAATATCCTCTCGCGTCGTTGAAGACACGCGGCTCTATAATCACCACTCCGTCGATGGCGGTCTTTATCACTTCCATTTTGTATATCTTGTTGAAAATCGCCGCAAAATTACAAAAAAAGGCCCAATTGCGGAAATAATCATACAGAATCCATTTGTAATTCATTTGTGGAATTCATTTGCTCGGATTTGTATAATCATGAAAAGACTCTTAATTTTGCATTTGAGTCCCCAGAGGGTCACTGTTGAAGGACAGACCTTGGGGTTCGGTTCTTAATCCCGTTATCTATGAAAATACTACAGTATGATGACTCGTTCAAGGATGAAGTGATATCCCTGATACTTGATATTCAAAACAATGAGGCCGGCATAAACCTGTCATTGGCCGAACAGCCCGACCTCAGCGACATCACCGGAGCCTACATGGCCGGAGGTGGCAATTTCTGGGTGGCCGTCGATGCCGGCGGTCAGCTCATCGGCACCCTGGCGCTGATGATGCTCGGCGATGGATGGGCCGTGCTGAAGAAGTTTTTCGTGCGGTCGGACTATCGCTCCCATGGGGTAGGGCTGGCACTCTATGAAGTGCTTCTTGACCACGCCTCCCGCCATAGAGTCTGACACATTATTCTCGACACACCATCGGTGGCGGTGAAATCACATGCTTTTTACGAGCGGGCCGGATTCAGAAGGATTGACAAAGCCGGTCTGCCTGTCAGATATGAATATCCCGACAGGGATTCGCTGCTTTACAGACTCGACTTGCAATCAGAATAGTCATGACACCACGGTGGCCACTACGCGTCGCGGGCCGCCATAGTCGCGGAACTCGCACAGATATATCCCCTGCCACGTCCCGAGATTAAGCCGCCCGGCTGTCACGGGAATGGTGAGCGTGCTCCCTACTATTATCGCCTTGGCGTGCGAGGGCATATCGTCAGGTCCCTCATCGGTGTGCAGATAGTAGGGTGCGTTTTCCGGCACGAGCCTGTCGAATATCATGTTCAGATCATGCCTCACATCGGGGTCGGCGTTCTCATTGAGGGCAAGGGCCGCCGATGTATGCTTTATTATAAGGTGCAGCAGCCCGCATGATGGCAGTTGGCCAAGATGGCCGAGTATCTCCGATGTCACCAGATGTATCCCCCTGGGCCGCGCTTTCAGTGTGAATTCGTTCTGTGTTACCATTTCTTCTTGTTGTATTTGATTCGGTATTTGGATCGTTCCTCAATATTTCAGCCCGACGAATACGTTTCATCGGGCTGAATGTGTTTAGTGATATTGAGTTGACGCACTCTGCATCTTGATTGAAACTCCTCTCTGGTCATTTTTCTTAATTGACCATCATCTTCATTACGGTCTCGTAAGACTGTCGGATTTGAGCACGTTTTTCAGAGGATACCTTGGGAGGATTCTGCATACGTTTTTCAAATCTTTTGGCATCCGAACCAAAGAGAATCGGTGTTTCTTTAATAGGCCTTGCCATATCAACGTGGGTTTAGTTCCTTATTATTACAAAAGTACAACAAATATTCGATATAAGTTGATTTTGCTGAAAGAAAAGCTACAAGACAATTCTTTATCATCTCTATTATATAACAAATTTGGTGACAGCGGATAGAAGCGGTTGGTGAGGAGATAACGCGAAGCAAAAAAAACTTTTGTTTCTTCTGCATACCTTCTGTCCCTTCTGTTTCTTGTTATATTGCTCCAGGCTAATGCGGAATACGTTATAGGGACTTTTCTATGGTTTAGTATCATTTTGTGATGCAAATTTAGGGAATATTCAGAAAAATTTCGATAGAACTTGCAATTTGTTTGGAAATATCAAAAATAGATTGTAGATTTGCGGCATAAACAAGGATTTAATGAGATATTCTACAAATCATAGATTTTGGTGTCGCATCGGTAATAACTATCGATGGCGGTGATTGTGTAATCACCGGTTTTTATAATCAAACCTAACACGACGTTTGCTTAACGTAGCTTACGGGAAAAGAGCCACCGATATGTCCAACAGCATTTCCGGCAGGCTCTTTTCTCATTTATTACATTTACAAAAAACAATAAAAAAACATACAGATATGGCAAAATATCATTCCCTTCTTCCGGTGGACGCCGAGGGCTACTACGGCCGTTTCGGTGGAGCGTTTGTCCCCGAGATTCTCAAGAACAACATCGAGGCGCTGCGTGAGGCCTTCGAGCGCTATGTGGACGACGAGGAGTTCAACCGCGAGCTCGACACCCTGTTGCGCGACTATGTAGGTCGCCCAACGCCGCTCTACAAGGCCTCGCGTCTCAGCGAGCACTACGGCACCAACATCTACCTCAAGCGCGAGGACCTGTGTCACACGGGTGCCCACAAGATCAACAATGCCCTTGGGCAGGTGCTCCTGGCCAAGCGCATGGGTAAGCGCCACGTCATAGCCGAGACCGGAGCCGGACAGCACGGTGTGGCCACAGCCACCGCATGTGCGCTCATGGGCATGGAGTGCACGGTGTTCATGGGTGAGATGGACGTGAAGCGTCAGCACCCCAACGTGCAGCGCATGAAGATGCTCGGCGCCAAGGTGGAGGCCGTGACGAGCGGCGACCGTGCCCTCAAGGACGCCGTCGACGAGGCTTTGGCCTACTGGTGTGCCCACCCCGACAGCTTCTATCTGCTCGGCAGTGCCGTTGGGCCGCATCCTTATCCCGAGATGGTGGCCCGTTTCCAGTCAGTGATCAGCGAGGAGATACGCCGTCAGCTCCTGCAAGCCGAGGGTAGGGAATTGCCCGACTATGTTGTGGCATGCATAGGCGGAGGTAGCAACGCCGCCGGAGCCTTCTATCATTTTGTCGGAGAACCATCCGTAGGCCTCATAGCCGTCGAGGCGGCGGGCGAGGGCATCGACACCCCGCGCACGGCAGCCACACTTCATGTGGGCACCGAGGGTATCATACATGGTTTCCGCACCATTGTCATGCAGACTCCCGCGGGCGATATCGCCGAACCATACTCCATCTCGGCCGGACTTGACTATCCCGGCATAGGCCCTCTGCAGGCATATCTCGCTTCCACCGGACGCTCGGAGGTTCTTGCTGTGACCGACGGCGGTGCTCTCGCAGCCGCCCGCCGTCTGGCTCGCGAGGAGGGCATCATCCCGGCTCTCGAGTCGTCTCACGCTCTGGGTGCGCTCGATGTCAGGAAATTCGCTCCTGACGATATCGTCGTGATCAACCTCTCGGGCCGTGGCGACAAAGATATGGACACATATATATCCATGATGGATCGCGGTTGATATGTTCTAAAATAGTGTTTTTGAATAGGCTCCACCATCCACGATGTCTCGCCAAAAATGACTATATTTGCAAAAGTTGAATCCTTAATCTATTAACCGACACTAAAATTTTATGGAATTACCTTTTGCAGAGTCATGGCGCATCAAGATGGTGGAGCCTATCAGAATGAGCACACGCCGGGAGCGTGAGGAGTGGATCAAGGCCGCTCACTACAACGTTTTCCAGCTTCCCGCCGAGCAGGTCTACATAGACCTCCTCACCGACTCGGGCACAGGTGCTATGAGCGACCGCCAGTGGGCTGCCATGATGATGGGCGACGAGAGCTATGCCGGAGCCAAATCATTCTTCCACATGCGCGACATGATCACCCGTATCACAGGGTTCCCCATCGTCATCCCCACCCATCAGGGACGTGCCGCTGAGAATGTTCTGTTCAGTGCGCTTGTCAAGGAAGGCGACATCGTGCCCGGCAACTCACATTTCGACACCACAAAGGGTCACATAGAGAGCCGCAAGGCTTTTGCCGTGGACTGTACCATCGACGAGGCCAAGGACACTCAGCTCGAGCATCCGTTCAAGGGTAATGTAGATCTCGACAAACTCGAGAAGGTAGTTTCAGAAAATCCCGGCAAGATACCCTTCATCATCGTCACCGTCACCAACAATACCGCAGGAGGCCAGCCCGTATCCATGGCCAATCTCCGTGGTGTGCGCGAGTTGGCCGACCGCCATGGTCTGCGTGTCATCTTCGACTCCGCACGCTTTGCCGAGAACGCCTACTTCATCAAGACACGCGAGGAGGGCTACGCCGACAAGACCATCAAGGAGATCGTGCGCGAGATGTTCGCGCTCGCCGACGGCATGACCATGTCGGCCAAGAAGGACGCCATCGTCAACATGGGCGGCTTCATAGCCACCCGTCACGAGGACTGGGCCGAAGGAGCCAAACGCTTCTCCATCCCCTTCGAGGGATATCTCACATACGGTGGCATGAATGGTCGCGACATGGAGGCTCTTGCCGTAGGTCTTGATGAGAACACCGAGTACGACAATCTCCGCACACGCATCCACCAGGTGGAATACCTCGCCAAGCGTCTCGACGAGTTCGGCATACCCTACCAGCGTCCTGCCGGAGGCCACGCCATATTTGTCGATGCCTCAAGAATCCTCACCAATGTCCCCAAAGAGGAGTTCCCAGCACAGACCCTCACCGTCGAGCTCTATCTCGAGGCCGGCATACGTGGATGCGAGATCGGCTATATACTCGCCGATCGCGATCCCGTCACCCGCGAGAACCGCTTCGGTGGACTCGACCTGCTCCGTCTCGCCATCCCGCGCCGCACCTATACCGACAATCATATGGATGTCGTGGCCGTGGCGCTCAAGAACGTGTTCGACCGCCGTGGCGAGATCACACGCGGCGTGAAGATAACATGGGAGGCTCCCCTCATGCGCCACTTCACCGTGCAGCTCGCCCCTGCCGGTGAGTGAATCGGGCTGTAACACAGCGTCATAACCTGAACCTGTATTATATTTATAGAAAGATACAGAAGGACAAAAGTGACAGAAGGTAATTGATTATTACACAGATAATTAATATTCTGTCACTTTTGTCCGTTTTGTCCTGTCATATAACAAATTTGTTATATTGCTCTAAGCTAATGCGTAACACGTTATAGAGACTTCTGCTTTCCAACCTGCGCAAGTATGGGAGTCCCGAAAGGACGACGTCGTGGATAACCCCGCACGACTTAGTGCGGGGGCAGAAGTACATTTACGCACAACATATACCTCAGCTCCTAAAAGCCTTCTGTTTCCTCTCTTATCGCGAAGCCCAAAAAAACTTTTGTTTCTTCTGCATACCTTCTGTTTCTTGTCATATTGCTCCAAGCTAATGCGGTACGCGTTATAGGGACTTCTGTATCTTTCTATATTTTGCCACACCTCCATCTAAAAATCCGAAGAATTTGTGCATTGTATTGATTAAAGTTGTAACTTTGCCGACATGAATCTGAGACAAATCTTCATCACAATAATGCTTGCCGTTGCCATGCATGCCGGCTCGCAGACTCTTGACGTGGATCTGACAAGGGCGCATTGGGAAGGCACGTTCAATGCCGGATTCAACACCGATGGTTGGCAGATGGACGCCGGAGTAGCCTACTTCCCGGTTCAGTACATAGGCGTAAGGGCCTCGCTCGGCATGTCGGCGCAGTTGCAGGATCTGGTGGATCTGATATTCGACAGCGACCCCGACAACATATGGGGTGTCAGGGAGGATAACGATATCTATGCGTCGCGTTTCAGATTCACATCATCCGTGGTGCTCCGGTCTCCCAAGATCATCAGGATGGGCAGTCCTGACGCTGGCATATACCTCTTTGCCGAACCCGGCATAGTCCTTTCGCCCGGATCATACGGCAGCCGCCATGCCCGCATAGCATGCTGGGACATGAGATGCGGCATAAACCTGCAGTCCGACCGTTACGTGTTCTATCTCGGCTATGGCCTCAGCAACTTCGCGCTCCTCTCAGGTTATCCCTACTCGGATGCCGAATATTATAAAAGTACTGACGACTATCTGACTCACTCAGTGTTCATCGGAGTGGCATATAAATTCTAATGAAACCATTCATCTTCATCCTGTTACTGCTCTCGGCAGGTATAGTCCGGGGCGATGATCTTGTCATAGTCGACGCCGCCGACGGTTCGCCCGTGATCGGTGCATCGGTGACAGGCCGTTCGGGTATCATATCGGGTATCACCGACATCAGCGGCACCGTGCGTGGCATGTCGCCGGCCGATTATCCCTACACTGTCCATAGTCTCGGATACAAGAACACCCTTGTGTCAGCCTCTGCCGACACCCTGCGCCTTGTGGCCGACACCTACTCGCTCCCCGAGGTGGTGGTGAAGCCCGGCGAACGCCCCGTGATACGCACTCTTTCCTATGTGCGTGAGTATTGTACCGGCGCCAGTGGCAGCGACACCATACAGATGTTCTCCGAGTATATGGCCGAGACTTTCGTGATTGACGGCAAGGAAAAGGTCAAGGGCTACAAAAGCTATGATGCAAGGCCCACCGTGAAGAATGCAAGGAGAGTGGCCCGTATTGTCAAGGCCGGCACCGACAGTATCTCCACCCCGACCGACAATGAGGAGTTCCTCTCGTTCTTCGAGTGCATATCGTTCATCCCCACCGAGACCTTCACCGAAAGCGACAGCTTGCGCTCCGGACTCGTCCCGGCCGACACTGTGCACGGCAAGTACTACCCCAAGAGGATAATGCGCAGGACCGACAATCTTTTCATAGTGCAGAACGACGGTCTGGCTGACAAGAAGGGTCACAAGTGGTCACCGATGTTTTTCAAACTTCTCGGACTCACCATGGAGATGCAGACCGTGAACGCCTCGCTCGCCTATGCCGCCAACGACAAGGGCGTCTATGGCCGCGACGACTTCATCTACGGCACATATTCAAGTCATATACTTGGCAAAGGCAAGTGGATACGCAAGATGCTTTCCGTTGACAAACCCATCGGGATGGACTGCTATGTGGAGATGTATCCCGTCTCGACCACCCGTCTTACCGTCGATGAGTACAAGGCGCAGCGCGATGACTGGACACGCATCCCATTCGAGGTAAGCCCCCTTGCCCCTCCGCTCCATAGCTCCGTGCAGCGTATGATAGACTGCCTTGGAAAGTAAAACCTGTTTCCCGGATATCTTGAACTCGTTTTTAGCCCGCTGAGCATCCTGATCTTTGCAAGATTTTTCATAATTTTGCACTCTGATTATGAAAAATATCTATTGGCAACTTTTTTCAACGTATTTTAAGATCGGTGCCTTCACGTTCGGAGGCGGATGGGCCATGATAACGCTCATCGAGAAAGAGATCGTCGACAAAAAAGGCTGGATCGACAAGGAGGAGTTCCTTGACCTCCTCGCTGTGGCCCAGTCTCTGCCCGGAGTTTTTGCAGTCAATATATCGGTGGCTGTGGGCGACAAGCTCCGCGGCATGAAGGGTGCTGTGGCCGCGGCCCTCGGCACGATACTGCCTTCGTTTCTGATCATTCTCTCCATCGCGCTCTTCCTCACCCCCGATCTCATAAAGAACAACCCTACGTTGTCGAGCATCTTCAAGGGCATACGTCCGGCTGTGGTGGCGCTCATCATCGCACCGGTCATCTCGTCGGCCAAGTCGGCGGGGATAGGGTGGAAGACATTCATGATACCTGTGGCCGTGGCCCTGCTCATATGGTCAAGGCTCCCGGTAGTGTCCAACCCCATACTCTACATAGTGCTTGGCGCCACCTGCGGATGGTGGTGGCTCAGACGCCACCGCGCCACACTGCGTCGTCTTGAGGAATCACAGAAAAAAGAGGAGGAGAAGAAGCTATGATATATCTGCGTCTCATATGGTCATATCTGAAGATTGGCCTGTTCGGTTTCGGCGGTGGCTATGCCATGCTGGCACTTATAGAGAAGGAGATCGTGGGGCCCGGATGGGTGAGCGAGCAGATGTTCACCGACATTGTCGCCATCTCGCAGATGACCCCCGGTCCAATAGGCATAAATTCGGCCACCTATATAGGATATGTGGCCCCGGGCGAATACTCCGAGGCGCTCTCCTCGCCGGTCTACGGCATACTCGGGTCGATCCTGTGCACACTGGTGGTCATCCTGCCGTCGTTTCTGCTTGTGGCCTACACGAGCCATCTCATACACCGCCACCGCGATAGCGATGTGGTGCAGGGCATATTCATGGGCCTGCGCCCTGTTGTTGTCGGCCTCATCGCCTCGGCGGCCCTGCTGCTCATGAATGGTGCCAACTTCGGCACCGAGACCACCGATGTGCTCTGGAGCATAGCCATATGCGTGGCGGCATTCGTCATGGTCCATATCATCAAGTGGCATCCTATATTGATAATGTGTCTTGCCGGTCTTGCCGGATGGATAATATATTGAATACCATGACATATCAGGAAGCACTCGACTATCTCTACGCATCAGTCCCCACGTTCCATCGCCAGGGGGCCGGTGCCTACAAGCCCGGGCTCGGCACATCCCTGCGGCTCAGCGCCATGAAGGGTGACCCGCACACCCGCTACCGCACCATCCACATAGCCGGTACCAACGGCAAGGGCTCCACGGCCCACACTCTCGCTGCCATACTCCAGTCAGCGGGACTGCGCACCGGCCTCTACACCTCCCCCCACATATTCGACTTTGCCGAGCGCATTCGTGTCAACGGCCGGAAGATACCGCAGCAGGAGGTGGTAAACTTCGTGGAATGGTGGATCGGTGCTTCGGCCGAACATCCGGACCTTACTCCGAGCTTCTTCGAACTGACTTCCACCATGGCTTTCTGGTGGTTTGCACGCGAGAGCGTGGATGTGGCTGTCATTGAGACAGGGCTCGGCGGACGCCTCGACAGCACCAATATCATCACCCCTGAACTCAGTGTCATTACCAACATCTCGCTTGACCACACGGCATTCCTTGGCGACACCTTGCCTCTCATCGCCGCCGAGAAGGCCGGCATCATCAAGTCCGGAGTCCCCGTGGTGATAGGGCAGACGCATCCCGACACAAAACAGGTGTTTGTCGACGCTGCCCTCCGTGCCGCATCGCCCATAGTATTTGCCGACAGGTTGGAGTGCGTGATGACACAGGAGGGCAACATCTATCCCTCCACGCCTTTCGGCCCGTTGCGTGGAGAGCTCCAGGGTATATGGCAGGTGGAGAATGCCTCCACCGTCGTCTCAGCCGTGTCAGCGCTGCGGCGGCTCGGGTGGGAGATATCTGACAAAGCCGTCAGCGATGGTTTTGCCGATGTCACAGGACTGACCCATCTGTTCGGCCGCTGGAGCAGGATAGGGGAGCGCCCGCTCACCATAGCCGATACCGGACATAACATCGGCGGCTGGGAGCAGATAGTGCGTCAGATCAATGCCGTGGATGCCCCGCGCAAGTGCCTTGTGCTTGGATTTGTGGCCGACAAGGATCTCAGCCACGTGCTCCCGCTCGTGGCCGCTCTGAAGGGCGATGTGAGGCTGTGGTTCGCCACTCCGTCTGTCCCGCGCGGCATGCATGCGGTCGATCTCGCATCGCAGGCTTCATCCTACGGCCTTTCCGGCACCGTGACCGACGATGTGAACCTCGCTCTCGCCCGTGCCCGTGAGGCCGCAGGTCCGGAGGGGTTCGTGCTTGTGGGAGGAAGCAATTTTCTCATAGCCGACCTCGACCGCGGGTCTATCGATGGAGATTTTTCCTGATTTGTTGTCCAAAAGGCAGAAGGCTTTGCCAATTATTAATTTTAATTGCTAACTTTACGTTGTGAAAATTGCCGATATAGAACTTGGACCGCGTCCGGTGATGCTCGCACCGATGGAGGATGTCACCGATCGCTCTTTCCGCCTCATGTGCAGGGAGCAGGGGGCGTCGATGGTCTATACCGAATTTGTAAGTGCCGATGCCCTGATCAGGGATATCCCGGCCACAGTGCGGAAGCTCGCCATAGATCCCGGCGAGCGTCCTACCGCCATACAGATCTACGGACGTGATGTCGATCCGATGGTCGAGGCTGCGCGGATAGTCGAGCAGGCCGGCCCTGATATCATTGACATAAATTTCGGATGTCCGGTCAAGAAGGTGGCCGGCAAGGGTGCCGGTGCAGGAATGCTCAGGGATATCCCCAGAATGCTCGCCATCACCCGTGCCGTGGTTGATGCCGTGAAACTTCCTGTGACGGTGAAGACCCGCCTCGGCTGGGATCATAACTCAAAAATAATAGTGGAGCTTGCCGAGCAGTTGCAGGATTGCGGCATAGCGGCCCTCACGGTTCATGGCCGTACCCGCTCGCAGATGTACACCGGCGAGGCCGACTGGGAGATGATAGCCCGTGTGAAGGAGAATCCGCGTCTGCGCATCCCCCTGATAGGCAATGGCGACATCACCACACCCGAAGCCGCGGCGGCCGCGTTTGACCGCTACGGAGTGGACGGTGTGATGGTGGGTCGGGCCTCCATTGGTGCGCCGTGGATATTCCATGACATCTCGCGGGCACTGGCCGGACTGCCGGATGAGCCGCTTCCCGACTCGGAGAAGTTCGGCCTGTTGCGCCGTCAGATCCGAGAGAGCGTGGACCGCATAGACGAGTACAGGGGCATCCTCCACATACGCCGCCATCTTGCCGCCTCTCCACTCTTCAAAGGCATACCGCATTTCCGTGAAACACGCATCCGCATGCTCCGGGCCACGACTCTCGATGAGCTCATGTCCATATTATCGGAAGTGGAATCTCTCTTGTCAAACCAATCATTATGAAGAAAATTATCACATTGTTACTTGCGTTTGCATGTATGGCCGGCATGGTGCATGCCGGGCAGAAATATGTTTTGAATGTCGGTGAGTTCAACGAGCTGTCGGTCGTTGATCCGCTTAATGTCGACTATGTATGTTCGGCCGACTCGGCCGGCATGGTGGCATTCACATGCGATCCATCGGTGGCATCATCGCTGATGTTCAACCTCAAGGGCTCGAAACTCAATGTACGTATAGCCTCCGAGGAGGCCATGGCCACGAAGTTTCCGCGCATCACGGTATATTCCCGCTATCTCACCAAGGTAGAGAACAAGGGCGACTCCACCGTCCGCGTTATTAAGGTGGCAGAGACCCCGAAATTCGAGGCCGTTGTGGAGGGTAACGGCACACTTGTGGTGCGCCACATAGACGCCGTCGACATCAAGGCAGGCATGCGTCTCGGCCACGGCATGGTGGTGATATCAGGCGCGTGCAGCCAGCTAAATGTGGCTTTCACCGGTACCGGAGTCATCCAGGCCGACGATCTCAAGGCTACGGAAGTAAGTGTCAAGGCCAACGGTACAGGCTCGGTGGGCGTATGGGCTGAGAAGTTCCTGAAGGTCTACGGCATGGGCTCGACCACTCTCTACTATAAGGGCCATCCTGAGATCAAGACCCGCAGTCTCGGCATAAAGCTCATACCGCTGGCTCAATGATCGACAGGGAGCCGGCCTCCGACGGTAGCGGAGGTGAGCTGAAACTGAAAGTGGCACGGACACTCAAGTGGAATGTCATTGACCGTGTCTCGTCGCAGTTGCTCTACGCCGTCACCGGTGTGGTGCTCGCCCGCATGCTCTCGCATGAGGATGTCGGACTGGTAGGTGCCATACTCGTGTTCCAGGCATTCGCATCGCTTTTTGTGGACAGCGGTTTCTCTTCGGCTCTGATACAGCGCAAGAATCCTACCAGACTCGACTACTCCACCGTGCTGTGGTTCAATATCGCCATGGCCGTGGGACTCTATATCATACTCTACTTCGCGGCTCCATGGGTGGCGCTCATCTTCCAGGGCGATCCGAGACTGATACCGCTGTCAAGGGTCATGTTCCTGTCATTCATCATCAATGCTACAGCCATAGTGCAGACCAACAGGCTCATGAAACGCATGGACGTGCGCATGGTGGCTGTGAGCAACAGTCTCGGGCTCTTCGTCGCCGCAGTAGTGGGGATATACCTTGCCGTGACGGGGTGGGGCGCATGGGCCATAGTCTGGCAGACCATAACACTCGCCGCAGTGAAAAGCGCGGTCCTTTGGCTGACGGGTGGTTGGACTCCCCTGATGCGCTTCTCATGGAGTGTGCTCAGGAGCTATTTCTCGGTAGGCTCGGGAGTGATGCTCACATCGCTGCTCACCACAGTGTTCCAGAACATCTACTCATTCTTCATAGGCAACCGTGCCGGACTCGTTCCCCTCGGCTATTTCACACAGGCCGACAAGTGGAGCAAGATGGGCATAATGTCGCTCTCGCAGGTGCTCACATCCTCGTTTCTCCCTTTGCTTTCTGGTGTGCAGGACGATCGTGAGCGCTTTGCCCGTATGTGCGGAAAGACCCACCGCTTCACATCCTATCTGGTCTTCCCGGCCATGGGGCTGCTCATAGTCATGGCTACCCCCATATTCCACACGCTGTTTTCCACCAAATGGGATGCCTCGATAGCCCTGTTCCAGATTCTCCTGCTGCGAGGGGTATTCATGGTGCTGTCACTGCTCTACAACAACTACATCCTTTCCCTCGGCCATTCCCGGTGGCTTGTATTCATCGAGGCTTTGCGCGATGGCATAGCGCTCGTGGCCATTTTCGTGGCGCTCCCCTATATATCGCTCTCCACGGACGGGTCGCCGGTCATGGGCCTGCGCATCTTCCTATGGGGGCAGCTCATAGCCACAGCCCTGACCTGGTGTGTGAGTCTTGTCCTCGTAAGCCGTATCACCGGGCGTCCCCTCATGTCATATCTCGGGGATATGGCCCCCTATCTTGCCATAACGATGCTCGGACTCCTCCCCGCTGCCGCCATCGGCATGCTCGGACTCCATCCGTTGCTGACATGCATCTGCCAGGCCACGGCTTTCGCCGCAGTCTATTGTGGAGTCAATGCACTCCTGCGTTCGCGCATCCAGTCCGACCTCTTCGCCTACCTGCTCGGCAGAGGGCTGTCCAATAGTTAGATCCCCGGTCTCCTCCTTGGCCCTGCGGCGGGCGGCGGCACGTTCCCGTGCCTCGCGCGAGCGGCGCATGGCGGTGTCGATATCATCCTTGATCATATGGAAGATGATATCATAGATGTCATGATGGTCGCACCATGGCAGTACCACCTTGCCTTTCTCTATGTATATATCTATTGTCTCCTCGAACTCCTCGAAGTCAAGTTCCCTCCCGGCAATAGTCACACCGATAAGAGCTTTCTCTTTGATTTTCTCATAAGCGCGCCTGGACAGCGGCTTGTCCCACTTTGCAGTCTTCACCTTCATATCTGTTCTTGTATTGATGTTTCTGCAAAGTTAACCACGCCTTAATGCCGAAAAGGTGCGATAATGTCATTTATGTATAGAAAGATGTCGACGTGTCAAAATACAGAAGGATACAGAAAGACAAAAAGGACAAAAGTGACATAAGGTAATCAATTGCTACACAAACAATTAATACTTTGTTACTTTTGTCCTTTTTGTCTTTCTGTATCCTTCTGTCAATTAAGGCACAGGCTCGTCAATTAGGATACTGCGGGTTTTCAGCAGTATTTCGACCAGTCCACGTTGCGCATATCGCCCGACGAGAGGAATTCCGTATGGAATGCCAGCGAAGCCTCGAGGGTGTGAGGTGTCTGGCCGCCACGGGTGGAGAGCTTGAGATAGTCGCGGAGCATATCTCTGTAGATGGGGTGTGCGCAATTGTCGATTATGACATGTGCACGCTGCACCGGATCCAGACCGCGGAGGTCGGCTATGCCCTGGTCGGTGACGATGACATCCACGGAGTGCTCGGTGTGGTCCACGTGCGATACCATGGGCACGATGTTGGATATCTTGCCCTCCTTGGTGATGGACGGACAGGAGAAGATGGATACATATGCGTTGCGTGTGAAGTCGCCCGAACCGCCGATACCGTTCATCATCCTTGTGCCTGTGACGTGGGTGGAGTTGATGTTGCCGAATATGTCAGCTTCGAGAGCCGTATTCATGGCTATGACGCCGAGTCGGCGTATCACCTCGGGATTGTTGGATATCTCAACGGGGCGGATCACAAGGTGTTTCTTGAAGAACTCGATGTCGGATATCACCTCGTCCTCCACCTCGTTGCTCACTGTAAGCGAGCTTGTGGAGCCGAACTTGCAGCGGCCCTTCTTCATGAGATCGATCACGGCATCCTGGATCACCTCGGTGTACATCTCGAACGGAGGTATCTCCTTGGCATCGGCCAGTCCGTAGAGCACAGCGTTGGCCACATTGCCCACACCTGACTGGATAGGGAGGAAGGTGGAGGGGATGCGTCCGGCTTTCATCTCGCCGATGAGGAAGCGGCATACGTTGGCACCGATCATCTTGGTTGTATCGTCCAGCGGGGTGAAAGGCTTCACACCCTCGTAGTCATCGCTCATTACCACACCCACAATCTTCTCAGGATCGATCTTGAGCACGGGCGATCCGATGCGGTCGCTTGCCTTGAAGATGGGTATCTCGCCGCGGTTGGGGGGATCGAGAGGCAGGTAGATGTCATGCAGACCATAGAGGGCGTGGCGCAGCTTCTCGTTGAGCTCGATGATGACACGCTTGGCCATCTTGGCTATGGTGGGGACATTGCCTACGCCGGTGCCTACCACTACCGTGCCGTCATCCTGGATATCGCTGGCCTCGATGATGGCGATGTCGATGTCGCCGAGGAAACCGTAGCGCAGTTTCTGGGCTGTCTCCGAGAGGTGGAGATCATAATAGTGTGCGTCGTGGCTGTTGATGCGTTTGCGCAGGTCGGGATGATTCTGATAGGGGGTGCGTCGGCCTATGGCATTGGCGCGGGCGAGTATGCCGTCACACTTGTCGCTTGTGGATGCGCCGGTGACAATGTTGATCTTGAAAGGTTCGCCCTGCTCATGGAGCTTCTCGGCTTTGGCGGCTATGGCCTGACTGACTACCTTGGGCGACCCGGGGGCGGTGAAGCCCGAAAATCCGCAGTTGCAGTCGTTGTAGAAAAGTTCTGCGGCCTCCTGCGGGGTGAGGATGGGGAATCTCATATTCGGTTTTATAGTGATTGTGATTGGTATCTCTTTAAGGGGATTCAGAATTTTCTCTCTATGATCTGGGTGTCGATGATGGCCTGGCGCCAACGGGCATAGTGGGCCTCGCGGGCCTGCTGCTCTTCCTCGTAGGTGGGCATCGTAGCGGTGGATGCAGTGGCGCTCTCGTCCATTGTCGTATCCTCGGTGGTGTCAGCCTGCTCAGGGATGACCAGAGGGGTGTGGCGCCCCGCATGCGGCTGTGCCTCATGCCTGATGGCGGCGTCGGGCCTGGGCGGTGCAGGCCGTGCGACACGGGGCCGTGCGGCGACGGTCTTGCGTGTCTGTCCGGCAGTCGCGGATGGCTTTTTCTTGATCCGTTCCTTGATCTGCTCGTAGATTATGGCCCCGATTATGAGGACAATCCAGAGTAATAGTTTCTCCATGTAGAGGAAAATTCGTATTTTTGTGCAAAAATACGGAATATCGTGCTCTTTGCCAAAGTTTCAAATTAAAAAAATGGGAAACAATCGTAAACTATATATAGAGACCTACGGCTGCCAGATGAATGTGGCTGACAGCGAGGTTGTGGCATCTGTGATGTCGACCGTCGGCTATGATCCGTCACCCTCGCTCGACGAGGCCGACGCAGTGCTGCTCAACACCTGCTCCATACGCGACAACGCCGAGCAGAAGATCCTATCGCGCCTGGCTTTTCTCAATTCGCTGCGCCGCAAGCGTGCCAAGACAGGCAATGGATTGATAATAGGTGTGATAGGTTGCATGGCCGAGCGTGTGCGCGAGGAGCTCGTCAGCAATCATGGCGTTGATCTCGTGGCCGGTCCTGACGCGTATCTCGACCTGCCCAATCTTTTCGCATCAGTCGAAGCCGGCGAGAAGGCTGTGAATGTGGAGCTGAGCACCACCGAGACATATCGCGACATCATCCCTGCCCGCATCACAGGCAATGTGGTGAGTGGATGGGTCAGCATCATGCGCGGGTGCAACAACTTCTGCTCATACTGCATAGTGCCCTATACCCGTGGCCGCGAGCGCTCGCGGGCGCCTGAAAGCATACTTGCCGAGGTCAGGGATCTGCGTGACAGGGGCTTCCGCGAGGTGACCCTTCTGGGCCAGAATGTCAACAGTTACAGCTACCGTCCCGAGGGGGCCGGCGATGAAGAGGCTGTCGACTTCCCCCGTCTGCTCGAGATGGTGTCGGATGCCGCCGGCGACGGCATGAGGGTGCGTTTCACCACATCCCATCCCAAGGATATGGGCGATGACACGATAGCCGTCGTGGCCTCGCGTAAGAACATATGCAATCACATACACCTCCCTGTCCAGTCGGGCAGTGACAGTGTGCTCAAGTCCATGAACCGTAAATATACCCGCGCATGGTATCTGGACCGTATAGCCGCCATACGCCGTGCCATACCTGACTGCGGTATATCCACCGATCTCTTCACCGGTTTCCACAACGAGACCGAGGAGGACTTCCAGCAGACTCTGTCGCTGATGCGCGAGGTGGGATTCGACTCCTCGTTCATGTTCAAGTATTCCGAGCGACCGGGCACTCTCGCCGCCCGAACCATGCCTGACAATGTGCCGGAGGATGTGAAGATAGACCGTCTGAACCGCATGATAGCGTTGCAGAACCGGCTCTCGCTCGAGAGCAACCTCCGGGATGTGGGCAAGGTGTTCGATGTGCTTGTGGAGGGTGTGTCCAAGCGATCGAAGGAGCAGATGGTGGGGCGCACCCAGCAGAACAAGACCGTGGTGTTCGACCGTGGCGATGCCCGCGTGGGCATGACTGTACCGGTCCTTGTCAAGGCTGCGACATCGGCCACACTCACGGGCGAAATAGCCGGATGACAATGGATTACAGAAAACTACTGTTCAACATAGATATACCCTCGCGCCAGGCTCCCGGCGAGGGGAAGCTCCTTGTGTCGGAGCCATTTCTGCATGAGGATCATTTTGACCACGCCGTGGTACTCCTGGTGGACTATGAGAAGGATGGCCCGGCCATGGGCGTGGTGGTCAACAACGAGACACGCTATTCGCTTCAGGAGCTTATAGCCGATATCAAGGTGGAGGAGCGTATACCGGTCTATTCCGGTGGCCCTGTGGCCGACGATCACCTGTACTTCCTCCACACCCTCGGTGATCTCATACCGGAGACCAACCCCGTATGCGACGGATTGTGGCTCGGCGGTGATTTCGACGCCATGCGTGCCATAATCAACGACGGATATCCCATCGAGGGAAATCTGCGGTTCTTCCTCGGCTACAGCGGATGGTCGGGCAGTCAGCTCGACGAGGAGATAGAGCGCAACGTATGGGCTGTGACAAGGACCGGCGACCCGCATGCGCTGCTGAGTGCGGCGGGCGACTCGTTCTGGCACTCCGTGGTCAGGTCGATGGGCCGCGAGTACCGCGGATGGCTCTATCATCCCCGCAATCCGCGGGCAAACTGACGATACGATGCAATAATTCAGATTCGTTCACGTTTATTTTAAGTATTGATAATAATCTAAGAAACCATATAATGAAGGTAAAGACATACCTCATGGCCCTGCTTGTTCTTGTCGCGGCCACATCATGCAGTTCCCGCAAAACGGCACTCACGTATTTCAAGGATATTGACGCCGGACATCTCGCGGCAGTACCGGCTGACAGTTACCTCCCGGAGATAAAACCCGACGATGAACTTCTTATCACGGTGACATCGCCCAACCCCGAAGCTACTGCCATATACAATCTTCCGTCGGTCAACCCCGCCACCAAGGCATCGGCATCGGCCCCCTCCACCTCCAAGCAGCAGACATATGTGGTTTCATCAAAGGGCGATATAGATTTTCCGGGACTCGGACGTCTGCATGTGGCCGGCAAGAATGTCGAGCAGGTGCAGGAGGAGATTCTGGCAGGCATAAGGGCTGATGTAGCCGACGCACAGGTATACGTGTCGCTCGAAAATTTCTACGTCAACGTGGCCGGCGAGGTGGAGAGACCCGGACGTCTGAAGGTCAATTCCAACAGATTCACCGTGCTCGACGCTCTCTCTGAGGCCGGCGATCTCACCCCCTATGGCGAACGTGATAATGTGCTTGTGATCAGGGAGAAGGATGGCAAACGTGAGTCTGTGCGCCTGAATCTCTCCTCGGCCGAGGCTCTCAACTCACCGTTCTTCTATCTGGAGCAGAACGATTATATATATGTGGAGCCTAACAAGATCCGAGAGAGCAACTCGCGCTACAACCAGCAGAATTCCTACCGACTGCAGGTGGCCACGACGATAGTGAGCGTGGCATCGGTGATCACATCCCTCGTCATAGCACTCACAAGATAACGGCACCACCATGGCAAAAAGCAAGAAAGCAAACGATTTCATTGATCTGCACGCTCTGTTAAAGAGCTATGCATCGAAATGGTACTATTTTGTGATCTCGATGGTCATATGCGGCGCTCTGGGATACCTCTACACCCGTAGTCATGCGCGCCCGATGGCTGTGAGAGCCAATATACTTATCTCGCCCGAGAGCGACAGTCCGCTCGGGGGCGGTGCGATGGGTGGACTGGGGTCGCTCTTCGGCTCCAACGCCTATGTGGATGATGAGATTTTCGTCATCAGTTCGCATTCGCTCTTCCGCAACGTGGCCCGCGACCTCGAGCTGAACAAGACCCATATGGTCAAGGACGGTTTCCTCAAGTCACATCTCGCATATCCCGACTTCCCGATCGATGTCGTGGCTCCGGGCGTGGCCGATACTCTACGTCAGACCCTCGTCTTCGTAGTGAAGGTGGACAAGTCAGGAAAGGCCGACATAGATGTGAAGGTAAAGAAGGACAAGATCGTGGAGATGGAGAATGTGGCGCTCCCCGCGGTGGTGAAGTGCCCCTACGGCGACTTCACCGTCACCCCCACAGCCTATTATCACAAAGGGGAGAAGCTCAAGACCACCATCGTGTTCTCCGGCTATGAGAGTGCCGCCGAGTCGCTGACGGACAATGTCGTGGCCGAGATAGCCAGCCGCAAGAGCAATGTCATCGAGCTCGGCTACGATATATCCAATCCTGCTCTGGGAAGCGCCGTGCTCAACGAGATACTCGCCAAGTACAACGAGCGTGGTGTGGCCGAGAAGAATCTACAGGGCGAGAAGACGGCATCCTTCCTCAACGACCGCATACAACTCCTTGCCAAGGATCTCAACGAGGCCGAGGTGGCTATACAGAACTACAAGGAGGGTCATGGCATAATCGATGTGCTCGCCGAGGCTGAATATCAGACCGCCAAGAAGGGGACGCTCGAGAGCGCCATGCTCGAGCAGGAGACAGAGATGGAGGTGCTGCGTCTGACACGCGACTACTTCACTGATCCGGCCCATTCGGATGATCTCGTGCCCATGACGGTGTCCAACGAGGCTGTGGCACGCGGCATAGAGAAGCATAACGAGCTTGTGCTCAAGCGTCTCGAATTGCTCGAGAGCGCCAAGCCTGACAACTTTGCCGTAAAGCAGCTTACAAAGCAGATAGACCTGTCAAGAGCCAATCTCATCACCACCACCGACCGTGTGCTCGAGAGTGCCAATCTCAAGCTCAACGATATCCGCGCGGAGAAGAACCGCACCGACTCGCGTCTCGGCTCCATACCCACCCAGGAGCGTGAGTATCTCAACATGAAGCGTCAGCAGGAGGTGAAGCAGGAGCTGTACCTCTTCCTGCTCCAGCGTCAGGAGGAGAACTCCATGATGCTTGCCAACGCCGTGTCGAAGGGCAAGATCATCGACGAGGCCTTCACTCTCAGCGAGCCTCTCGGCATGTCGCCCAAGATGATCCTCTTCATAGCTCTTGTCATCGGACTCATCATACCTCCGTTCGTGATATACCTGCGCAAGGTGATACGCAACAAATTCGAGACACGCGAGGAGGCCGAGAAGCATCTTACCGCTCCTGTGCTCGGCGAGATGTGTATCGACCGGTCGGGTCGCCGTCTGGTTGTGTCCGAGCATGACACTTCGTCGGCCACTGAGCTGTTCCGTCTCCTGCGGTCCAACCTGCAGTTCATGCTCAGCGATCCCAACGACAAGGTGGTGCTCATGACATCCACCCGGTCGGGCGAGGGCAAGTCGTTCATCTCCATCAATCTCGCCGCCTCTCTCTCCATTCTTCAGGGCAAGAAGGTGCTCCTTGTGGGCATGGATATACGCAACCCGCAGATAGCCAATTATCTCGGCATCAATCCACCGCTTGGTCTCACCAACTACCTGTCGTCCGACGCTGTGTCGCTCAAGTCGATCATCGTGCCCATGGAGGGGCTGCCCAACCTTGACCTCATCGTGGCCGGTCCGATACCCCCCAACCCCGCCGAGCTTCTGAACTCGCGCAAGGTGGACGATCTTTTCGCCGAGCTGCGCAAACATTACGACTATATCGTGGTTGACTCCGCTCCCGTAGGAATGGTGAGTGACACATTCACCCTCGACCGTATATCGGACGCCACCATATATGTGACACGTGTGAACTACAGCTCGCTCCAGGATCTCCGTTTCATCGAGGATGTGTATGAGGAGAAGAGGCTCAAGAAGCTCTCTGTGGTCATCAACGGCACTACCTCCAAGAAGGGCTACGGCTACGGCCAGAACAAGAAGAATTAATCATCACAACATCATCACCATAGCGTCCGCGCCATGCTCGTAGAGAAGTACAGGATTATCTCAGTACTGATATTCGCCGCCGTCTGGGTGCAGATGTGCATTGGTTTCATTTCCGATGAGATCATTCCGGTAGGCGGTGTTGTCTCCATAGCGTTCCTGTTTGCCGACGTGGTCTTTCTCGTGGCCGGACTGCTCATGATGCGTACCCGCAGGGATTTCTTTTTCCTGCTGACTTTCGTGGGTATAGCCGCAGTGTCCACAATAGTCAACGACCAGTCGCTCGCTGATGTACTCAACGGCTCGAGAGAGTTCTTCGGACTGCTGTTTGTCATACCGGTGATACGCTTCATGCTCCTGTCGAAGGATGGGGCACGCTTTGCCCGGTCGGTGGACACGCAGCTGAAGTGGTTTCTTGTCGTGCAGGCATTTGCCGTGACATATCAGTTCATCAAATACGGGGCCAATGACCATGGCGGCGGTACGTTCGGCTATGGTGGCTCGGGCCAGGTGTCGTCGCTGATATACATGGTGTCATATTATCTGGTGATGAAGAACTGGGACAGCGGGAAGACATTTCTCAGGAATCTGCATGCCAACCGCTGGTGGGTGCTGCTGCTCTACCCCACGTTTCTCAACGAGACAAAGGTGAGCTTCGTGTTCCTGGTGGTCTACTTCATGACACTCACCGAGATCAACCGTCATTTCATATTCAGGACCATCAAGGTGCTTCCTGTCATGATATTGGTGATAGTGGGTGCCGGATGGGTATATTTCGCCACCACTCCGGCCGATGCCGACGAGATGATGACAGTGGAGTTCTTCGACTCATATCTCGTGGGGCAGGATATCGATGAGATAGTCGAGAAGGCCATCATGGTGCAGGACGAAGGTCTGGTAGGCGAGAGTGACTTTCTCGTGGATGTGCCCCGTTTCGGCAAGGTGTTCCTTGTGCCCGAGGCGCTCAGCCACACCAAGGGGGGCATGTGGCTCGGCGCCGGACTCGGCCAGTTCAAGGGCGGAAACCTTGTCAAGAAAAGCCAGTTTGCCTCGCGCTACCAATGGTTGCTCTACGGCAGTGTGCTCTTCCTCTTTTTCGTGCTCATACAGCTGGGCATAGTGGGAGTGATATGGTTTGCCGCCGATGTCATCACGGCTGTGTTTGTGAAGAACACACGGTCGGTCTACGGTATCAACGTGTCGCTATATGTGCTGATGAACATATTGATCTCCGTGATATACAACGACCAGATGAGATACATCTCGGTGTGTTTCCTGATGTTCTATCTGGTCATGTGGGGACTGCAGCCCGCAGGCGATGCGGATCAGAAATTGACCCCGAGGGTAAGGGTGGCATGATTGAGGCCATGCACCAGAGTGTCGGCCTTGTCCCCTTTGAATGTCATGGAGTTGTAGGTATAGGAGAGCACGAGATACGATCCGAACGTCTTACCCTTGGCGAGATCTATGCCTACTCCCGGCTGGACGAACAGGTTGGTACGGTCGGGTATGCCGGGCGCACGGTTGAAGGCTATGCCGCAGCGCATGTCGGCAAACACGAGTTTCGGCGTCCGTGAGAATGATGTGCGCACTATGCCGTAGATCGGATAGGCGCGGCATGAGTTGGATATCATCATGTCTATACCAAGCCCTATTCCCGCTATTCTAAGCCATTCGTTGCGGTAGCCCGCCAATACGGAAATGTTGAGCGACGACATGTCGTCGCCCCCCATGTCAATACCGGTTCCGGCTTCCGCGCCCCACACGAACGGGGATACGCCTGTGGTGGTGGTGACGCCGGTAGTGTCGGCTGCTGCTGTGTGGCATAGCGACAGTAGCATCAGTATGGCTGCTATGCCGGCTCTCATTGTTTAAGCGGATTGTAGGTGAGACGGAGCGATGTCCAGCGGTTGTCCACGGTGTGGTCGGCGTATTCGAGGCCGAGTATGCGTGCGGCTTCGACCACCACCGGTATGTCCTCCTCGTAGAATCCGCTCAGGAGCATGGTGGCTCCTGGGGAGAGTGTGTCAGTGTAGGCCGGGAGGTCGGCGGTGATGATGTTACGGTTGATGTTGGCTATGAACAGATCGATGTCCCTTATGCCGGCGAGAGTGGCGGCATCGCCATGATGGAGCCTGATGCGGTGTGCGTTGTTGAGACTCACGTTCTCGATGGCATTGGTGTATGCGAACTCATCGATCTCTATGGCGTCCACCTGTGCTGCTCCGCGCATGGAGGCGAGTATGGCGAGAATGCCTGTGCCTGTGCCCATGTCGACTACCTTGAGGCCCTCCAGGTTCATGGACAGCAGCCTGCGGAGCATGAGCGAGGTGGTGGAATGGTGACCGGTGCCGAAGGCCATCTTGGGGTCGATGACAATGTCGTAGGTGCATTGCGGGATATCCTTGTGGAAGGTGGAGTGGATCACACACATGTCGTCCACGACGATGGGCTTGAAATAGTTCTTCTCCCATTCGGCATTCCAGTCGCGACCTTCTACTACGGTGTGGCTTACTCCGAAGGTGGTCTCCATCGGAAATGCGGCGATGATGCCGTCTACTTTTGCGGCATCGAAATCCTCCTTGCGGATGTAGGCTGTCAGCCCCTCATGGTCGGGGACAAAACTTTCGTATCCCTCGTCGGCAAGCATAGCGGCGAGAATGTCGGTATGGGTTTCCGTGCAGGGTGAGAGAGAGAGGCGCAGTTCTACATAGTCGTTCATGTGAGGTGCAGTATATGTGTGTGATATTATGATTGGATCGGTAAGTGTTCTTCAGAGTGGGCGGTGCAGTGTCACCGCTTTTTGAAGAGTCGGGCTGTGCGGAACACCATCTTGCCTATGCGCCAGCCTATGAGGGCCATGTCGATGTATCCGAAAGCTCCTATGATACGTGAGGCTATGGAGCCTCCGCCGGGGGTGGCGCTTCCAAGCCCGTTTTTCTTGATGTTCGAGGCCTGTCCTGCCAGACGGTTCTTGCTGATCTCTATACGGGCGGCCGTGTAGGCGCGCATGTAGCGGAGTTCGTCGAGTGTGTATCCCTTCCAGTCGGGACCGTTGTGCGGTAGCATTTTTGTATTACTCATGGCTGGCTGATCACTAATCTTTGTTGAGGATGAGATGGGAGATGAATTTTGCTATAGGGTCGATGATGAGCTGCTTGCGTAGCACAATCGCGACGGCGAGGAACACCACATATATACCTGCCATTATCATGCTCGCCCCGAAGAGCCCCGTGCTCTTGGCCAGGAGGATGACAAGGCCGAGCGATATGAAGAATATCACTGACGAGAGAGCGACGAATGCCACAAGAGCCAGCGCGATGGTGGAAAGCAGTATGGTCGCCTTCTCGGCGGCTGTGAGTTTGGCGTAGTCGAGGTTGAGTCTGACAGTGTCTTTGATCTCTGACCAGAATGAGTGGAGTTGTGAGGTAGTCTCGGCCATGGGTGGAATACGGTGATGATAATGCAGTGAATTTCTGCAGAGGGCGCGGCGTCATGATGGTTGTTGCCGCGCCCTCTGCATGAAAGGGTTGTCTTGGAGGTTGCTTTTTTTCAACGACCTCTTGTATCCGCGCTTGTTTTAAGGCGGGGATCAGTCGTCGATCTGGGTGGTGAGCTGCTCCACGAGGGCGTCGATCTCGTTGTCAGAGCAGAGTATACCCTTCTTGCGGAGAAGCTCGGCGATACGTGAGCGCACGTCGGCACCCTTCTCGGGTGCGAAAAGGAGGGCGGCGGCACCACCCACTACAGCTCCGCCTAAGAAGGCATAGAGAAGTGAAAGGTTGGAGGACATAGTTGTTGTTTTAATCTCTTTCTGGGGTTAGTTGTGATTTTGTCTCGATGGGGGTGAGGGGGCTTATTTGCCGAGTTCGTCGGCGATCTCGTCGGCAAGTTCCTCGAGCTTGCTGCGGTGCAGTTTCACTCCCTTGCTCTCGAGGTATTTGATGATCTGCTTGCGGGTATCCTCGCCTTTTTCAGGAGCGAGAAGAAGACCTACTGCAGCGCCTGCAACGGCGCCGCCAATTACTGCGAGCACAATGTTTAAAGCTTTCATAATCCGTAATAGTGTTTTTTATGGGTCTCGCCTTGCGTGGCTTTGACCCGGGGTTAGAAATTATTCACGAACTTTTAACACTCCGGGAGTGAGAATTGTTTTTTCATTGCGCTAAAATAGTCAAAAAAATTTGATACGGCAAATTAGAAGTTATTTTTTACAACCTCTGAAATTACCGAGCCAGGCCAGTATCCTCTTGTACAGGGGGGGCCGGGAGTCGGTGTCGTAATCGTTGTCCTCGTCGGTCTGCTCGCGGCGGGTGCCTCCGTAGAACGCCACAAGATCCTCGCGGAAGTCGCTGATGGATTCCGTGCGGTCATTGATATCCGGTCTCAGCGCATGTATGAGCGCCTGGACATATGTCTCGGGAAATGCCGGCGGGAGGAATGCGCGTATCTCCTGCTCGTCCAATGTGCGTGAGTCGGGTAGATGCCGGCCGGTGAGGGCGAAGACGAGGGTGGCGGCCAGGGCATAGATGTCCGTCTGAGGATAGAAGTTGCTGATGGTGGTATACTGCTCGGGCGGGGCGTATCCCTCGGTGCAGTGCGGTGCCGACATGGCCCACGTCTGCATGTTGTCGTCGCGGAAGTGTATGGTGTAGTAGAGGTTGAACAGGACGGGTATCTTGGTGCCGTTCTTCACCTGGAAGCGTATGTGGCGCGGAGATATGTCGGTGTGGATCATGTGCTGCGAATGCAGTGTGCGCACGGCGTCGAATATGGGTGCGAGAACCTCGCGGGCCTCCTCGAACGACAGCGGGCCGTGGGCCTTGACATACTCGTCGAGCGTCTCGCCCCTGAGGTACTCCACTACGTAATAGTAGGTGCCGTTGGCGTGAAAGGTGTCGAGTATGCGTATGATGGACGGGCACATGAGCGATACCTTGCGGCGCTCCTCGCTTGCCTTGATGAACGCCTTGAGGAATGTGTCGACTGTGGGGGCTACATCCTCGGGGGTGACTACGGTGACGCCGTCGTCGGCCCTGGTGGAGCACATGGGCATGAACTGTTCCCTTATGATGACGGGAATTGTGGATCCGTTGGGTCGGATGGCTTCGGCGCGGTAGGTGTAGCCCATTCCGTCACGCCGCAGGCATGATAGGATTCCGTATGGCTGTCTGCCACCCTTGAGGAGAGTCCCCGAACTGATAGAATAGTCCTGTATCATGAATGTGCGTTATGAGATTTGTGACAGCCGGTGCATATCGCCTACGAGCCATAGCACGTCGCCCTCCATGAATGGCCGGGCCGGATCGGGCTGCGAGTATGTGTCCTCGGTCTGGACCGCCACGAGCAGCGACTCGTAGATGTCCCTGAGGCCCGATGTGGGGAGTGTTTTGCCGATGAGTGGAGATGTGGCAGTCAGTTTGACGCTGGTGAGGCGGATATCGTCGTGATCGGGCGCCGACTCGGCATCGTCCGACGCTTCCATCACCGGCAGCAGGGCCTGTATCTCTTCGTCGGTACCGATGATACCGATGATATCGCCGGGAAATATGCGGGCGTCAGCGCCGGGCACCATTATCATGGAGTTGCCTCGCTGGATGGATGAAACCGAGACTCCGTAGCGGCTGCGCAGCCCGGAGTTTCTGAGCTGTTCGCCTACAAAGGGGCAGGCGTAGCCTACGGTCATGTAGGCCAGATGCAGGTTAGGCACGATGGCGTTCTTGGCTCCGCTGCGTCGCAGTTCGCGCTCGTTGAGATTGTCGATAAATCGTGTCTCGATGCGTTGCAGACGTTTTCTGACATCGTTGGAGAAGCTCATGATGAGGATTATGAACAGAGCCACCCCGAGGGTCCATCCCACGGCCATCGAGTAGATGGAGCTGAGCAGATAGACTATTATGACCATGGCTATGAGGAGCCTTACGACGGTCATGATGATGAGCGGAACGTCAAACCGGGCGTTGCACTGGCGCAGACGTGCGCGCTCCGTCTTGCGCGAGGCCGGATAGGTGAGAGCCATGAGAAACGGGGCCATGGCTGCGAGCGACAGCACCGTGGCGAGCAGTTTGCCCCATCCGGGACTGAATTCGGTGCAGAACGGCAGCACGTAGCGCAGTGATATGACACTGATGGCTATGAGCACGATGGAGTAGAGCACCACACGCCACAGATAGCGCTTGATGAGCGATCTCCACAACTCGGCTATGGCGTTCTGCTCGGCCGTGGCTGTGGATGTGTAGCGGTCAATCAGGAAGTGGAGGCGTCGTGGCAGTATCCTCACCACGATGTCGTAGGCGGGATCGGCCATACGTATGAAGTAGGGGGTGGTGAAGGTTGTTACCACCGATACGGCCACTACTATGGGATATATCTGAGCGTCGAGCACACCGAGGCTCATGCCGAGCGAGGCTATGATGAAAGCGAACTCGCCTATCTGTGTGAGCGAGAATCCGCTCTCGATGGCCACTCTCAGGGTCTGACCGGTAAGGAGCATGCCGAATGTGCCGAAAAATATCATTCCGACGATCACCACACCCGAGAGCAGGAGGATGGGGAGCCAGTAGTCGGCTATCACCGAGGGGTTGACCATCATGCCGACAGATATGAAGAATACGGATCCGAACAGGTCCTTGACAGGCATGGTGATACGCTCGATTCTCTCGGCAAAACTTGTGCCTGCGAGGATGGAGCCCATTACGAATGCCCCGAGGGCGAGCGAGAAGCCGCATGCCACGGAGAAGACGGCCATGCCGAGGCATAGTCCCATGGATACGATGAGGAGTGTCTCGGAGTTGAGATATCTGCGCTGGGAGTTGAGCAGGGTGGGGAGCACGAACACACCCACCACGAACCATATGATGAGGAAGAATGCCAGCTTGCTGACACTGAACAGCATCTCGCCCCCTTCCACACTGTTGTTGATGGCTATGGATGAGAGTATCACCATCATGAGCACGGCGAAGAGATCCTCCACAATGAGCACGGCGAACACGAGCGAGGCAAACTTGCGGTGGCGCAGGTTGAGGTCGGTGAATGCCTTGATGATGATGGTGGTGGACGACATCGAGAGCATGCCGCCGAGGAACAGGGAGTTGATGTTGGAGAATCCCAGCATGTGGCCGGCGGCGAAACCCGCCGCCATCATGCCGCACACTATGAACAGGGCTGTGACGACGGCCGATCCTCCGGCGCTGAGGAGCTTCTTGAAACTGAACTCAAGACCCAGGGAGAAGAGCAGGACTATGATGCCTATCTGGGCCCAGAAGTCTATGTTGGCCTCGGTGGTCACCGATGGCAGATAGGTGAAGTGCGGGCTGGCAAGGAAGCCGGCCACGATGTAGCCCAGCACTACTGGCTGGCGCATCCATTTGAACAGCAGGGTGGTGACGGCACCGAGTATGAGTATGAAGGCGAGGTCGGATATGAGACCCTCTATCGAGAAGGCTTCGGCTGCCGCAGCGGTAACGTTGGCGAGTAACATTATTGTCGGTTGGTCAGGATAGGTCGGCGGTGTTGGAGAGTGATATGGATATGGTGGGGCGTATGTCATGGAGTGCCTCGAAGACCTCAATCAGCTCGCCTTGTCCGTGGATCAGGACGAGAAGGTTGAGGCGTGTCTCATCGCGCTCGTAGTCATATTCCACATATACCTTGTTGAGATGTATGTTGAAGCGGACCATCACATCTTTGTAGGGTTGTATGGAGCGGACTATGCCTTTGACTTTCATGCGTATGGTGCGGGCCTCGTTGCCTACGTTGACACGATGTTCTATCTGCTCGAGTATGGTGAGCACGACGAGCACGAGGATCGTGGTGACGATGGCCACCATGTAAAGTCCGCATCCTACGGCCATGCCTATGGTGGCTATTATCCATATGCCGGCGGCAGTGGTGAGTCCGCGCACAGACCCTTTCATCTGTATGATTGTGCCTGCGCCGAGGAAACCTATGCCGGATATGACCTGGGCCGCTATGCGGGAGGGGTCGCCACGCAGCAGGCCGACAGTCTCCTGACATACGTAGATGGACAGCATCATCGCCACACATGAGCCCATGGATATGAGGGCGAATGTGCGCAGTCCGGCCATCTGTCCCTTGCGCTTGCGCTCGATGCCTATGAGCGATCCGAGCACCATGCTGAGAAACAGGCGGAAGATGGCCGAGGTGGAGTTGAGGTCGACGGCGCTGATGAGATCGGCAAACTGGCTCAAATCCTGGATTTATTTAAGGGTGAAGTGACGGGATGCGAGGCGGTAGCCGTCGGTGAAGAGCTCGACGGTGTAGTCGCCGGGGCTGAGGGCGGTGTTTACATCCCAGTAGATCTTTATGCCCGCGATCTCGTCGCCGGCATATTCGATGGTCTTGCGGGCGCTGCACGGTATGCTCTTGCCCTCGAAGGGGAAGGATCCGGCGCCTCCGAGCAGTTGCCCCTCGGGCGATATCAGTCGCATGAAGATGGCTTTCTCGCCCACGGGGGTGGAGTTGTTCTGAGGTATGGTGAATGTCACCATGAGCTGCTTGGCTTTCTTGACCTTTTTCTCGAGTTTGCCTTTTTTGTTGAGGGGGGTGAGGGATACGCCTGTCACATTGAGTTTCTCGGCGAGAGTCATGCGCTCGCTGAGGTTCTCGTTCTTGCGGGTCTCTTCCTGCAGGCGCGAGCTGATGCGCTCGTTCTGGGTGCGGTACTGTTCGTTCTCGGCCTTCAGACCGGCGTTCTCCTTGTTGAGCGAGTCGATCTGGGCTATGTAGTGGCGCAGGAGGCCTTTGAGGGTCGAGATCTCGTTCTGCAGTTCCTTGATGCGTGCGGAGGATTTCACTTTCTCGTTCTTGAGCTCGTTCATGAGCTGCTCTACCTTGGCCTTGGCGGCGGTATATTTGGCGAGTATGGTGTCGTTGGCCAGTCGCTGGGCCTGATCCTCATATTGCTGGAACTCAGCGTTGAGTACATCGAATTCATTGGATAGCTGAAGCTGCTCGTTGTCGAGTCTCAGCTCCTCGTTCTGCAATTGTGCTTGCTGTACCTGCGATTTTAGCGAAGCCACCTGGGTGACTCCGAATCCGACGGCGATGAGCAGAAGAACGGCGAGTGCGATAGCCGCGATGAGCAGTGGTGTGGTCTGTTTCTTCATTTCGTGGTTTTCGTGAGGTTGTTTCAAGTCTGCAAAATTACGAAACAGATGCTTAAAAATCAAGAATCACGCCTCCAAATTTCAGATCCCGCCACGGCAATGTGGTATGGCGGGGTCATGTGGCGGTGGTGAGGATGGCGGCGCAGAAGTTGCAGAATTCCTTCATGTGCGGGTCGCGGCGCCGGTAGTTGAGAGTGTGGTTGCGTTCGATGGCTCTGCGCAGGCGTGGATCGGCGGCGGCGAGGCGGCTGAAGATAGCTATGTGGTCAGGAGTGTTGAAATGACCGAACAGGTCGTGGCGGAACACGGCTTTCTCTCCCGAGCGGTGGTTGATGCGCTTCATGATCATGTCGCAATGGCGGCTTTGGAACGTGCCGGTGTAGTGTCCGCGCAGGAAGAGGTAGTCGTCGAGAGTGTCGATGATGTGAAGTGCGCTGTAGAAGTCGCTGCTGTCGAGGACGATGGAGCATCTGTCGATGAGTCCTCGGAGCATCCCTATATCGAATCCCCAGTTCTTGACGGCCAGGAGTACGAAGTGGAAGTTGTTTTTTTGGACTCCCGGTATGCCACCGCCGGTTATCAGATCGACAATCCTTTCCGCCTGAACGGATGATGGTCTGGTCTCCATGAGACGGTTCAGCAGGAAGCTCGCTTTTATGTTCTCACTATGGATGGCGGCGTATTCGAGTATCGCGATGAGCTCCTCCGGAGTACGGGGCCGGAGCAGAAGCTGCTGCGAAGTGCTGTCGTATGTCTCCTCGGGGGTATCGTCGAGGTCGTCATAGTTGTCGGCATCGTTTTCGGGGGCCGCGGTGGTGTCAGTGCTGTCGCAGTAGCCGCTGCGGGCGAATATGCCGATGAGTGTGGCGGCGTCTTTCTCGCTCCAGAAGCCGGCTATCCTTATGGCAAGGGTGTTGGCTATCGGCACCGGGGTGGTGAATCTGTAGCCGTCCCAGCCGAGGCAGTCGCGGATTATGAGGTCGGCTTCATTCTGTGAGCCGGCTTCCGACATTTTCTGCAGTACGGAGGGAAATGCTTTGTAGAACATCGGGAGGAGTGGTTTGCCCCACAGTTCCTTGACTGACAGATATTCGTCGTATGATCTCACGGCGTGCATGAGCGGACAGACGGTGAAGGATGAAAGACCCTCGCGTGTGCGGAATATGTCGAGGTGGTCAGTGACCGTCAGACGCTCGTCCCTGGCCAGGGATTGGGCTATGCGGTTGTAGAATTTGGCCGGGATGTATATGCCGATGGGGTGACGCTGCCGGTATGACTCAAGTTCGGCCATGGCCCTGCGGGGGGTGATGGCCCCCGATTCGAGACGGTCGCAGAGATCCTGTATGATGGAGTAGTCGCCGGCTATGGGACGCAGGTCTATGTCGAGACCCCTGACGCCGGCCATCTTATCGAGGAGCGAAACGATGAGCCTTTGTGTGATGAAAATGCGGTTTTTGCGTGCTCGCTCCACGAGATCCTTGAACACGCTGATGTTCCTGTCGCGGTCTTTTCCGGCTAAAATATTGTCGAGCAGTCCTTTGAGAGTGTAGAATAGTGCCAGCGGATGCAGGAACCGGTGGTCCATCATGTTGCGGACATAGTCTACAGCGGTGATCTCCCTGAGTGTCCACTCGCCGGTGGATTCGACGAAGGGGTATGCCTCTGTGTGGGTCAGGGATACGGCCGGGTATGACTTGCGGCGTTCGGCGAGGAGATATCTCAGGAGTGTGTTCTGCCGCACATGGCTGCGCCGCATGTGTGACTGGCTTAGCACGTGTTCGTTTACTCTGCGTATCTTTTCCTCGCGCGGTCTGTCGGACTCTACGTAGCGCCACATCAGTTTAGTAAAGGTGAAGTCGTTGGCCGGGGAGAAGCCGAGCTCGGCTGTGAATCTGTCTATGGCAGTCACGGCATCCTCGTAGGTCGGGGTGAGGTTGCGGTTGCCTATGTATTCGTTGATGATGTTGGCGGTGGAGGGGTCGAAGATGTCCTGAAGAGAATCCTCGCCACGCGCAGTCTGTATTACCTGATGTATCCTCCTGTCGAGGTCGTCCTTACGGTCGCTTGAGAATGTTCTTCCGGCGAGCCATGAGAGTGCTACGGGGCTATTGCGCAGAAGTTTCTGCTCGTCGGAGGTGATGAAGTCGGGTGTGCCGAAGAGTATCTCCTCGGCGGCTTCGAATCCTGGGGCTTTGTAGACCACGTGGGTGAGGGTGCCTTCGTTTCTCACCACCGATGGATTGACATGCCGCCTGAGGATACGGCATCTTGAATTGAACCCGATGAAGTCGCGGGCGGCGAGTATGCCCTGTGTGTACATGTCGTCGATGTCGAGCAGATCGGCGAAACAGTCGGGAACAGCCGGATCGGTTGACGCGGGCAGATAGCCTATGCTGCGGAAGTATTTCACGCACTCGGTGGCATCCGATATATCCTGAGTGGTGGCCAGGAGAGCGTTGACGGCCCTTATGCCTATGCGCACATGCTTGCCGACGCCCCCGGAGATGAACGAGTCCATCAGGCCTTTGGCTATGGAGAAGTCGGGGGCTTTGCCGAGTATCTGTACGAGTGAGAAACTGTCACGGACATTCCTCATGTCCTCCCATGTGGGGAGCGCCTGATCAAGATCCATCTGATCGAGGAGGTAGTTGAATATCTCCGTGCGGGTGAGCGATATGTCGTCGGCCGGCGATGTGCCTTCGGGAAGCGGGGTGGCATAGATGGCTGTGAAGACTTTGCGTAGATCGTGCGACGTGATGTTCTCGGACAGGAGTTTCCAGGCGTATTTTTTCGGGAATAGGAAGTAACGCTCGAAATCGCTGCGATAGAACGGGGTTTTGCCTTCTTGGATCCTCACGGTGTTACGGGCTTCGAGTATGGAGAAAGCCGTGTCGAAGTCGGTGAAATTCTCCACTTTCTGCAAGAGAAGCGAGAAGTAGAGTGATGCGGTGTGGCGGAGGGATTCGTCGATGTAGATCTGTGCGTTGCGTACTTGGCGGTGGTTGGCGGAGACGAGCCGGTCTATGTCGATGGAGCAGAAGAGGTCGAATGCGGCATTGAAGTCGAGCAGGTTGAAGATGTTTTCAAGGAGTTTCTTGTCGGTTGTGTTCACATACTTCTCTTTCAGCGTGCCGTCGGGGTGGAAGAGAATGGCGTTGACAAGGTCTTTCTCCCTTTTGGCGGAAGCGTTTTCCACGAGTATCGACAGGACACCGTCCGAGCCGGTGTCGTTGAAAAGCTCCAGCACACGGTCGAATGATTCATGGCGCAGCAGGTAGTGGGCTATGCGGTTGAGCATCACCTGCGCCCAGTTTTTGGCGCCGCCGTCGATTGTGGGCGTGAGTTCCCTGGCGTCGGCGATATCCGCTATGGAGTAGTGGCTGAGCACTTCGCTCACCACGATGTCGGTCAGTGAAAGATCGCCGGTGCGGGCATAGGTGCGGTGGATGAGTTTGCTGAGATCTTCGAATTTCTCGTCGGGATGGTGGGTGATGATGTAGTGGATGATACGTCGCAGGGCTGTCTCATGGTCGGCCGGCTGCTGGTTGTCGTCGCAGAACATGAGCACCTCGTCGGCTATCACATCGTCCACCCGGTATTCGTAGTCGGCAAGGCTCGTGCTGTAGATGCTTATGAAGTCCTTTTGGCCGGAAAGGAAGTTCTCCACGCTCTCCTCGGTGAAGAAGTCCTTGCCTCCACGCCCTTTCAGACCGTAGGCGTTGTTGAGGAAGTGGAGCAGGAGCATGGGGTCGATGGAGGGTGAGTTTTTCCACAGCACGATCGACTTGACGGCATCGAACACGCATCGGGCAAAGAGCATGTCCCTTGTCACGGGTGCTCCGGGCTGGGTGGGGTAGAATACCGAGAAGCGGTTTTTGAGTTTCGTGAGGTCGACGAACAGAGCACCGAGCGGCATGCCGTCCTTTATTTTCCTCATGTCCTCGGCGGCGAAGAGGTTGAGCACCCTTAGCCTTCGCACCACGGAGGCGAGGTCTTTTCTGGACATTGACGATATGTCGATGTTGCGCGTGAGTCTGAGCCATGGCGCCTGCGAGGATGGTCCGGCCAGCAAGGCCCTCAGTGCGCCGAAGTCGGTGGCGCTTGTGCCCACGATACGCAGACGCTGAGGATGGGCGAGGGCGAAGTCGCAGAGAGCGAAGAATTTAGGTGCGAGCGATGCGAACTTCGTCTCGTTGAACATCAGATTGTCGATCTCGTCGATGAAGAGTATGTGGTGCCACCCTTCGTGAAATTGGCTCTCGGGGTTTATGCTCCGGAATATCTCTTCGGTCCTGGGGTCGAATCCGCGCAGATAGTGGATCTTGACCTGTGACGGGTCGAGGCGCCCCAGGGCGTTGACCACGGCGCGGGTCTTTCCAGCGAGCGACTGACCGGTGACGGTGAGCAGCGGGAGCGGGCCATCATCGGGGTTGAATTCGAGTGCCTCCATCAGGTCGTTGTCGAGGTCGCCACGGTTGAGGTAGGTGGTGAAACGGCGGTAATCCTTCTGGCTGCCGGATATCATCATGGGGTAGTCCATGTCGAGTGGCGAGAGTGGCACGAGCTGCCTTTCGGCAAGCTGCCGGCGGATATTGGCCACCTTGTCGCGCAGAGTGTCCATGCCGGTGAATATCTCGTAGTACTCCTTGCCGAGATCCTTCATGTGGGTGGAGTAGAATTCATCCCATGTCCAGTAGCGTATATCGTTGCTTTTTTGGGTGAGGATGTCGCTTTCGTTGTGGAGCACATAGATGAACTTGACATTGAATTCGGGCGATTTGAGCGCCTTTTCGAATTCCTGCACGGTCATGTCGCCCACCACATCGCCGGCATAGAGGATGAACACGTTGTGATCCTCCACTTCGGCGTCGATGAGTTTCTGTGAGGACACACGGTTTATTATGCCGTTTGTCCCGTTAGTCTCATGGACATATGTCCGGAATTCGACTTTTTCCTCGTCGGGGGCATCGGGGCGCGGTGTGTATATGCCGTCAAAAGTTGTCTGTATGATGGCGCGGGCCTCCTCATGGCGCAGCGATGAGGATACGAATACCTTGATATGTCTCATGAGCCGGGGGGGGTGAAAAAGTTGGGTTAGGTCAGTGATGAATCAGGAGTCAATCCCAGTCGTCGGTGCGGAATGGGATGAGCGGGAGATAGTTGCCGGCATAGACTGTGCCGGGCTGGAAGTCGCGGAAACAGTATCTCACGGCTACGGGTGTGGGGACTTCCTTGCTCGAGAGCACCATCTCGTTTGTCTGCCAGTGGAAACTTACGGAGTCGGCGGGATGGAACACGCGGTCCTCGCCGGCGAGTTCAAAACCACGTATGTCATAGTTTCGGCATATGCCGTAGTTGGGCGAGTCGATGGCCACCCATGCCTTGTCTCCCTCGAAACGGTGGCTCTTGTAGCGGGGGCTGCCGGCGAGAAACTGCCACTTGCCGTAGGTCTTGTTGAGAGCGAGGTCGGCCAGGCGCTTGCCCACAGCCTCCTTGTTGGCAGGATGGATGTTGAAGCGTTCGAACGGCTCCACGAGATCGTTGATGCATATCATGTCGGCGTTGGGTATCATGCCCACGCTTTTCCACTGCTGTTCGCGCAGGTAGGGGCTCTTGCCATCCTCCTCGGACGAGTCGTAGTCGTAGGGGGCGATCTCCACGGCGTAGAATGGTATGTCGCCTCGGCCTATCTCGTCGCGCCAATGTCCCACCATGGTGGCGAGGCGGTCGGCATAGGTGGGGTATGTGCTGACGTTGGAGCATCCCTGATACCAGATGATGCCGTCGTAGGCATAGTCTTTGATGGGGTTGAACATGGCGTTGTACATCACCATGGGGCGTAGATAGTGGACGGTCTTCTCAATGTCGGCGGGATCGAGCGATACGTCGGGATATTTTTCCAGAATCTCGCGCGGAAGCCAGCTCTCTACCTTGGCGCCACCGTGGGCGGCGCTCACTATGCCCACGGGCATGTCGAGCACTTTGGACAGTCTGTCGGCATAATGCCATGCCACGGCGCTGTAGTCGGGGGCGGTTGCGGGCGACGGTACGGTCCATGTGGAAGGAACGGTGTCGACCGTGGTGAGGCTCTGCGACAGGGGCACGGTGAAGAAGCGTATGCGCCCGGCTTTGTCGGCAGCGGAGGCTATCTCGTCGTATCCGTCGAGCACGCAGCATCCACCGAAGCCTTTGAGGGGCATCTCCATGTTGGACTGGCCCGAGGCAAGCCATACCTGACCGATGAGGACATCGGTGATGGTGAGGGGGTCGCCGTCGGAGATGGTGATGGTGTGGGGCGTGTATGATCCCTGCGGAGTGCGTACGGCCACCGACCATTCGCCGGTGCGGTCGGTATGGGTGGTGTAGGGATGATTGTCCCACGAGGGGGTGACGGTGATCTTCGAGCCGGGATCGGCTGTGCCGTATATGCGTGCGTCGGTGTTCTGCGGGAGCACCATATGGTCGCTTATCAGTGACGAAGGTCTGACTTTGGCGCCGGTGGTGAGAGTGCCGAGTGCCAGTGCCGCGATGAGGGCAAGAGCAGGTGTTTTCATCGGTATAATCTGTGATTTATGTTATTCTGGTTTATACTCAAAGTAGTCGAATCGGGCGGAGGCTTTTCCGGTAGGATCCGTTGTGTACAGGCCGAGGAATGTGCCTGTGAATCCACCGGCTGTCTCGGTGGAGAGAAAGCGGGTGTTCATGGTGGCGATGTAGTCGAAATTCTTTCCTCCTGAAGTGGAATAGTAGAATTTGTAGCTGGATGGCGAACCGCATATGCGCAGCTCCACATCCTTGACGCCTGCGGGGATGGGTATGGTTTTTTCAATGTGGGTGAGGCTGCTGAGCCGGTATCGCAGCACTATCTCCCGAGAGCCGTCGGCGGTGCGTGTCACGAACAGATCGTAGTGATGGCTTTCGTTGGCCCACACTGTCATGCCCCCTTCGGTGCCCGGACCGTCATTTTGCAGGTCTATGCTTGCAGTGGCGGTGAAGTCGATGTGCTCCTGGCGTCTGAGCACCATCGACGGGCTGTCCTTATGGTCGTCGAGAATTACGGGGGTGGCCTTTATGGTAAGTGCGCCGTCGGCCACGCTGAAGTTTTCCGTATGCGGATTTCTCAGCCATACCCAGTCATATCCGAGCGAGTTGCCGTCGAAGTCATCGCGGGGAGCTGCTGGAGCTACCGGCGAGAGGGGTAGGGTGGGAACATCCATGGAGAGCTGAATGGTACCGTTGCCGTTCACGACAGGCCAGGCGTTCTCATCCCATCTTACCGGAGCGAGATATGTCTCACGCCCCAGAAGGTGATGCGCTCCATCCTGCTGACGGAATGCAAGGCATACCGCCCACCAGGATCCGTCGGGGGCCTGTATAAGGTCGGCATGGCCGGTGCCTTGGATGGGATTGCTCTGCGCGTCCTTGCAGAAATGAGTGAGGATAGGGTTGGATGGATTGGGGGTGTATGGTCCGAGAATATTGCGGGAGCGGGCTATTGTCACCGAATGACCCATCTCAGTGCCACCCTCGGCGCAGAGCAGATAGTAGTAGCCATCTTTCTTGTAGATATGCGGTGCTTCAGGGTGGCGTCCTCCGGTACCCTCCCATATGCGGCGGCTTTCGGTGAGCTGCTGTCCGGTGATAGGGTCGATCTCGCAGATGGATATACCTACATCGGGATTGCTGACAAGATAGCATTTGCCATCCTCAAAGTATAGCGACGGGTCAATACCCCCCTGCTCGAGCCATACGGGGTCGCTCCAACCCTTGGCAGGATCGGTGGTGTGGACAATGAAGTTGCCCTTGTCGGTGACGTTGGTCGTGACCATATAGAACCGGCCGTCGTTGTAACGGATTGTGGGGGCATAGATGCCACCCCACACTCCGGCGTCCTTGAGGTTGAGCTGCGAGGGTCGGTCGAGCACATGTCCGATCTGATCCCAGTTGACAAGATCCTTGCTCTTGAAGATAGGTACTCCCGGGAAATAGCAGAAGGAGGATGTGACGAGATAGAAATCATCGCCTACAGATACTACAGACGGATCGGGATGGAATCCGGGTATGACAGGATTTTCATAGGCCTGTACACCGGGTATATTGCAGCTGAGCAATGCGGGGATGAGAATGTGCTTGATGTTCATGGAGTGTAGTTAATATTAGTGTGTTTCGTTTGCAAAAATAATTATTTGTATTGTAAAAGCCAATATTTTTTTAAGTATCTTATAACGAAACAAAAAATTTCCCAAGCAACATTTTTTCGGCGAGCTCCCATCGGCGGGTTATGGAGTCGGTGTCGATGCCGGTGGGCCGTGGAGTGCCATCGGGTGTGACAGCACCCTGTGGCGGAGTGGTGGAGAGGAGGCTTGCGCCGAGCCCACGGTAGGGCATGGCGGTCTGGGGAAGCACATAGCTGTCCGCACCCATCACATCGAGGATGGTCGGGAATACATCTATCTGGCCCATCGGCTCGTGTCGGATGAGGGATATGCCGCTGTTGAGTATGATCATCGGCACGCAGTCGGTGCGCATGTGCTCAGGGAGGTAGGTGCTGATGGCTGCATGGTCGCCGATGATGACTATAACGGTGTCGTCGTACAGGCCGTCGGCTTTCAGCCGGTCTAGCAGCCGGCGGAGGTTGTTGTCGAAGCATCTCGTGGCCTCGATATAGTTGCGGCTGCGGGTGTCAAGCGCCGCCACCGATGGGTCATCGCCGTCAAGCATGGGACTGACTGACGGACTGTCATAGGGAGAATGCATGGACAGTGTGGTGATCTCGAGCATGAATGGCCGCGGGAGTGAGGGGAGGATTTTTATGACATTGTCCAGCAGATGGGTGTCGGCATCCAGGGTTTTCTGTCCATCCTTAAGTCCGAGATTGTAGTAGAGACGGCGATATCCATAGGCTCGCGATGTGGCGCTGTGGTTGTAGAAGGATCTGTCCTCACATATTGCCTCGGCGGCAAAATGACCTTTAAGAGCTTTGGCGAGCGATGGCATGTCGCCTGTGAAGAGGCTTTGTCCTGACGGCCGTTTCACCAATGGGTAGAGACCGGTGTTGTAGGTCATCTGCCCGTCGGCCGACATTGACGAGCTTGTCTGTGTGACTATCCTGTCGGCGAATATCACTGCGGAGTCCTCCTCGATCAGGGAGTGGATGGTGGGGCATGCCCCGATGGAGCGGGGCACATCGAGCAGGGTGGAGTTGAATGACTCTACGATGAGCAGAATGAGATTCTTCCCTCGGTTGGCTTTCACAGCCTCACTGTAGCGTGGGTCCAACTGTCTGCCTGATCCGTCGAGCATGGATTTTATCTCCCGCGTCTCGCTGTCGGAGAGTACGGTCATGTCCGGGAGGAGTTCCCACAGCATATGTCCGAAAAGCAGGAGCGAGGATCCGTGTCCCCATAGGTAGGATTTGTACTGAGGATGATTGAAGCGTGCCAGTGTCTGCTGCGCGGCGTCGCCTATGCTTGCCTTAGGGGCGAACATGGCATTGTACTCGCGGTCGTGGTGCACGGCCATGGCATATATGGCGGGCGGGATGAGCGCCATGACCATGGATGCCATGACACGGATGCGTGTGGTGTAGCGGTGTGACAGTATCTCCTTGCGCAGCCTCACATAGGGGATGATGAGCAGCAGCGGGAGGATGAGGGCGAGAGTGTCATACCATTTGAACTGTGCCGTCACACTGTCGATGACCATGCTGTCACCGAGATTGGCGAATGTGACGGACGAGAGGTGGTAGAAGTCGCCGAATATCCTCAGATATATCTGATTGGAGAACAGAAATATTGTCATTGCCACGACCGGGAGCCACAGGGTTCTCCGCCATGCCGGCGGGAGTATGAAAAATGGCATTGTGAAGAATGCCGCAGACATCAGTGCGTTGGTGACAGGTATTCTGAACGACTCGGTCCAGAATGGCATCTGTGTGGGAAATGTCTGTAGAAAGAATGTCAGGCAGAGCAGTATTGAGAACTGTGTGGCTCCGGAGGGGCGGCGTGTCATGTGTTATCTGATCTTTATGTCGAGTGGTTTTGCGGTGTCCCAGTCCGCATTGACGGTGAGGGTGGAGGTGTCCTTGTCGTATGAGTAGCGGGCTTTGCGACCGTCCACGGTGACTTCGCCGGGCTTGCCGTCGAGGAGATGGATGACGAATTTCATCTCCTTGCGGGAAGTGGCTCCGGGATATGTGCCCTCGCTCTCGGCCTTGATGTCGATACCTTCCATTGTGGCTGTGCCGGTGAGGCGGACTATAGAGTATTCACCCTTGGCAAGTGATGATGTGGAGGCGGGATTGTCCTCGTAGATCATGCCGTCGGATGTGCCGAGGTAGGGGTAGTAATTGACGGTGTAACGGTCAGTGCGGTAGTCGCCGGTGTTGTCCATGCGGTAGTCGGCCTGTGGAATGAAGGATCCGGCGCGGACAAACAGCGGGAGTACATCGAGCGGTGCATCGTAGTTCACCGTGTCACCACCGTGGTAGAATTTCGTGGGGTGATTGTAGTCCACCCACAGCCCTTTGGGGAAAACTATGGTGCGCGATTTGGCGCCCTGCTCGAGCACCGGGGCAACGAGCACGTCGCGCCCCCACAGATATTCGTCAGTGATATCGTCGAGCTCCTTGCCACCGCTGTAGTAGTTGAGCGGCCTGACGAGCGGCGCACCGGTGGCTGCATTCTCGTAGGCGAGTGTGTAGTTGTAGGGGAGCCAGCGGTAGCGTTCCTTTATCAGCGGCAGGATTATGTCCTCATGATCGGGGTACTTGTAAGGCTCGGCGGTATCCTGGGCATGGGTGCGGAGCACGGGCGAGAATGTGCCGAGCTGCAACCAGCGCACGTAGAGTTCGGGGTCGTAGGGGTGCTCCTTGTCGATGGCGAATCCGCCGACATCGTGGCTCATGTAGCCGAGTCCGGAGAGCCCGGAATTGAGCATGATTGTGATCTGCGGTTTGAGTCCTCCCCACGAGCGGGACACGTCCGTGGACCATGGGAAGACGCTGTAGCGCTGCAGGCCGGTGGTGCCTCCGCGCATGAGGGTCATGAGTCTGGTGTCGGGAAATTCCTCTTTGTAGAGATCATATATGATCGAGCTCCAGTCATTGCCGTAGAGGTTGTGATATTCGCGTGTGGAGAGTCCGTTGGCATGCACACCCCCCTCGGGGTGTACTTCGGGTTCGCCGAGGTCGCCCCACCATCCGCCGGCGCCGTCGAGGGTGAGCGTGCGATAGCGCTCGCGCAGCCATTGGCGAGTGGCGGGATTGGACACGTCGAACATGCCGCCTTTACCTACCCATATGGTAACAGGGAGGGTCTTGCCGGTGGAGTCGTTGAGCATGAGACGGCCGGCATCAAGCTCGTTGAAGTTGTCGAGTCCGCGGCCGTTGCGGAGTATGTAAGGTTGTGATATGGTCACGGTGTTCACCCCTTTCCGCTTGAGGTCAGCGAGCATTTTCCTGTGGTCGGGCCATTGGGACTGCTCCCATGAGAGTGATCCCATGTCCTCCTCCTTGCCGTACCAGTATAGGTCGAGCACGATGCCGTCCAGAGGGTAGCCTGCTCGTTTGAGGGTGTCCACCACTCCGGTGGTCTCGGCCTGTGTGCGGTAGCCGTATTTGGAGGTGATGTATCCGAGCGACCATAACGGTGGAAGATCCTGCCGGCCGGTCAGGCGTGTCAGTTCGGAGGTAAGCGCCGACAAAGATCCGGTGGAATTGACAAAGTAATATGAAATGGGAGTAGCCGACTCGGTGGTGTAGACAATGGGATCGGCCATTACCATCTCGGCGGCGGCATAGTCGTCGAACACAATCGCGTAGCCCGACGAGGCGAGGAAGAGTGGCATGGTGATGTTCATCTGACTTATGCGCGGGTCGCCCGCGGTGTAGCCGTAGTTCTGCCTGTTGTACATCACGAGAGTGTCGCCATCGAGGTTGTAGCTATGGCCGCGCTCGCCGGCGCCGTAGAAGTGCCCGCCACCTATGGTGTGCAGACTGATGGACTGCTTGCCTCCGGCCTGTGTGCGGACGCCTGTATCGCTGACGGCGCGGCTACCTCCGGCGTTGATGTCGACGGCACCTGTTGCGGCGTCGATCCTTACGGTCACGCCTGTGGAGGTGGTCATGGTGGTTATGTCGCCAATGCGGCTCACGGCACACTCGGGGTCGGAAGGCCGTAGCACGTCAAGGTGAGAGGGGCGTGTGGAGGTATAGCCCGCCGGGGTGTTGCTCACACGGACTATGTTGTCAGTGTAGGGGGTCACAGTGACTGTGCGCCCCTGTGGAGTGGTGACGGTCACAGTCTCACCGAAGGCCTGTGCCGACATAGCGATGGAAAGAAGTACGTATGATATTCTCATGGATTGAATATTGGGGATATATCGTGTATATATTCGTATATATAATTATATGTGCAAATATACGATTTACTGAATAATATCGCAAAAAAATAGTTCCTCCGGCTGAATTGCCGGAGGAACTGCAAGCTGTGTTGAAGATATGTTAAACACACGTGGATGGGTCGTGACGACCCTTCACGGATCTCTTTGGATCAATATTTGCGGCGCTTCTGCTCGTATACGAGAGTGAGCGAGGGCTGGTCGCACACCTCAACCGGGCCGAAGTACTGGATGGGGCCGGGATAGGTGTAGCATGTGCCTACTTTCCATGCGTCGCGCTCCTTGGCGAACTTGAGGAAGGGTGCGCCGTCGAGCTCCACGAGAGCCTTGCGGATCACGGGCTTCATCTCGCCGTGGCGACGCTCCATGTTCATCATCATGGTGATGGGTATACCGCCGGCCACCCAGTTGATGGGGGCGAAGGTGAGGTTGCGGAGGCTCGACATATAGCCGGTCACACCTGCGGCGATGAGCTGAGCGGCGGTATAGCCGAGACCATAGCAGTAGTTGGCGTCGAAGTTGGAGGGATCGGCGCAACGACCCTCATAGCCGAAGAAGTGGTGCATGGTGGCATACTTGCCATTGTAGCGTCCCTCGGCGGCGAGCTCCTCGAGGCGCTTGCCTACCATCTCGGAGAGGAGCTTCTCGGTCTCGATGAGCGATACCTGCACGTTGCCGTGGGGGTCGCGGTCGAGAGTGAGCTGACGTGCCACGCCGGAGGGGAGCGACTCGTAGGTGGCGGCGTTGGCGGCGCTGAGGTTGGCTATCACCCATGCGCGCTGACCCTCGGGCTCGACGGCTGCAAACTCGGCTGCCTTGGCGGCAAGGAGGTCGTTGAGCTCGGCGATGAGCGCCTTGACAGCGGGAATGAACTCGATGAGACCCTCGGGGATGAGAACCACACCGTAGTTGAGACCCTCGGCGGCGCGGGCCACGACGGCGTCGGCGATCTCGTCGACAACCTGGGCGAGAGTCATGTTCTTGGCCTCAACCTCCTCGGAGATGATGCAGATGTTGGGCTGGCATTTGAGAGCGCACTCAAGGGCGATGTGCGATGCAGAACGACCCATGAGTTTGATGAAGTGCCAGTATTTCTTGGCCGAGTTGCAGTCGCGCTGTATGTTGCCGATCACCTCGGAGTATACCTTTGTGGCGGTGTCGAAACCGAAAGAGGTCTCGATGACGTTGTTCTTGAGGTCACCGTCGATGGTCTTGGGCACACCGATCACCTGCACGCCGGCGCCGATGGCCTTGTAGTATTCGGCGAGGATGGCGGCGTTGGTGTTGGAGTCATCGCCACCGATTATCACGAGAGCTTTGATGTCGAGCTCGCGGAGTATCTCGAGACCCTTGTCGAACTGCTCCTTTGTCTCGAGCTTGGTGCGGCCTGAGCCGATGATGTCGAAACCGCCGGTGTTGCGGTATTCGTCGATGATATCGGCAGTGAGTTCTTTATATTTGTGGTCGACGAGACCGCCGGGGCCCATGAGGAAGCCATAGAGGCGGCTGTCGCGGTTGATGCTTTTGATGCCGTCGAAAAGACCGCTGATGACGTTGTGTCCGCCGGGAGCCTGGCCACCGGAGAGAATCACGCCTACGTTGATGGGCTTGGCGTCTTCAGAGGGGGTTGCTTTCTCGAATACTATTTCAGGAAGACCGTATGTGTTAGGGAAAAGTTTTTTGATCTCCTCCTGATCTCCGGCTGACTGGGTGGGCTGTCCCTCAACCACTTTCGCTCCACCGGTGAGGACTATGGGAAGCTGGGGACGGTAAGCCGCGCGGGCTATCTGCAACGCACTTTTTTTCATTTCTTATTGTATGGTGTTAAAGAAAAATTTTGCGCAAAGTTCGCAAAAAAAAATCATATTTTCAACCTAATATGGCGAAAAATTAGAGTCAGGCAGATTAAAAAGAATCCTTATCATTATGAGATGTCATTTCTAATGGGTCGATGAGGGTACGGGACGGTAAGATGTATGAAAAAGTATGGGAGTGTGAAAGGTTAAAATAAGAAAAATATTGTAAAATGAAGCAATGGCGTAATTTTAGCTAACTTTCATATTACCAATGATCACGGTGACTGGTATGGTCGCGGTTTTTTAACAGATGTTACCCGCCTATGGGATATGACTAAACAATAATTTGGTAAAAAATGAAGGATGAAGAGTGGTATGCATTGTGAAAATATGTGAAATATTGTATACAAAACGCCATAAATGGCCGATTCTTTAACATTCTGCACATTTCGTGCTAAAGGGTGTTAGATTCTATGAATAACTATTTACTTTAACATAATATGCCGTTTCTCAGATTGTTGCCGTTTGGTGGAGACGTGGCTTTTTAGTAATTTTGCACCGTCGGAACAAAAATGGTGTGCAAGAATCCATTAACGACATTTTAACAAAGACAATAAAACCGAATGAAATCACTCAGATATATAGCATTGTTTTTCCTCATGGCTGTGGCCACTTCGGCGGCACCGGCCAATCTCACTCCCTACAAGCTTCCCGCCAGGCATGCGGCATCGTCGTATGACACGTCATGCGAACTCATAGCAAGCGCATGCGAGGCCATACGCGAGGCTTCCCCTTTTGCGGCTATGGCTCAGGCGGAGAATGAGAATGCAGCTGACTCTGAGGAGATTGATAAGATAACACACTATGCGGCCAAGTTCCTCGGTACGCGCTACCGTCTCGGCGCCGCAGGTCCCCGTCAGTTTGACTGCTCAGGATTTGTGGGATATGTATACCGCAATTTCGGCTACAACCTCCACCGCGATTCGCGCAGCCAGTACCGTCAGGGTGACGAGGTTGACAAGGATGATCTCCGCCCCGGCGACCTGCTCTTCTTCTCGAGCCGTTCGAGCGGCCGCGGCAGGGTAGGACACGTAGCTATGGTGGTCGATGTCAACAGCGACGGATCGTGCACATTCATCCATGCTTCCTCGTCGAAGAAGGGTGTGGTATACCAGCGGTTTCCCGACAACGGCTACTATTCGCGCAACTTTATCGGCGCGAAGCGTATAGTCGGCGCATCGAGGGTATGAAATTAAATTTGAGAGAGTTTTGAACGATCAACCTCCCGTGGAGTCCGTCAGGACCGCACGGGAGGTTGTCTTTTTGACGGGAATGGTGTAAATTTGCACCCGAAAAAATCATCACATTCCGTACATGAAAAAATATTTCGGTGCCGCAGCCGGCATAGTGTTCAATCTGCTCATGGCCCTTGTGGTCTATTGGGTGTGCCGCGTGGCTTTCCTGCTTGACAATTGGGACCTTTATTCACTCGACATGTCGTGGCGGTCGTTCGGCCGTATATGCTGGGGCGGATTGCTTTTCGACACGTCTGCCATATGCTATACCAATATTCTGTATATAGCACTGGCCCTTCTGCCGTTTCATGACCGCAGGTGGGTGAACCGACTTACGCACCTGGCATATGTGATACCCAACGCCGTATGCGTGGTGCTTAATCTCGGCGATGCCGTCTATTATCCCTATGGCCATCACCGGATCACCACGAGGGTGTTCAACGAGTTCGGCAACGAGAACAATCTCCTCTCCATATTCGGTGTGGAGGTGGTGAGGCATTGGTACTTCATTCTCCTCGCGGTGGCGCTTGTGTGGGTGATGTGGCGCTGTTACGTGCCCTCGGGACTCGTAGGCGGTATTTTCCGCCGCTGGAGGCAGACGGCTGTCACCGTATTGTTTCTTGCCGTCTTCGGCATATTGGCTGTATGGGGCATGAGGGGTTCCACATTCTTCACCTCCACTCGTCCTATAGCTGTGAGCAATGCCCATCAGTTTGCCAAGCGACCGTCGGAGGCCAACATTGTGCTCAATACCCCCTTCTCGCTCATACGCACGCTCGGAAAGCGTCCCCCGCGCACACCACGTTATTATGCCACCGCGCAGGAACTTGATTCGGTATACACCCCTCTCCACCATCCGGCTGACAGTGCTGTGGTGAGGAGAAAGAATGTGGTGATACTGATAGTGGAGAGCTTCGCCACCGAGTTCATAGGATCGCTCAACGGCAACAGGACGCTCGACGGAGGGAAATACAGAGGTTATGCTCCGTTTGTCGACTCGCTTGCATCAGTGTCACTGACATTCGAGACCACGCTTGCCAATGCCAACGTGTCGATCGATGCCATGCCGGCGGTGCTCGCATCGATACCGCGTATGGATTACGGTTTCTTCGTGTCGCCCTATTCGCTCAATCATGTCACATCCTTTGCCACCGAGCTTAAGAACTGGGGCTACTCATCGGCATTCTTTCACGGCGGAGACAACGAGTCGATGGGATTTCAGGCATTTGCCCGTGGTGCGGGGTTTGAGGATTATTACGGCATGACAGAGTATTGTGCTGACAGCCGCTTCGGCGGCAAGAAGGACTTCGACGGCACATGGGCCATATGGGACGAGGAGTTCCTGCAATATTTCGCGCTCAAGCTCTCGGAGATGCCCGTGCCGTTTGTGGGCGGAGTGTTCACGGCGTCATCGCATCATCCTTTCGCCATCCCGGAGAGATACAAGGATGTGTACAAGGATGAGGGGATCCACCTGCTGCATAAATGTATAAGGTATACTGACAATTCGCTCCGCCGGTTCTTTGCCACGGCGTCGGAGCAGCCGTGGTATGACAATACGGTGTTTGTGCTGACAGCCGATCATTCGAGCAGCAAGACTACCCACGACGAATACAAGACCGATGCCGGCGACAATCATGTGCCTATATTGCTTTTCGATCCCTCGGGCGAGATGCCGAGAGGGGTGATGCCGGGTATAATGCAGCAGATGGATGTGCTCCCCACGGTGCTCGGATGGCTCGGCTATGACAGGGATTTCATAGCGTTCGGCAATGATGTGCTCGCCACTTCGCCCGAGGAGAGATGGGCTTTCAACTGGGCGCATCTGCCACAGTTATATATGGGTGACTATTTCATTCAGACGGATGAGAACTGCAATGTGAGGGCGCTCTACGACTATCGCCGCGACATATTGATGAAGCATGATCTCAAAGATGAGCGACCTGCCGAGCGCGACTCCATGCAGCGCTTCATGAAGGCTTTCATGCAGAGCTACTTCGAGCGTATGGAGGCTGACAGTATCCGCGTCAAGCCTTCCTGCCCGCAGGAGCCGGGGCTGCCTTCGAGATAGTGACCAGATATACGCCGGTGAATATCAGAGCCACGGCCAGGAGCTTGAATGGTGTGAAGGTGTCGAGGCCCAGATAGATGCCTACGCACGAGGCCACGATGGGCTGGACATAGTTGTACATACCCACGAGGGTGGGACGCAGGTTTTTCTGGCCGATCATTATGCAGATGTAGGCTACGAAAGTGGCCATGAATACGACGTATGCCGAACCCCATATCTCTCGCGCGGTGAAGGCGCCCCAGTCGGTGGACATCCATTCGCCGGAGGAGACCGGCACGAGTATTACGGCTGCGAAGGTGAACATCCATTTCATGAGCGTGATGACCGAGTATTTCTTTATGAAATTGCGGTAGAAGGTGAGATACAGTGCATAGCTCAGCTGGGCTGTGAGCACAAGCATGTCGCCGAGCATGGGATTGTCGCCCGAGGTGTGGCCTTTCATGCCTGAGAGCACGAGGATGAGTGCGCCGGTGGCGCCGAGCAGGATGCCTCCGACCTTTTTCAGTGTGATCGGTTCGTGGAGGATAAGGGCTGCCAGCACCATGACCCACAGAGGCATGGTGGTAGTGATGATCGAAGCCTCGCCCGGCGACGTGAATCCCACGCCGAAGATGTAGCATCCCTGATTGCACAGGATGCCGAGCATGGCGGCGCCGGCGAGCAGCAGGAGGTCGCGTGCGGGCACTTTCTCACGCTTGGTGAAAAGAGATGTGAACCAGAACAGCAGGGCGGCTCCCGTGATGCGGAAATTGGTCATCAGCAACGGGCTCACCAGTCCTGCCGACATCACGATCTTGGCCACCGGAGCCATGAGTCCCCATGTCGTGTTGGCTCCTAACATCGCGACATGGCCTTTTAAACCGGAAAATTTCATAATTTTGCAGAAAAATCGCGCAAAGTTACAAAAAAATCCATTACGCAGGTGACACAGTTTATCCATCCATTGCTATCCGAAGGGCGATGCCGATCCTTCTTCACATCGAGAGGCACATGTGATGTGGCCGATCCGTATGCCGGATTCAGTATTTGCCCGTATACCGGCGATTCATCAGACAAGGTGTCGCGGTGTATGGCTGATCTTGCATCGGCTATTGGTGTGGATGAGGGTGATGTGTTCGTCCCCGTGCAGACCCACTCGGCGGAGGTGCTTGTGGTGGACAGGCTGTCCGCCCGACGTCCTGAGGGGGTGGATGCCCTTGTCACCGCCGCGCCCGGACTTGTCATAGGGGTCAGCACCGCCGATTGTGTGCCTGTCGTGATGGCCGATCCTGTGGCCGGAATCGTGGCCGTGGCTCATGCCGGATGGCGCGGGGCGGTAGCCGGGATCGTGGAAAAAACTCTGCTGACTATGCTGGGGCTCGGAGCTTCCATCAAGGATGTAAGGGCAGCCTTCGGCCCGTGCATATGTGCGGAGTGCTTTGAGGTGGGCGATGAGGTGGCTGCTTTATTTCCGGAGAGCTCTGTCCGCAGGCGTCCGGTGTGGGAACGGCCACATGTCGACCTTGCAGGATATATCAGAGGAGAACTTTTGAAGGCAGGGATGGCTCCCGGAAACATATCCGCACCGGGTCCATGCACCATGCATCACCCTTCCAGATACTTCTCAGCGCGTGTGGCGGGGGTGAAATCCGGACGGATGTTTACGTTTGCTTATCTGAAATGATTATAAATAGTGGCGGAAAGTTGCCCTTAAGGGGCCGGAGGCATAACACGCCGTGACTCAAATGGTTCCGTGTTTCGGCGCTGTGTTGTGACCATCGGGCGTGATATGGCATGTGGCTGTTGTATGTAGCTAATAATCAGTTATGTCTGATACTAAAAGACCGGAGTGAGGCTAAGTGGTAATAATGTGCTGAAATTCAAATCAATGCGTCGCGGATACAAAAAGCAAATAAATATGCGTTTGATTTTTAAGAAAAAAATTAGGAAATTTGCAGAAGTATTGCCCCCATTCGAAGGAGGCATCCGTGACAATATATTTCCTCTATAACCAATCATGCCAACAGAATATTCACAAATGTGGGAAAAGTGCCTTGCCATCATCAAGGATACCATTCCCGCCGAACAATTCAGCTATTGGTTCAGCCCGCTATCGTTCATCCGCTACGAGGAGAACAGGCTGACGATCTCGTGCCCTACGGAGTTCTTCTCCGAGCAGCTCGAGCAGCGTTATTTCAGTGTGCTCGGAAGTGCGCTGAAGAGGGTGTATGGTGAGGGTATACGTCTTTTCTATGAGTTCCCGATCGTAGCGGGCGACTCGTCCTCCCACGTCAGCATGGGTAGCGGCCATCCCAGCCCTGCCGTCAAGGCTGTGCCCGGAGCGTCGGCCAATCCTTTCAAGGAAAAGTATGTCGACGAGATTGACTCGCAGCTCAATCCCGAGTATACATTTGAGAACTATTGCATAAGCGACAGCAACAAGGTGGCCCAGTCCATCGGCGAGGCCATAGCCAACGATCCGAAACTCAAGACGTTCAACCCCCTCTTCGTGTTCGGACCCTGCGGAGTGGGCAAGACCCACCTCATCCAGGCCATAGGTATACGTGTCAAGGAGCGTGATCCGCGCATGAGGGTGCTCTACATCACGGCGCGACTCTTCCAGGATCAGTTCACTTCGGCGGTGCTCCGCAGCAAGGTCAACGAGTTCATACGTTTCTATCAGAGTATCGACACGCTTATCATTGACGATATTCAGGACCTCATAGGCAAGGAGAAGACACAGCGTACATTCTTCCATATATTCAACCACCTCAAGCAGAACAACAAGCAGATCATAATGTCGAGCGACTGCCGTCCGTCGGAGATGGAGGGCATGGAGGAGCGCCTGCTTTCCCGATTCAAGAGCGGCATGACAGCCCAGCTCGAGAAGCCCGACTACGCGCTGCGCCGTCAGGTGCTCGCCCGCAAGGCCTCGCGCGACGGAGTGCAGCTCCCCGATGATGTGCTCGACTTCATAGCCACCAATGTCACGGAGAGTATCCGCGAACTGGAGGGTGTGATGGTGTCGTTGCTGGCCCATGCCACATGTCTCAACCGCGAGATCACCGTGGATCTTGCCAAGCGTGTGCTCGCCAACTCCGTGAAGCTCAACAAGCGCACTCTCAACTTCGAGACCATAGCCAAGCAGGTGAGTGTGTTCTACAACCTCGAGCCTCACCAGATATTTGAGAAGTCGCGCAAGCGTGAGGTGTCGGATGCCCGCCAGATGGTGATGTATCTCGCCAAGAAGCATACCAAGATGCCACTCAAGGCTATCGGTGCCCGTCTGTCACGCACGCATGCCACAGTGCTCCACGGATGCCGTCTGATCGACGAGCGTCTCCCTATCGAGAAGAAACTTCAGGAGGATGTGGCGGCTATAGAGCGCGAGCTCCTGAGCTGACAGCATGCCCTGAGCCATACCTTATATGGAGGATGTGTCACATTGAAGAGATGGCGCATCCTCTTCTTATATCAAAATAACATATGCCATGAAAAAAATCCTTTTATCCATGATGTTGTCCCTGTCGTGCATATGCATGCACGCTCAGGATTATGCGTCGCGTTACACCGGTCTGCCGGTCGAGGTGGCTGCTGTGACACCCGTCAAATTCCCCTCCCGAACAGTGTCGTTGACCGACTTCGGCGCGAAGGGAGATGGAATGACGCTGTGTAGCGAAGCTTTCAGCCGGGCCATAGAGAGTCTTTCGGCCGAGGGTGGCGGACGCCTCCACATCCCTGCCGGAGTGTGGCTGACGGGACCATTGGAACTGAAGAGCGACATAGAGCTCCATCTTGACCGAAACGCCATAATATATTTTTCGCCCGACAAGGAACTGTATGTCGACCCGTCGCCCAAGGCCACACGAGTGCGTGCATGCATCTCGGCCAACGGATGCCGTAACATCGGTATAACCGGTGAGGGTATCATCGATGGCAACGGAGCGCAGTGGCGCCCGGTGAAGAGGGGCAAGGTGAGCGCCGAGGAGTGGAAGACGTTCAAGCGCATGGGCGGAGTGGAACGCGCCGAGGGTTCGCTCTGGTATCCGTGGGAGTTCAAGGGTGTGACGCACGAGGTTGCCGCCACGCCTGAGAAGCAGGAGAAGATGCGCAATGATCTCTTCCGTGTGAATAATTGCGAGAATATTCTTCTGGAGGGTGTGACGTTCCAGAACGCGCCCAAATTCCATGTCCATCCGTTCAACAGTGTGAACGTGATAATCGACGGAATAACGGTGCGCTGCCCCTGGAACGCGCAGAATGGCGATGCCATCGATATATCCGACTGCCACAGAGTGCTGATAGTCAACGCCACTATTGACTGCGGTGATGACGGTCTGTGCATGAAGAGCGGATCGTTCAAGCCCAAGGCTCCTGTGAACGGCTGTGAGGATATCCTCATAGAGGATTGCACTGTATATCATGCCCACGGCGGATTCGTGATAGGCAGCGAGGATATCTGCGGCATGCACCGCATAGTGGTGCGCGACTGCCGTTTTGCCGGAACTGACACCGGGCTGCGTTTCAAGAGCGCCATAGGCCGCGGCGGCAAGACCGGTGATATCTATATCAGTGATATTGTGATGACCGATATCAAGAACGAGGCTGTGATATTCGAGTGCAGCTATGCCGACCGTCCTGCGGGTTCGAAGGATTCGGACGTGAGCAAACCAGTGGTGAGGGAGAATATCCCGGAGTTCACCGACATACACATATCCGGTGTCACCTGCCGCGGATGCCGCACGGCTGTCTCGGCCACAGGTATAGAGGGGTTGGAATGCGTGCATGGGATAGACATATCCAATTCCACGTTTGTATATGATGTCAACGCCACGGTTATAAAGGATGCCGAGGTGAAGTTCACGGATGTGACCTTCGAGCCGGCACGCAAGCTATAATCCTGCGAGCATTTCTTCATAAGGGGGGATGTCGGCGAGCAGCCGGCATCCTCCCGTGTCTTTGTCCACCTCACAGCAGTAGTGGCTCATGCCGTTGCTCACTATCAGATAGCGGGTCTTGAGCACGATGTTGTAGCGTATTATCTGCTCGAACACCTTGCGGCTTATCGCTACGGTCGGAGCCTTGTATTCCACAATGGCCAGAGGTGTGAGCGAGGGGGTGTAGATTACGGTGTCACACCGTTTGATGGTGCCGTTGAGCGTTATCCCGGTCTCGTTGGCTATCAGCGAGCGTGGCACACCGCGGTGTGTTGTCAGAAATGATGTGAAGTGCTGCCTCACCCATTCTTCGGGGGTGAGGGTGACCCACTTCGCACGCAGCGGATCGAAGACGGTGACGGCATTGCCGTCGCGCCCGAAGCGGAGCGGGGCGGGGGGGAGGTTGAGTCGCGGAGGTGTGTGCATCGTGATGCAAAATTAGGCATTATCTTTGTGTTTTCATCCGATTTTCGCTAAATTTACACCCTGAAAACAATCTGTTGCATATCACTGATGGCCACCAAAACCTCCCCGACACTCGCTTTTGCCCAGCTGCGCCAGCAGATAAGAAGCGGCCACACCTCGCCGGTCTATCTCCTTCACGGCAGCGAGGGATACTTCACCGACGAACTTGTCAAGACCTTCGAGGAGCTTGTGCCCGAGGAGGAGCGCGACTTCAACCTATATATAATGTATGGCCACGAAGCTTCGCCCGAGGCTGTGGTGGAGGTGTGCCGGCGGTTTCCGATGATGGCCGACAGGATTGTTGTGATACTCAAGGAGGCCCAGAACATGAGGGCCGACCAGCTCAAGAAATTCCGGAAATACATATCGGATCCCAATCCCACCACGGTTCTGGTCATTGCCTCGAGGGGTGAGGCCGTGAAAAGCAAGGAGGTGCTTTCTGCCATCAAGGACATGGGAGTGGTGTTCGAGTCGGCCAAGCTGAGCGACCGTGATATCCTACCGGCCATCTCGGCCCTTGTCAAGGAGAAGCAGCTCACGATTGACGCCAAAGCCTTGTCGATGCTGCGCGATCATATCGGGTCGGACATGTCGAGGCTCTACAACGAGATAGACAAACTGGCGCTGATACTTGGCCCCGGATCAATGATAACCCCCGAGGCTGTGGAGCGCAATATCGGCATATCGAAGGACTACAACAACTACGAACTCCTCGACGCCATCAACACGCGAAATGCTGCCAAGGTATTCGCCATCGTGGACTACTTTGCGTCCAATCCCCGCTCCAACCCCTCGGCTGTCACGGCCACGGTGCTGTTCAACCAGTTCTCGAACCTTCTTATATATCACTATACCCGCGACAAGAGTCCGTCGGGCTACATGGATGCCCTCGGGCTGAAATCGCCCTGGGCGCTGAAACATTACGAACTGGCGGCACGCAACTACAATGTGCGACAGACCATCGAGATCATATCCGCCATACGCGAGTTTGACGCACGCAGCAAGGGTATAGGATCGCGTCAGGGGGAGTATGCGCTGCTGCGCGACCTCGCATTCCGCATCCTCACGTCGAGCGGCATCATCCGCATGGACTGATGGAAAAGGGGTGAAATATTTGCATAATCGGACGTTAGATTGTAATTTTGTGCAGTGATGAACGATGATAAACGCCGTCAGCGGGCAACAGAAACGCTCGACGCATATCTGAAGCTCCATAACATGCGCCGTACTCCCGAGCGCTACGCCATACTCGATAAAGTGGTGGGCATGAAGCGTCCGTTTGCTGCCGAATCACTGCGGGATGTTCTTGCATCAGGGGGATATCCGGTAAGCCTCACCACAGTCTACAATGCACTGTCGCTATTCTCGGCCGCCGGACTGCTGCGCAAGGCACACATGGACGGCCGGGCCGACATGTGGGAGATGACAGACAGCTCGGCCGGCGGCATGTTGAGAATCCGTCTTGTGTGCACCAGATGCGGCAAGACGAGATCGCTGCGCGACAATGAACTCGCACGGCAGCTTTCGCTAAGGCGTTTTGCCTCGTTCAGCGCCTCGCTATTCGACCTCTGCGTCAGTGGTACATGCACGCGCTGCCGCAGTGCGGCCAACACGCGCAACAGAAAGAAAAATTAAAAAACAAATCATTATACATACAGCAATGAAAGTAGATGTGCTTCTCGGGCTCCAGTGGGGCGATGAAGGAAAAGGAAAGGTAGTAGATGTGCTCACTCCGCGCTACGATGTCGTGGCCCGTTTCCAGGGCGGTCCGAACGCCGGTCATACCCTTGAATTTGAGGGAAAGAAATATGTGCTCCGTTCCATCCCTTCGGGCATCTTCCAGCATGGCCAGATCAATGTGATCGGCAATGGTGTGGTGCTTGACCCGGTGCTCTTCCGTCAGGAGGCCGAGGAACTCGAGAAGAGCGGCATAGATCTCCGTTCCATACTCCGTATATCCAAGAAAGTCCATCTCATAGCTCCCACCCATCGTCTGCTCGACGCTGCCAGCGAGGCGGCCAAGGGTGGCAAGAAAATCGGCACCACAGGCAAGGGTATCGGTCCTACATATACTGATAAGATATCGCGCAACGGTCTGCGTCTCGGTGACGTGTTCCACAACTTCGATGAGAAATACGCCACTCTCCGCAACCTCCATCTCACCCGTCTGGCCGCTCTCGGCGCCACTCCCGACGAGGAGACCCTCGCCGGTCTCGAGAAGACCTGGATGGATGCAATCGAATACCTCAAGGGCTTCGGTATAGTTGACTCCGAATTCCTCATCAACGGACTTCTCGCCGAGGGCAAGAGCGTGCTCTGCGAGGGTGCCCAGGGCACTTTGCTGGACATCGACTTCGGCTCATATCCCTTCGTGACATCTTCAAACACCATCTGTTCCGGAGCATGCTCGGGCCTTGGTGTCGCCCCCAACCGTATCGGCGAGGTGTTCGGTATATTCAAGGCTTACTGCACACGTGTGGGCAGCGGTCCCTTCCCCACCGAGCTTTTCGACGAGACCGGAAAACGTATCCGCGACCTTGGTCACGAGTATGGCGCTGTGACCGGACGTGAGCGCCGCTGCGGATGGATCGATCTCGTGGCTCTCCGCTATGCCATCATGATCAACGGTGTGACCCAGCTCATCATGATGAAGAGCGATGTGCTCGACGGCTTCGATGAGATAAAGGCATGCACCGCTTACCGTATCAACGGCGAGGAGACACGCCAGTTCCCCTACTCGATAGAGGATGGTATAGAGCCTGTCTACACCACGCTTCCCGGTTGGAAGACCGACATGACACGCATGCAGAGCGAGGATGAATTCCCCAAAGAGTTCAGCGACTACATCGCATTCCTCGAGAAGGAGCTCGCCACACCCATCACCATCGTGTCCATCGGTCCTGACCGCAAGCAGACCATCGAGCGCCGCAAGTGACAGTATAAAAACCACATTATATATAATACCGCAACCTACCACGAAAAACCATGGCTAAAGTAAAACCGTTCAAGGGTGTGCGTCCACCCCGCGGGATGGTCACACAGGTGGCTTCCCGTCCGTATGACGTGCTTGATTCAGCCGAGGCCCGCGCCGAGGCCGAGGGCAATCCCAGATCGCTCTATCACATCATCAAGCCGGAGATCGACTTCGCTCCCGGCACTGACGAGCATGACCCGAAGGTGTACGAGAAGGCAGTGGAGAACTTCAACGCCTTCCAGCGTGAGGGATGGCTTGTACAGGATGACAAGGAGCACTACTACATCTATGCCCAGACCATGAACGGCCGTACTCAGTATGGTCTTGTCGTGGCAGCCAATGTGGCCGACTATATGGAGGGACGCATCAAGAAGCATGAGCTCACCCGCCGTGACAAGGAGGAGGACCGCATGAAGCATGTGCGCGTCAACAACGCCAACATCGAGCCTGTCTTCTTCGCGTTTCCCGACAATCCTGCGCTCCAGCAGGTCATCGACACTGTCACTGCCGGCGAGCCTGAGTATGACTTCGTGGCGCCCGATGGCTTCGGCCATCACTTCTGGGTGATAGATTCTCCCGAACTTATCGATACAGTCACCGAGGAGTTTGCACGCATACCCTATCTGTATATCGCCGACGGCCATCACCGCTCGGCAGCCGCCGCTCTCGTGGGCGATGAGAAGGCCCGCAGCAATCCCGACCATAAGGGTGACGAGGAGTATAACTATTTCCTTGCCGTGGCCTTCCCGGCATCGCATCTCAACATCATCGACTACAACCGTGTGGTGAAGGATCTCAACGGCCTCACTCCCGAGGAGTTTCTCGACAGACTTGCCTCCAATTTCACAGTCGAGGAGATGGGAGAGGAGGAGTATCGTCCCGAGTCGCTCCACCGTTTCGCTCTCTATCTCGGTGGCAAGTGGTACAGACTCACCGCCAAGGAGGGCACCTATGATGATAATGATCCGATAGGGGTGCTTGATGTGACGATATCAAGCGATCTCATACTGCGCGATATCCTCGGCATACATGATCTCCGTTCCGACAAGCGCATCGACTTCGTAGGCGGCATCCGCGGTCTCGGCGAGCTCAAGCGTCGTGTCGACTCTGGCGAGATGGCTATGGCCCTCGCGCTTTATCCTGTGTCCATGAAGCAGTTGATGGATATCGCCGACAGCGGCAACATCATGCCTCCTAAGACCACCTGGTTCGAGCCCAAGCTGCGTTCGGGTCTCGTGATACACAAACTTGACGACTGAAAATAGATCCGTTATGACACACACGATGCGTAATGCTCTTTCCTTATCAAGGGCATTATGCATTGTGTTTTTATATATAATATAGATGAAAAAGATGATACGACTCTTTACCACCCTGATCATAGCTCTCTTCTCTATGTCAGTCTTCGCTGATACCAAGGGCAAGACCCTGTGTGTGTTTGGCGATAGTTATGTCAGGAACCACCGCTGCCCGCAGGAGGAGACCTGGCATGCCAAGGCCGCCGACCGTCTGGGCATGAAATATGTCAACTGCGGACGCAACGGCAGCTCGGTGCTCTATGACCGCACGGACGAAGGTTTCGGTCCGGCCATGACCGAGCGATGCAAGGCTCTGCCCGACACGGTGGACTGCCTCGTGATAATAGCCGGCCATAACGACGCCACGATGATACACGATGATGTGGAGCTGGCCAAGTTCAGGGCTGCGCTTTCCGATATGTTCTGGTATCTGAAAGGCCGGTATCCTGATGCGAGGATCGGATATGTCACCCCCTGGCATGTGGACCGCGACTATTTCGACCCTGTCATAGCTACTATAAAGGATGTGTGCGCCACCTATGGCGTCCCGGTGTTCGATGCGGAGAAGGCCGGCGGGATCGAGGTGAACAACCCCGACTTCCGGACCCTTTATTTCCAGAACCGTGGTGTGAGGGATACCGCCCATCTCAATGCCGCCGGCCATGACCGTATAGTCGATGCCGGAACAGAGTTCATAAAGGGACTCATGGATTCCGGTATATTTTATATAGGTGGATCCGAGGGACGGCTGGCGTGCATGCTCCGCATGCCCGGGCAGCTTGTGGATGGAAAGTGCCCGTTCGTCATACTATGCCACGGTTTCTGCGGCAATATGCAGGGTGCGCTTTTCGATGACATCTCCGCCGGTTTGCTCCGTGAGGGTATAGGTGTGATGAGGTTTGACTTCAACGGCCATGGCCGCAGCGACGGTCGCCTTGAGGATATGACCGTGATCAATGAGATAGAGGATCTCAAGCAGATCATCAGTTGGCTGCGTTCACAGCCATTCACCGGCAGCATCTCCCTGTGCGGACATTCGCAGGGTGGGGTGGTGGCCTCGATGACCGCCGGCGAGCTTGGCTATCCGGCCATAGAGTCGCTGGCGCTTCTCGCTCCCGCCGCCGTGCTCCGCGAGGACGCTCTGCGTGGCGATCTGATGGGCAACCGCTACAATCCCCACGACATTCCCGAGCGAATCCCCCTCCCTTGGGGTGACCTCGGCATAGGACGCCGCTACGTGGAGATAGCGCAGACACTGCCTATATATGAGACTGCTGTCCGCTACAACGGACTGGTATTGCTGATGCATGGCACATATGACACGGTGGTCCCCTACACATTCTCCGAGCGTTACCACCATGACTATGACAGTAGCGAGCTTGTGCTTATCGATGGTGAGGATCACGGATTCTCCAAGGATATCGCCGGGACGGCCGCTAAGGTGTGCCGTTTTTTCTCTCTCCATCTGGAGGCAAAGTAGCGCCTGACGCTACAGATCATGGTTTTATGTTGTAAAACATATAAAATTTTTTGGTACGCACTTTTATAAGTGTTACTTTTACACCCAAAATCTGACGTAGACTTTTGGATATCGCGCATAGTCACGTTGTCCATAGGCTTAAGACTATGAAAATCAATATGAAATTATAATCTTAAATACGATTAATCATGAAAATGGCCATGAAGACGGCTGCATTTGCAGCGGCATGTGTATTGGTCGGATCTTGTGCGCAGAAGCAGGATGCCGTACAGACAACGACACTTTCCGGTCTTGATCCCGAGAACTTCAAATCTGTTGTGAACGGTGACTCCACCGCTCTCTTCACCCTCACCAACAAGGCCGGGATGGAGGTATGTATCACAAACTATGGCGGACGTATCGTATCGATCATGGCCCCCGGTCGTGACGGTAAGCTTCATGATGTGGTGCTCGGATTCGACAGCATAGCCGCCTATCTGCCGCAGAACAATGCCACCGACTTCGGAGCTGCCATAGGCCGCTATGCCAACCGCATCAACCAGGGCCGTTTCATACTCGACGGAGATACCGTGAAGCTTCCGCAGAACAATTTCGGCCACTGTCTGCACGGCGGTACCGACATGGGCACACTCGGATGGCAGTACCGTGTATATAATGCCGACCAGACCAACGACTCGACTCTCGTTCTCTCCATAAAGGATGCTGACGGCAACAACGGTTTCCCCGGCACGGTGGACGCCACTGTCACCTATACTCTTCTGGCCGACAACACACTCGATATAGACTACAAGGCCACGACTGACAAGAAGACCGTCATCAATATGACCAACCACTCCTATTTCAACCTGTCAGGCGATCACAACAAGCCCGTTACCGACGACATCCTTACCATCAACGCCTCCTCGTTCACTCCCGTCGACAGCACATTCATGACCACAGGCGAGATCATCCCCGTGGCCGGTACCCCCATGGACTTCACCGTGGCCAAGACAATAGGACAGGACATTGAGAAGCGCGACTATGACCAGATAGCCAACGGCAACGGCTATGACCACAACTGGGTGCTCGATACCGCAGGCAACGACAGCATCGTGGCAGCATCGCTCTACAGCCCCGCCTCCGGAATATTGCTCGAGGTGTTCACCGACGAGCCCGGCATACAGGTGTACTCCGGCAACTTCCTTGACGGGACCGTGACCGGTAAGAACGGCATAACCTATCCCCAGCGTGCAGCCGTCTGCCTCGAGACGCAGCATTATCCCGACTCACCCAACAAACCCCAGTGGCCCTCGGTTGTGCTCAATCCCGGCGAGACCTATTCGAGCCATTGCGCATTCCGTTTTTCTGTGAAATAACAATTCCATAAATCAATACCTTCCGAACAATGCAATTTTTAGACTGGCTTGTCATAGGCCTATTCTTCATCGCTCTGATCGGTATCATTCTGTGGGTGATGCGTCAGAAGCAGAACAATGCCGCCGACTACTTCCTCGGCGGTAAGGACGCCACATGGATCGCCATCGGCGCGTCGATATTCGCATCCAACATCGGATCCGAACACCTCATCGGTCTCGCAGGCTCGGGCGCATCGTCAGGCATGGCCATGGCCCACTGGGAGATCCAGGGCTGGATGATCCTCATACTCGGCTGGGTGTTCGTGCCCTTCTATACCCGCTCCATGGTCTATACCATGCCGGAGTTCCTTGAGCGCCGCTACAACCCCGCGTCGCGTACCATCCTCTCGCTTATCTCGCTTATCAGCTATGTGCTCACCAAAGTGGCTGTCACCGTCTATGCCGGCGGCCTCGTGTTCCAGCAGGTGTTCGGCATCGACCAGGTGTGGGGCATCGACTTCTTCTGGATCGCAGCCATCGGTCTTGTGCTCATCACAGCTCTCTACACCATATTCGGCGGCATGAAATCCGTGCTCTACACATCGGTGCTCCAGACCCCCATCCTGCTGCTCGGCTCGCTCATCATCCTTGTGCTCGGACTCAAGGAACTCGGCGGCTGGGACAAGATGATGGAGATCTGCTCGGCAGTGCAGGTGAATGAATATGGCGACTCGATGACCAACCTCATCCGCGACAACCGCGACGGCGACTTCCCCTGGCTCGGGGCACTCATCGGCTCGGCTGTGATCGGTTTCTGGTACTGGTGTACCGACCAGTTCATCGTGCAGCGCGTGCTCTCAGGCAAGGATGAGCGCGAGGCCCGCCGCGGCACCATCTTCGGCGCCTATCTCAAGTTGCTCCCCGTGTTCCTCTTCCTCATTCCCGGCATGATCGCCTTCGCTCTCCACCAGAGCACCGGCTCGTTCCTCCCCATGCTCGAGAACGGTAATCTCAACACCGATGCCGCTTTCCCCACACTTGTGGCCAAGCTCCTCCCCGCAGGAGTGAAAGGTCTCATTGTCTGCGGTATCCTCGCAGCCCTCATGAGCTCGCTTGCATCGCTGTTCAACTCTTCGGCCGCCCTCTTCACCATTGACTTCTACCAGCGCTATAAACCCGACACCGATCCCAAGAAACTCGTGCGCATCGGTCAGGCAGCTACCGTTGTCATCGTGATCCTCGGCATCCTTTGGATCCCTATCATGCGTTCCATCGGTGATGTGCTCTATCTCTATCTCCAGGACGTGCAGTCAGTGCTCGCCCCCGGTATCGCAGCCGCATTCCTCATGGGTGTGCTCTGGAAACGCGCCACTGCCCAGGGTGGTATGTGGGGTCTCATTGCCGGCCTTGTGATCGGTCTGACCCGTCTCGGAGCCAAGATCTACTACAGCAATGCCGCCACAATGCCCGGTGAGGATGGTTTCAACATATTCCGCTACCTCTTCTACGATGTGAACTGGCTCTTCTTCTGCGGATGGATGCTCGTGTTCTGTCTCCTCGTGGTGTGGGTGATAAGTCTCTGCACCAAGGCACCGGAACCCGAGAAGATACGCGGACTCGTGTTCGGCACCTCCACTCCCGAGCAGCAGGCCGCCACACGCGCCAGCTGGAATCACTGGGATGTGATACATTCCGTGATCATCCTCGGCATCACGGCCGCCTTCTACATCTACTTCTGGTAAAACGTCGTGGATATGACTGACTGCTATAGCCATCACTCAAGATTCTATGTCAGCGTCGATTGTATAATATTCGGCGTGAGTGACGGAAAACTCAACGTTCTCCTCACCGAGCGAAACTTCGAGCCCGAGAAAGGGAAATGGTCCCTGATGGGCGGTTTCGTCCGGGAGGGGGAGAGCGTGGACGAGGCCGCCAGTCGAGTGCTGCTTGAACTGACCGGACTCCGTGGCACCTTCATGAGGCAGGTCAAGACCTTCGGCGACATAGGGCGCGATCCCGGCGCACGTGTCATATCGGTGGCCTACTACGCTCTGCTTACCCCCGATCTTATCGACGAGGCGGTGCTGCATGAGTACAACGCCTGCTGGAACGATGTGAACAATCTTCCGGAGCTCGGTTTCGACCATCCCGAGATGATTGTCAAGGCCCGCGCCCAGCTGTGCCGCCGCATAGCCACCGAGCCTATCGCTTTCCGTCTGCTTCCGGACATGTTCACGCTCACACAGCTCCAGACGCTTTATGAGCTGATACTTGACGAGCAGCTTGACAAACGCAACTTCCGCAAGCGGGTGGCCGAGAACCCCTGCATCGAGCCTACCGGTATCATTGACAAGACCGGATCGAGGCGCGGGGCCATGCTGTACCGCTTCAATTACGATTCATACAAATCAACCGAAAAATTCAAAATCTGACACTGATATGCTCGAAGAACTCAAAGAAACCGTATGCCGGGCCAATCTTGACCTCGTGAAGCACGGTCTGGTGATCTTTACCTGGGGAAATGTCTCCGGCATAGACCGCGAGAAAGGCCTTGTGGTCATCAAGCCCAGCGGAGTGAGCTACGATGATATGAAACCGTCCGACATGGTGGTGGTGGATCTCGCCACCGGCAAGACAGTGGAGGGTGACCTCAACCCTTCCAGCGATACCCCCACGCATCTGGCCATCTACCGTGCCTTCCCCGAAGTGGGCGGTGTGGTGCACACGCACTCCACCTATGCCACCGCATGGGCGCAGGCCGGCATAGACCTGCCCAACATCGGCACCACGCATGCCGACTATTTCCACAACGCCGTGCCCTGCACCGCCGACATGACCGAGGCTGAGGTGACGGGCGACTATGAGCTGGAGACAGGCAACGTAATCGTGAAGCGCTTCGTGGGCATAAATCCCATGCACACTCCCGGAGTGCTTGTCAAGAACCATGGCCCCTTCACCTGGGGCAAGACTCCCGCCGAGGCTGTCCACAACGCAGTGGTGCTCGAGCAGGTGGCCAAGATGGCAAGCATATCCTATTCTGTCAATCCGCGTCTCACCATGAACCCTCTTCTTATCGAGAAGCATTTCAACCGCAAGCATGGTCCCGGCGCATATTACGGACAGAAGAAAAAATAACGTATCAACAATCCTCAAAAAAACAGAATAAAACTATGGAACAGTTCAATAATTACGAGATATGGTGGGTGACCGGTGCACAGCTCCTCTACGGAGGTGATGCCGTTGTCAAAGTGGACAGTCACTCACGCGAGATGGTGGGCGGACTCAACAACTCGGGACGTCTCCCCGTCAAGGTGGTCTACAAGGGCACCGCCAACTCCTCGCGCGAGGTGGCCGACATCATGAAGGCTGCCAACAATGACGACCGCTGCGCAGGTGTCATCACATGGATGCACACCTTCTCCCCGGCCAAGATGTGGATCCATGGCCTGCAGATGCTCCGCAAGCCTCTGCTCCACTTCCACACCCAGTACAATGCCGAGATACCCTGGGACACCATGGACATGGACTTCATGAACCTCAACCAGAGCGCCCATGGTGACCGTGAGTTCGGTCATATCTGCACCCGCATGCGCATACGCCGCAAAGTGGTGGTAGGCCACTGGACCGATCCCAAGGTGCTGGACAAGATAGCCGTGTGGGAGCGCGTGGCCGCCGCATGGGCTGATTCGCAGGACATGCTGATAGTACGCTTCGGCGACCAGATGAACAATGTGGCCGTGACCGACGGCGACAAGGTTGAGGCCGAGCAGCGTCTGGGCTACCACGTGGACTACTGCCCCGTGAGCGAGCTGATGGACTACTGGAAAAAAGTATCCGATGCCGATACCGACGCCCTCGTCAAGACATACTTCAGCGAGTATGCCCACGATGCAGCAGTGGAGGATCCTGCCTCGGACGCCTACAAGGCCATCCGCAGCTCCGCCCGCGCCGAGATAGCTCTCCGCGCCATCCTCAAGGACAAGGGCGCCAAGGGCTTCACCACCAACTTCGACGACCTCGGCGACTGGGATATCAATGATCCCAACTTCACCGGCTTTGACCAGATACCCGGCCTCGCCTCCCAGCGCCTCATGGCCGAGGGATATGGCTTCGGAGCCGAGGGTGACTGGAAGAGCGCCGCTCTCTACCGCACCGTATGGTTCATGTCGCAGGGTCTCCCCAAGGGATGCTCCTTCCTCGAGGACTATACTCTCAACTTCGACGGTGCTAACAGCTCCATACTCCAGGCCCATATGCTCGAGGTATGCCCCCTTATCGCAGAGGAGCGTCCCCGCCTCGAGGTTCACTTCCTCGGTATCGGTATCCGCAAGGCCCAGACCGCACGTCTCGTGTTCACATCCAAGCCCGGCGATGGCGTGACCGCTACTGTGGTTGACCTCGGCAACCGTTTCCGCCTCATCGTCAACGATGTGGAGTGCATCAAGTCGAAGCCCCTCCCCAAGCTTCCCGTGGCATCCGCTCTCTGGATCCCCATGCCTGACTTCGAGACAGGCGCCGCAGCATGGATCCTTGCCGGTGGTACACACCACTCCTGCTTCTCCTACGACCTCACCCCCGAATACTGGGAGGACTATGCCGAGATAGCCGGTATCGAGATGCTCCGTATCGACAAGTCCACCACCATACCCGCATTCAAGAACGAGCTGCGCTGGAATGAGGTGTACTACATGCTCAACAAGTCACTCTGCTGATCATATATATATCATCATCAAAGCGATGAACAACCCAAAGGAAACCATTGAAGCGGGCAGAGCCGTACTCGGCATAGAGTTTGGCTCTACCCGAATCAAGGCTGTCCTCGTCGACGAGGACAACCGCCCTATAGCGCAGGGTAGCCACGAGTGGGAGAACCAGCTCGTGAACGGTCTCTGGACATACACGCTCGAATCCATATGGTTCGGTCTGCAGGACTGCTACCGCGATCTGCGCGCCAATGTACGCGAACTCTATGATGTGGAGATCGAGACCCTCGCAGCCATAGGTGTGAGCGCCATGATGCATGGCTACATGCCTTTCGACAGCAAGGGAGAGATGCTCGCACCTTTCCGTACATGGCGCAACACCAATACCGGACGAGCCGCCGCCGAACTCTCCGAGCTATTTGTATACAACATTCCTCTGCGCTGGAGCATATCGCATCTCTATCAGGCCATACTTGACGGCGAGGAGCATGTGAAGGATATAGACTTCCTCACCACGCTCGCCGGCTATATCCACTGGCAGCTTACGGGCGAGAAGGTGCTTGGCATAGGTGATGCCTCTGGCATGCTCCCCATCGATCCCGCCACGGAGAACTATTCGGAGGCCATGATCGGCAAGTTCGATGATCTCGTGGCTCCGCGCGGCTTCTCATGGAAACTGTCCGACATTCTCCCCAAGGTGCTCCTTGCAGGCGAGAAGGCCGGCACGCTCACCGACGAGGGCGCCGGACGTCTCGACATATCCGGACATCTCAAGGGTGGCATCCCGATGTGTCCTCCCGAGGGTGACGCCGGCACCGGCATGGTGGCCACCAATGCAGTCAAGCAGCGCACAGGCAATGTCTCGGCCGGAACATCATCATTCTCCATGATCGTACTCGAGAAGGAGCTGTCCAAGCCCTACGAGATGATCGACATGGTGACCACACCCGACGGCAGCCTCGTGGCCATGGTGCACTGCAACAACTGCACCTCCGACCTCAATGCCTGGGTTGGCCTCTTCCGCGAATACACCGAGCTTCTCGGTCTGCCCGTGGACATGAACGAGATCTACGGCAAGCTTTACAACAATGCCCTTGCCGGCGACCCCGACTGCGGCGGTCTCGTGTCGTTCAACTATTTCTCCGGCGAGCCTGTCACCGGTCTTGCCGAGGGTCGTCCGCTCTTTGTCCGCTCCGTGGGCGACCGCTTCAACCTCGCCAATCTCATGCGCGCACATCTCCACGCTTCGGTGGCCGTGCTCAAGATCGGTAATGACATCCTCTTCAACGAGGAGAAGGTCAAGGTGGACCGTATCACGGGTCACGGCGGTCTGTTCAAGACCAAAGGTGTGGGGCAGACCATACTCGCGGCAGCCATCAATTCGCCGATCTCCGTCATGGAGACCGCCGGCGAGGGTGGAGCATGGGGCATGGCGCTTCTCGCATCCTTCCTGGTCAACAATTCTGGCGAGCGCACACTGGCCGACTATCTCGAGACTGAGGTATTTGCCGGTGACGCAGGTGTGAAGATCACCCCGTCGGCCGAGGATGTAGAGGGCTTCAACCGTTACATCAAGAACTATATCGAATGTCTTCCCATCGAGAAGGCAGCCGTGGAGTTCAAGAAATAAGAGTACAAGGCTGTGTAATAATTGACAGAAAGATACAGAAGGACAAAAAGGACAAAAGTGACAAAAATATAATTAACAGTATATGAATTAATTATATCTTTGTCACTTTTGTCCTTCTATGTTGCCATCCAAGCGAATTTGCATTTTTAACCAAATATTTAACACTTGTAGTCAGAGAGTTAG
>CAJTJG010000016.1 GCA_910576785.1 uncultured Duncaniella sp.
CGTCATCAGTTATAACCTCTATCCTCGCCTCTGCAAGGGGTCATTCCCGAAAAGCGAGTGCAAAGGTAGACACTTTTCATATCCCCTCCAAATTTCAACTGCGTTTTAACACTTATTTAACACTTGACATATTCATTAGACCCTATATACATATTTATAAAGGATTTTTATTGTGAAAACCTTCGACATGACTGAGATGTTAAGTGATATAGATAACATACACAAACCAAAGAAAAACATATGAACCTGCAAATCCCATCTTCACCTGAAAATCCCGAGTATGAAAGAAAACTCGCCGCGATGAGTCCGTTTGAGATAAAAAACACTCTTGGTGAACTGGCAGCGGCCGATGCCCGCCGCTCCACCCACACACTCCTGAATGCCGGTCGAGGCAATCCCAACTGGCTGCTTTCCTTCCCGAGGGCGGCATTTTTTCTTCTGGGCAATTTCGCGCTCGAGGAGTCGGACCGTACAGTATATGACGAGATACTCGGCATAACAGCATCGCCGTCGGCAACGGGTGTGGCCGAGAGATTCAACGCTTTTCTCGACCGTCATGCAGAGGAGATCGGTGCCAAAGTGCTCCGTCACTTCTACACATATATGACCACAGTCCACAAAGCTGACCCTGATGAATTCGTGTTCGAGCTCGTAGACGGCATATTGGGCGACCATTACCCCACCCCACCCCGCATACTCAAGTATACCGAGATCATACTCCGCGACTATCTGCGTTGGGCAATGGGAGGCAAAGAAGATGACAAGACGGTGTACGATATGTTTGCAACCGAAGGGAGCACAGCGGGAATGTGTTATGTATTCGACTCCCTACAAGCCAACTATCTGCTTGGCAAGGGTGACAAACTGGCCATACTCACCCCGGCATTCACTCCATATCTGGAGATTCCGGCTCTGGAGCGTTTCGATTTCGACGTGGTATACGTCAGCGCCAACAAGGTGGAGAAAGACGGCTATCACGACTGGCAGTATCCCAAGGAGGAGATTGACAAGCTCCGCGATCCGTCGGTAAAAGCCGTATGCATCATCAACCCGAGCAACCCTCCGAGCTACGAGCTGGCGCCGAATGTGCTTGACCAACTGGTAGATGTGGTGAAAAATGACAACCCCGGACTGATGATCATCACCGATGATGTGTATGGGACATTCATCGAGGGATTCAGGTCCCTGATGTATGTGCTCCCCTACAATACCATCTGCCTGTACTCCTTCTCGAAATATTTCGGAGCTACCGGATGGCGACTCGCCGCAATGGCCCTGCCACAGAGAAACATATTTGACGACAAGATACAGGCGCTCCCACAGGCAGAGAAGGATGCGCTCAACAAGCGCTACTCATCGCTGTCACTCGACCCTGGATCGATAAAGTTCATCGACCGACTCGTGGCCGACAGCCGACTCGTGGCGCTCAACCATACTGCCGGACTTTCCACCCCGCAGCAGATACAGATGGCACTGTTTGCCGCTTTCGGACTGCTCCATCACGACGATCTGCAGCCCAAACTCATAGGCATGATACAGGATCGACTCCACGCCCTGTGGAGCACCACCGGCTTCACCCTGCTGCCCGATCCCACACGTGCCGGCTACTACAGCGAGATCGATCTCATGGTGTGGGCCAAGAAATTCTACGGACAGGACTTCGCCGATTATCTCCAGGCCAACTACGTGCCTCTCGATCTCGTGATACGCCTTGCCAACGAGACAGCCGTCGTACTGCTCAATGGCGACGGATTCGATGGCCCGGAATGGTCAGTAAGGGCCTCGCTGGCCAACCTCAACGTGGAAGACTATCTGAAGATAGGCACCGCCATAAGGAAAATCCTTGACGAATATCACTCCTTCTACCTCCAGAGCAAGAAAAGCTGAAATCAGAACCGTCTCCCCAATCAATAGGGAACTGCACTGAAATAAGGACAGAGGCAGGATATGATGTGGAATATATTGTCGGACTGACGATTAGCACCCCATCATTATCCTCTCTGTCCTTCTTTCAGTTCCTTCCCGAAAGCCATGACACTGATCAATACCGCCTCATATGCCTGCTAAACTTTGCGAGAGTCGGACGAAAAGAGTATTTTTGCGGTCATGAAAACGATAATCCACCTACTTGCACTCCTGACCGGAGCCATGCTTCTCTCTGCCTGCGGCGGAAACGACGATTTTGTGATTGACTGCGAGATAGAAGGCCTCGGCAACCGCGGTCTGGAACTCATGTATGTAGACCGCGATGTCAAGCGCATGCCGTTTCATCCCGTAGATGGAAAGGTGAGGATGAACATCCCGCTCACAAAGCCGACCATGCTGGAGATATACACGCTCGACAACCGCCTCCTCTTCACATGCCTCGGCCGCAAGAGCGAGCATATCAAAGTGAAGATGAATCTCGATACACCCACATCACTCGTCATAGAGGGGCAGGACGAGAGCCGCGACTACGCCCTCTTCGTCACCGAAAACGACTCTCTGCTCCAGAATGGCTCTGACCGCGATGTGAACGGACTGATAGCCAAAGCCATCAGGGCCAATCCGGCAACCATGGCATCGTCAATGCTGCTCATAACCCACTTCCGCACCGCCGGCTACGAACTACTGGCTGACTCTCTCCTCAACACCATAACCCCGGAAGCCAGACCGGTGTCGATAGTGGGGAGTTACGCATCACTACTCGGAGAATTCATGGCGGCGACGGTAAAGGATGTACTGCCGGCCATATCCGTCCGCGCCGCGAGCGATACCACCGTGCGATACACTCCGGCCATGCAGAGCTACGCGCTGATACTCGTCAACGACTCCCGCAAGCCCGACTCCACCCTGCGGCGCCTGCGCTCACTGCGTGCCGACACCCGCCAGCGCAATCTTGCCATCGTGGAACTATCGCTCGCCACCGACTCTGCATCGTGGAAGAACACCATCTCGGCCGACTCATCCACCTGGCAGCAGGCATGGGTGCCCGGCGGCATGGGATCGACCACGATGAAGGACTTCACTGTCACCAGGGTTCCCTTCTACTTAGTGGCCGACAGCACCGGCAAGGTACTCTACCGCGGCACATCGCTCCATCATGCCGACACATTGTTGCGCTCTCTTGTGAAAGCCGGAAAAAACTCAAAGGCTACGACCGACACCGTATCGGCCACCACCGACACCGTGCCCCGCACGGAGACAGCCGTGAAATTCAAAAAGAATACCAAGACGGATGCAACAGCAAGAAAATAATCACGCCTCCGCCCGCCGATCGAGTGAAATACTCTCTCTGCTCGCTGATGGAATGTGGGTACATGCCGGAGCCAAGGACCATCCCGAAATATCCGGGATGCTCGGACGATGTGCCGACCTTTGCCACGAAATCAACATGCTCAAACCGTCGCAGGGCGCACAGAGACAGAAACTGTTCAGAGAACTGCTCGGATCTACAGGCGACACCTTCATAATCAACAGTCCGTTTCGCTGCGACTTCGGATTCAACATCCACATAGGTGAAAATTTCATAGGAAATTTCAACCTTTCCATACTCGACGAGGCTCCCGTCAACATAGGGCGCAACGTAATGGTAGGACCCAACTGCTCGCTTCTAACCATAATCCATGCCTTTGATCCGGCCCAGAGAAACGATGGCATAATGAAAGCGAAGCCCATCACAATAGGCGATGACGTATGGATAGCCGCCAACGTAGTCATACTGCCGGGTGTGACCATAGGCGATGGAGCCGTGATAGGAGCAGGAAGTGTGGTGACACACTCAATACCGGCCCGCGTACTGGCTGCCGGAAACCCCTGCAAGGTGCTGCGTGAGATAACGGAGCAGGATGTGGTGAATACGGAATACTGATACCTGATCAGGGCCTGTCGTCCACGCGGATGAGGGTAAGGCCATCGCGCAGCGGAATGATCACAGTGGAAAGTCCCGGCGTAGAGGCCGCAACGCGGTTGAACACATCAAGTCCGAGTGTCTGCGCGTCATGATTGGCGTGAGTATCAAACACTTTTCCGTCCCATAGGGTATTGTCGGCTATGATGAAGCCACCGCGACGCATGCGTGGAAGAATCATGTCGAGATACTCGGCATAGCGGCGCTTGTCGGCATCGATATACACCAGGTCCCATTCCCCCGGCAGACCGGGCACCACCTCAAGGGCATCACCGATGTGGAGTGTCACACGTGCGCCACCAGGAGCTGTAGCGAACAGCTCCGTGAGTTCCGGTTCCATCTCATCGTCGATCTCCACCGTATGCACCTCACCCCCATCGGGAAGAGTCTCGGCAAGGCAAAGCGCCGAATAGCCTGTGAACGCACCAAGCTCCAGTACCCTCATCGGTCTGATCATGGACACAAGCATACTCAGCAACCGCCCCTGCAGATGGCCCGAGCACATGCGCGGATAGAGATGATTGAGATGCGTGTGGCGGTAGAGCCGTTCCAGATGCGGAGGCTCGGGGGAGATATGCGACAGGATATAATCCTCAGGGTCGGTCATCATCGCAGCGAGGGGTCCATTATGAACGCCTGTGCGGCGAGAAAATAGGAATTAAGCCCGAACCCGGCTATCGTTCCCTTGCACTCCGGAGCTATCAGCGATGTATGCCTGATGGCCTCACGCGCAGCCACATTGGATATGTGTACCTCTATGACAGGGATCTGTATGGCCGCGATGGCATCGGCTATGGCAAGTGATGTGTGGGTATATGCCCCGGCATTGAGGATTATACCGTCGCAGTCCGCGCCGTGAAGAAAGTCGATGATATCACCCTCGTGGTTGGACTGCATATACTCTATCTCCTCACCGTCGAGCATCTCGCGCAGCTCCTGGAGATATGATTCGAACGACTGCGAGCCGTATATCTCAGGCTCGCGGGTGCCAAGCAGATTGAGATTGGGACCGTTGATGATAAGAAGTTTCATAACAATACAAGTGAGAAGATTCCTAATGTGGAGAGCACCATCACAGCCAATAGCATCCAGCTGACATAATGGCGCTGCGGATAGGACTTCCATGCCAGCCACCCGGACAGCAGCATATAGAACGGATAGAGCCACACGAGTGTCTCCACCGTGCCTTCACCATCGATGGCGGGATGGTCCAGAAGCCAGGGGAACGAGAAGAGCGGCAGCGATAGCGCTATGATGACAGCCGTCATCCATACAGGTGTCTTTGTCATTTGTCCTTAGAGTTTCTGTAAGCCTCCACCGTGCGGTGTATGCCCTCCCTGAGATCCACGCGCGGGGCGAAGCCGAAGTCGCGCACGGCATCGGAGACATCACACGACCAGTTGCGCTGGGCCATGATATGATACTTATCCGTATTGAGGGTCATGGCCTTCATCTTGGCCGCTCCCCACTTCTCGCTGACGGCACATGCCACCGACAATGCCCACAGCGGAAGCCTGACAGGGATCACAAACCGTCTTCCCAGCTCGCGGGCCACGATCTGACGGAACTCCTTCTGCGAATAGGCACGCGGCTCGGATATGATATACTTATGATGGACAGGAGCACGCTCAAGGGCATCGAAAGCCGCCCGGGCCAGATCCTCCACATAGATGAACGTAAGCATCTGGCGTCTGAATCCCACACCGAAGTCGAAATGGGCATCGATGCTCTTGATCATCATCAGATAGTCCTGCTCATAGGGCCCGTAGACACCTGTGGGGCGCAGTATCACCCACGGAAAAGATTTAGGCAAGCCTTGGAGATATGTCTCGGCCTTGATCTTCGAGACGCCATAGCGTGTGTTTGGCGCAGGGATCATGTCATTGCGCAGCGGGGAGTAGCCGCGTTCATCACCGGGCCCGAGCGCGGAGAGCGATGACATGTACACCATCTTCTCAGGCACAGCGCCCGCGGCCTCGAGCGCTTCGGTGAAATCCCGAAGGTACACATAGTTGATACGGTTGAAGTCCATGAAGTTGACACACTTCGTGGCACCGAGATTGTATACTATATAATCCCAACGATGCCCGTCCAGCTGCTCTTTCAGCCTGTCAGGATTGTCGTAATCGAGTGTGATGAACCTGAGCCGCGGATCCGTAAGCCTGCGTCGCGAGGTAGTCTCCCTGACGCCACACCAGGTCTCATACCCGCGTGCGAGCGATTCGGCAGCCATGAATCCGCCTATGAATCCTCCGGCTCCAACGATGAGCACCTTGAGCGGTCGCGAAGTTGTCGGTGTATCTGTCATACAAATAGACTTTTGAACAGTTCGATATACTTATCGGCAATAGCCGAGCTCCCGAACCGGGCCTCCACCGAGTCATGAAGTTCCTGACGGGAGATGTCGGCTTTGAGAGCCCACATCACACCTGCGGCGAGGTCGCGGGCGTCCTTATAGCGGGCTATGTAGCCCGTCACCTTATGCTCCACCACATCCTCACGTCCGTCACCGCCGAATGTCACCGGGATGGCACCGGCCGCCTGCCCCTCCACGAGTGTTCCTCCGAGAGTCTCGTAGAGCGATGACGAGAGCACCACCTTGGCCGAGGCATAGAGGTAGGCCAGGATCTTGAAGTCATTGATACGGCCGAGCCAGCGGTGCGACATGCGCAGATTGTCGATGAGCGACGGATCCTTCATGCTGCCGAACAGATATACCGCCGTCGTGGTAGCCACATCGGGATAATTGTCAAATATATGATTGAGAGCCTCGATGGCATATGGCAACCCCTTGATGGGATCATCGAGACGAGCCGCCCCTATGAGTATGAGATTGGGCTTCATGCTGCTCAGCAGAGAGTCAATATGGTGTGACGGCTTGATAAAGAACTGCTCCACGGGAAAGGCATTGTGGATGGTCATGACCGGGAGCGATCTCAGCAACGACGACTCTCGCGCCTTGCGCTCAAGCCAGCGGCTCACGGTGACAAACGTGATAGGCACCTCGGCATACAGCCGGCGCTTCTGCTCCCACACACGTGCCGAGAGATCGTTGGGTGCGCCTCCGCCGCTCAGGAACATGCAATTGCCGCAGCGGTCAGTGAAATAACCGCACTCATAGGCATGATGGCATATGCCCGTGAAAGCCCACATGTCATGCAGCGTCCACACGATCTTCTTGCCCATCTCATGCAGCCGGGCTATGCCCTTGAGGCCGAGCAGACCCTGGTTGAACCATCCGAGAGCCACGATATCAGCCTCACGCACCCACGGATGGTCATGGACATTTATGGCGAAATCACCTGTGGACACCTTGAAGAGATCCTCCTTATGGAACCCCATGGAGGCTATTATGCGCAGACGCTCGAGCACTAACGAGATACCACGGCGGAATCGTGAGCGATGTACAGACACATTCTCCTCCGACGACACCTTGGTGTATACCACCATGCGTGCATCCAGACCCTTGCGGCGCAGGGCCTGCATAAGCCGGAATGTCACTATGGCCGCGCCACCCAGCATATCGCTGTGTGTGACGAGCGCTATCTTTTTGCCGTCCAAAGGATTTGAGACGGCTATATTTTCATTTTCCGTGTTTTTGTTTTCTGTTTGCAGGAACATTCTTTTGCGGTTGAGAGGTAGGGAGAGAGCCAATGTTGACTATTGATACCCGCTCCAGCTCGAGACGGGCTTCGAGATAGCGGGCGAGTTCTGCCTGACGGGAGGCGGCCATCGGGGTCGAGAACGTGACAAGGGCTATGTTGAGCGTATCCAGACGCCCGTCAGCCATATTGCCGAACACACTTCTGGTCACTGCCATATCCCTGACTTGCGGAAACAACACCTTCATCTCCGGAGCCAGACGTCCGGCTATGGTGTCATTCAGACGGTTCTCGGATATCACCTGGCGCAACGAATCGATCGCCGCCTGTTTGGAGACCAGTGTGGCCTGAGCCATCTCATATATATCCTTGACTGACTGCGTGTCACTCCCGGCCAGCGATGTGAGTGCCGGACTGTCTCCCTGAATGATATTGATACGCGTGCCTGTCAGTCCATAGAATTTCAGTTTCGATGACAGTGCGAGCGTGAGGGAGTCCTCGGGGAGCACACGTCCTATCAGAGTGATGTTTATGACCCTCTCCCCATTGTCGATCTCAGCATCAGTAGCCAGCACACGCGTACCGCTGAACCGGCATTCCTGAGCTACGAATCGCGATGCATTGCTGTCGAAACGACTCTGGCGCAGCATATTGTACGTGAGGTAGAGCGACGGCAGCAGCGTCAGTCCCGCTATTGTATATACGATCTTCCTCACCTTGTGGGCGCGGGCTGGATTGTCGGTCACTATCGCATGATAGTGCATCAGCTTCACACCGATGAAAGTGGCCAGCGCTATATAGATGGAATTGATCAGAAACAGATAGAACGCACCAAGAAAATACTTGGCCTGAAGTGTGGCAAGACCGTAACCTACGGTACACAGCGGAGGCATGAGCGCCGTGGCAATGGCCACACCAGGTATCACATTCCCCTTGCTCTTCGACCCTATGGCTATGATCCCCGCTGCACCGCCGAAAAATCCGATGAGCACGTCATAGATGGTAGGCGATGTGCGTGCCAGAAGCTCGCTATGACCCTCACTGACGGGAGATATGATAAAATACAGTGTTGATGTAAGCACACTGAATCCAGTGGCCATCACGAGATTACGCAATGCCCGCTTGATCAGCTCGAAGTCCTGTATCCCCACTCCGAGGCCGATACCTATTATAGGCCCCATTAGCGGCGATATGAGCATAGCGCCGATTATCACGGCCGTGGAGTTGGTATTGAGGCCCAACGAAGCTATGAAGATGGCGATGACCAGTATCAGTATGTTAGTGCCTCTGAACGACACCCCCTCGCGGATAGCAGCCTCAGCCTCCTCCTGACTGACGAGATAATCCGTCAGAGAGAAGTAACGGGTGAAATAGCGCTTGATATCCTGAGGAGCTGACATATCCTGATCCTATACATTGTTGCTTCTCATCAGGCCGCGGAGCTCGTCCACGACATTGATGATATAGTCGCCTATCTTCTCGAGCGATCCTACGATATCCATATAATAGATACCGGCCTGATACTCGTAATGATGCTCATTGATATTCTCAACGTTTGCCGCACGCAATTGGTTGCGCAGATTGTTGATCTCGCGCTCGCGGTTGTAGGAAGTAATGATATCGGCCTCGCTGATGTTCTCGGTGTCGCGCAGCAGAAGCAGCTCGTTGGTCATGGCGGCCTCTACGGCTATGAACATGGAGTCGATATTGTGGTATATCTCGGCATTGAACTCCGATCCGCTCTCATTGCGGCGTATCAGGATCTTGCCCACACCGTAGCAGCAGTCGGCCACACTCTCGATCTCGCTGACTATGCGGAGCATCGAGGCTATGCGGTGCTTACCCTCGTTGGACAGACGGCCCTCGGAGCAGCGGTTGAGATAGCGGGCTATCTCGATCTCCATACGGTCGCTTATCTCCTCATACTTCTCGAGCCGCGAGAACTGGCGGGTGAACTCTTCCCTATCCTTCACATGCACTATGGCCTGGGCCATACCGATCATGCGCTGCACCCTCTGGGCATAGACCACGATCTCCTTCTCGGCCTGGGCTATATTGAGCTCCGAGGCGCTCATCAGACCGCCGGATATGAACTTGAGCTGGAACTCTTCATCCTCTTTATGCTTGGCAGGCACAAGACGCTCCACGATCTTCACATAGAGCCCGGTGAGCCATATCATGATCATGACATTGACAAGATTGAACACCGTGTGGAACATCGACAGGCCGAACGACACGCTGAACTGCATCGCCGCAACCTTCTGCAGCACCGGATGACCCGACGGAAGAGTGTTGGCAAACAGTGCATTGTACGTCTGCGGATCATTTGCCTCAAGATTGTTCACATAGGTGAATATCTCGGTTGGATCCCCCTGGCCGAGCCACTCGGTGATCATGACATTCAGACGGCAGAAAGGATAGAACACCACGAGAGTCCACAGTATACCGAGCGTATTGAACAGCAGGTGGCCCATCGACGCACGCTTGGCTGCCACATTTCCGCTCATCGACGCAAGCAGAGGGGTCACGGTAGTACCGATATTGCTGCCGAGCACCACCGCGCAGGCTATGTCGAATGATATCCAGCCCTTGGTACACATGATGAGCACGATGGCGAATGTAGCCGCCGACGACTGGATGATAGCCGTGAGAACCATGCCCACCACTATGAATACAAGCACCGATATAAAGCCCATCGAAGCATAATGCTCGAGGAACGCGAACATCTCAGGATTGCTCTGCAGATCAGGCACATAATCGCTGATCATGCCCAGACCCATGAACATGAAGGCAAAACCTATCAGGAACTCGCCCATCGACTTCCTTTTGCCCGACTTGGCAAACAGCAGAGGCACTGAGCACGCTATGATAGGCAGGATCATCAGCGAAGTGTCCACCTTGAAGCCGAAAAGGGCGATGATCCAGGCCGTGAACGTCGTTCCGACGTTGGCACCGAATATCACCGCCATTGACTGTGCGAGCGTCATAAGGCCCGCGTTGACAAAACTTACTACCATAACCGTCGAAGCCGACGAACTCTGGATCAACGCTGTGATGAGGATACCGGTCAGCATTCCGGTCCAGCGGTTACGGGTCATTGCGGATAGGATTCCGCGCAGGCGGTCGCCCGCGGCTTTCTGCAGTCCTTCGCTCATCACCTTCATTCCATAAAGGAACAAGGCCACGGAGCCCAATAGACAGAGAAGGTCAAGTAAGCTATAGCTCATGTCGGGGGATTGGTATTTTGGAAGTAATGGTGTTTACGGCCGCTATCAGGAGGACAGTAGCCGTTTGCAAAGGTATTATTTTTTTTATTTCCCCGCAAACTATTCGCATCACACCGCAATCCCACCGCATCAAAAAACAACCTCTCACCTCACCCACCTTATATAATATACAGAAATGGCATGTCATTTTTACGAATCGACCTCGCCTCGGCTATATAATTCATTGACATTCCATTCGATACCTATTATGTATGGTAGCGAAAGCACACCTTGCACTGATATTATTTTACCCTTTTATTGACATTTCTCCCTTTTTTACACGGTTTTTTTGTTAAAATATATTGGATATTAAAAATTTGTGTATATCTTTGCGTAATTCATACAATAAACTTACCTATCAACCAATCAGCTTGCGAACCTGACCAAGCTACAAACCGCAGTAAAAAAATTCTTACCTAAATTCTATCACCTAAAAAACTTTCATTATCTACATGAAGTGCACAGTAAACCAACTGAGGTCCATAGTGCTATGGCTGGTCTGCATGACCCCGCTATGGGCTTTCTCCCAGAACATCACCGTGACGGGAACCGTGCAGGATGAAGCGGGCGATCCGCTCATCGGCGCCACAGTGCAACAGAAAGGGAGCAGCAACGGTATTGCCACCGACTTCGATGGCAACTTCAAGCTCTCCGTGCCATCCAACGCCACACTCACCGTGAGCTATGTGGGCTATACCACACAGTCAGTGGCCGTCAACGGTCAGACCCGCCTTACCATCACCCTCAAGGAAAACGCCGAGGTGCTCGACGAAGTGGTGGTAGTGGGCTACGGACAGATGAAACGTTCGGACATGACCGGCTCGGTGGCCTCCGTAGGCGACGCCGCCATCAAGAAGTCGATCCCCACGAGCATCGATCAGGTGCTTGCCGGACGCGCAGCCGGTGTGACCATCCAGGCCAACTCTGGTACCCCCGGTGCAGCATCCACCATCCGTATCCGCGGTATCAACTCGCTCAACGCCACCTCGCAGCCTATCTTCGTGATTGACGGCGTGGTCATCGAGGCTACCGCCGACGGCGACAACGGCAACTCCAACCCCCTTGCCACCATCAACCCCTCCGACATCGTGTCGATGGACATCCTCAAGGACGCCTCCGCCACCGCTATCTACGGTAGCCGCGCATCCAACGGTGTCATCATGATCACCACCAAGCGTGGCCAGGCCGGCAGCGCCACCGTCACCTACGACGGCTATGCCGGATGGCAGGAAATGCCCAAGAAATATGACATGCTCAACCTCCGCGAGTATGCCCAGCTCCACAACTACCGCGCCTCTCTGGGCATCACGCCCCAACAGAGCAGCTACGTGCGTCCCGAACTCCTCGGCGAAGGCACCGACTGGCAGGACGAGCTCTTCCGCAAGGCATTCATGACCAGCCACAACCTCTCCGTGAGCGGCGGCAACGAGCGCACCACCTATGCATTCTCCGGCGGCTACATGGATCAGGACGGTATCGCCCTCGGATCCAACTTCCGCCGTATATCCCTCCGCTCCAACCTCGAGACACAGATCAAGAGCTGGCTCCGCGGCGGCGTGAACTTCTCGTTCGCCGAGACCAAACAGAATGTGGGCACCGACAACAACACCATCATCTCAGCCCTCATGCAACCCCCTACGGTGGCCGTGACATCGCCCGACGGATCATTCGACGGTCCCGACGACGTGTGGATGCCCGACAACCCCGTAGGCCTCGCCTCGCTCATCACCAACAACAACCGCAAGACCAACTTCCGCCTCAACTCATTCCTCGAGGCCACTCTCTACAAAGGTCTCACACTCAAGACCGAAGTATCCGGCGACTGGAACTTCAACAACTATTACTATTATCAGCCCGACTACCAGTTCGGACTCAAGAAGCAGGAGATCCGCTCCTCGCGCTGGACAAAGACACAGACCAAGTACTGGTCATGGCGCAACATCCTCACCTACAACATGACCTTCAACAAGGTACATAGCGTCAACGCCATGCTCGGCCATGAGATGAGCCACTTCAACTGGGAACAGCAGGTAGGTACCGCCTCCGGCTTCCTCACCAACACCACCCCCGATATCTCGGCCGGCGACAGCAGCACATCGAGAGCTACAGGATCGAAGTTCCACAACTCCATCCTTTCATGGTTCGGACGCGTGTTCTACTCCTTCGACGACCGCTACCTCCTCACCGCCACCATACGCCGCGACGGATCCTCACGTTTCACCAAGGACAACCGCTGGGGATGGTTCCCCTCCGTGGCCCTCGCATGGCGTGCATCGCAGGAGAGCTTCCTCCGCGACATCCAGTGGATGAACAATGCTAAGCTCCGCTTCGGCTGGGGTGCCACCGGCAACCAGAACGTGGACCAGTGGGCCACCATCGGTCTGCTCAACTTCAAGACCACTCCCTGGGGACAAGGTGTGATGAACGCCAACACCCCCAACAGCGACCTCAAGTGGGAGACCACATACTCCTACAACGTGGGTCTCGACCTTGGCTTCCTCGACAACCGCATCGAGTTTGCAGCCGACCTCTACTACAAGCGCACCAAAAACCTCCTCCTCCAGGTGCAGATGCCCGCCTACATCAACGGCTACGGCTCCGACGGCCCCGCCAATCCCTGGCAGAACATCGGCTCGCTCGAGAACAAAGGTATAGAGCTCACCCTCAACACCACCAACATCACCAACCGCAACTTCCAGTGGACCACCAACGTAGTCTTCTCGCTCAACCGCAACAAGGTGCGCGAGCTCGACACCGAGACCGCCACCCTGGTGCGCACCATGCAGCCCGGTTCGACCAACATGAACATCACCATGACCAAGCAGGGTGAGCCCGTGGCTCAGTTCTGGGGCTACAAGGTGATAGGCCGCTTCGACAAGCCCACCGACTTCTACCGTCACGATGCCGACGGCAACCTCGTGCAGGTAGCTATCCCCAAGGGCAACACCATCAGCCCCTCATCCACATGGGTGGGCGACTACATCTTCGAGGATATCAACAACGACGGTGTCATCGATGAGAATGACTGCACATTCATCGGCAACCCCGAGCCTAAATTCACCTTCGGCTTCGGCAACACATTCTCTTATCGCGGCTTCGACCTCAACATCTTCTTCTCCGGCAGCTACGGCAACCAAGCTCTCAACCTCACCCGCTTCCGTGTGGAGGACCCCCGCATCAACTCCAACGTGACCCGCGACGCGCTCAACTACGCACAGATAGGCCTGCTTGACCCCAACGGCCCGGACAATGACTACCGCAACCTCTACGTGGTCAACGCCGGCTCCACACTCATGCCCGCCGTCCAGCAGAGCGATGCCAACAACAACTATACCCGTATCTCGGACCGCCTCGTGGAGGACGCCTCCTTCATACGCCTGCAGAACATCTCGCTGGGCTACACTCTCCCCAAACCCATCGTTCGCAAGATATACCTCGAGAACGTGCGCGTATACTGCAACATCCAGAACCTCTACACCTGGACCAAATACAAAGGTCTTGACCCCGAGGTAGGCGCCCACTACGGCGACGCCCTTCTCAACGGTGTGGACTACGGACGCTACCCCTCTCCGCGCATCTACACCTTCGGTCTCAACGTATCGTTCTAATCCGAATCCTTAAATCCAAGAATCACACAAATGAAATCCAAGATATTACTATCCTCGGTGCTCGCAGGTCTCATCTCCCTCAGCTCCTGCTCTGACTTCCTGGAGCAGACAAACACCACCCAGGCCAACGAGGACACCTTCTATGATAGCGACGAGGCTGTGGCCGCTGCCGTCTATCCCCTCTACAACTACTGCTGGAACAACTTCAACAACAAGTTCTCATGGGGTGTGGGCGATGGACGTGCCAACAACGTCACCGCACAGTACTCGCCCTACGTCAAGGACTACTGCAACTTCACCGAGACATCCCTCTCCGAAGGTCTCGAGGAGGCATGGGGCTCGCTCTATCTCGTAGTATCCTCCTCCAACAATGTCATCAACGCCGTTCAGGCAAGCTCCGGTCCCTCCGAGACTGCCAAGATACAGGGCATTGCCGAGGCACGCTTCATGCGAGGCATCGCCTACTGGTACATCAGCTCCATATGGGGACGTGCCATCATCTACACCGACACCAAGTATCAGCAGCAGCACGCAATCTGCCCGGCCCATCGCCAGACTGACGTGATGGAGTTCGCCATACGCGACCTCGAATATGCCGCCGCCAACCTCCCCGCCACACAGAGCCAGGCAGGACGCGTCACCCGCTACAGCGCCTTCGGCCTCCTCTCGCGCGTATACCTCTCCATGGCTGGTCTGACCACCGAGGGTGAGTACAACGGCACAAACATCGCCACTGACTACAACCGCGGCACACGCAACCCCTACTACCTCGACCTGGCCCGCAAGGCAGCCCTCAAGTGCATCGAGGGTCCCTACTCGCTCATGCCCGAGTATGGCGACCTGTTCGAGCTCGCCACGATCGACAACAACTCCGAGGCCATCTTCCAGCTCCAGTTCATGAAGGGTGACCCCTCGGGCGGTATGGGATTCGGCTGCAACAACCAGATGACAGCCTTCTTCTCATGGTCAACCATGGTAGGCGACGGCAACTGGGGCGGTTCGACATTCGCTTCCTACGACCTGGTGAAGACCTACGATCCCAAGGACCGCAAGCGCCGCCACGCCACCATATGCACCTATGGCGAGACCTACGAGAAGCTCGGCGGATATACATTCCCCACCGATGGCGACGGCGTAGGCAGCCCCAAGGAGCAGTGCAACATCGTCAAGCACGTCTATGGCACACACGCCTACAACGGACAGACCTATCTGCACAACTCCGGTGCCAACGCCTACATGATGCGTCTGGCTGAGGTATACCTCAACCTCGCCGAGGCCACACTCGGCAACAACGCCACCACCACCGACGAAAACGCCCTCTACTATTACAACGAGGTGCGCCGCCGCGCCGGTATGGAGACGAAGCGCGTCATCTCCTACGACGATATCCACTACGAGCGCCGCATCGAGCTCGCATTCGAGGGTCAGTACTGGTATGACCTCCTGCGCCGCTCCTACTACAAGCGCCAGGAAGTGCTCAACTTCGTCAACTCGCAGAATCGCAACTGCTCCTACGAATTTGACGAGAGCGAACCCTCGCAGTATGCCTTCAAGTCGGAGGGCAAGGGCGTATCCACCGCCACCGAGGCCCGCTTCACCTTCCCCTTCAGCGATGTCGACCTGACACGCAACCCCCAGCTCAGCTCCGAGCCCGTGGTATATGAGTTCGGCGAGAAGGAAGTCAGCACAGCCACTCTCTACAACTAATCCTCCCATCCCAAGCAAGAAAACAACATCATGAAACACTTGAAATATTATCTCCTCCCCGTGGTGACGCTCCTTGCAGCGGGCATGTGCTCGTGCAACGATGACGACACTTACTTTGAGGACGATGCCCAGAACTCACCCATGAAGGTGACACAGGTATATCTCGAGGACTACAAGTCGTCCGTGCCCGACAGACCTGTTGACTTCGCCCGCCTCGGCCAGCTCATACGCCTCGAGGGCGAGGGCCTCTACGGTGTCAAGAAGGTCTACATCAACGGCTACGACACATACTTCAACCGTGCCTATGTCAGCGACAAGTCCATGCTTGTCACCATCAACTCCAAGACTCCCATCACCGAGTGCGAGCCCGAGCAGCGCGACAAGATCCGCCTCGTCAAGGACGGCTCCGAGTGCACCATCGACCTCGTGATCCGCGCCGCCTCGCCCACCGTATCCTCCGTCAGCAACACCCTCCCCCGTCCCGGCGAGAAGGTGACTGTCTACGGCGAGGGCTTCCAGGAGACTACCCTCATCACACTCCCCGGCGGTGTCAAGGTCACCGAGGGTATAGAGAGTGACGATGAGGAAGGCCTCTGGTTCTCATTCACCATGCCCGACGGCGTCACCGCCGGTGGCTCCATCGAGGCTGTCAACGCCAACGGTGTGGCCAAGACCCCGGCATACTTCAACGAACGCCGCGGCATGATCCTCGACTGCGACGGCACTGGAGCGTTCGGCAACTGGAGCGCCACCTACGATCCCGCCGAGTGTGTGGACGACCCCGCAGGCACCGGCCGCGGACTATGCATCCCCGCCATCCCCGCAAGCGTGCTCGCTGCCAACGGATCGCTCGCAGCAGGCCGTCAGGGCAACGGATGGTTCACTGCCGGCAATGACGAGCCCACCGATGACTGGGCACGCATGTACGAGCTCATTCCCTGGAACACTCCCACCTCCGAGATAGCTCTGCAGTTCGACGTGCTCTGCCCCGATCCCCTCGTCACAGGCGTCCTCGAGTTCACCCTGCAGAACAACCTCTCCAACTATGGCTTCGGCACCAGCGAGACCTCGGCAGACTATAGCTCGGCCTACGCCGTGTGCTGGGTGCCCTGGATGGTCGACGGCGAGTTCACTCCATTCCAGACCAAGGAATGGATCACAGTGACGATCCCCATCACCAATATCGGCATATATCAGAACGTCAAGGAAGGATACGTGTTCCAGGACGTGGTGGCCCATCGCAACGCAGGCTCCTACCGCAACTTCGGCATGTTCTTCGTCAACAAGGACGTAGAGTACACCGACGGCAACACCTACCCCGCCACCGACTTCAATCAGGGCCTATATGTGGACAACCTCCGCATAGTTCCCTTCAAGGACTTCACAGTCTCCGACTTCCCCGAGGATGAGGAGGACGACACCACCGAAGAATAATCCAAATCCTTTTATCTGACCAAAAATGAAAATCCAGAACATATACATACCCGCCGTCGCCCTCGGACTCATGCTCGGCATGAGCGGATGCGATGACAACGTGATGGAGTGGAAAGACCCCGACTCCACGGTCAAGCCCACCGAACTTCCCCTGGAGATGGCCGAGAAGATAGCCCGCTACGACTTCATCAAGAACTACATGACCCAGTATCACCCCAATGTCCCCATCACTGTGGGCATGGGCCTCGAAAACTATCTCGATGACGAGGACTACCGCAAGGTGGTGGACGATAACTTCCAGGGCGTGACATTCGGCAACGCCATGAAACACCAGAGCATCGTGGCCACCAACGGCACATGCAACTGGGCAACCGTCGACGCCTTCCTCGCGCTCAACACGGGTCTACCTATCCACGGCCACAACCTCCTGTGGCACACACAGCAGCAGCAGTCCTACATGAAGAGCCTCATTGCACCCAAGATGGTCGTGACAGGCAGCGCCGATGGCGGCATCATCAACGTCATCACCAACTCTGACTTCGAGGACGGCACCCTCAACGGATGGGACGGATGGAGCCACTACACCAAGACCGTCTCCTCGCCCGGACACGACTCCAACTACTGCCTAAAGGCCGAGATGGACGCCGAGACCGCCGTCAACTATGACTGCCAGCTCTGGTGGCCCACCGAACTCAAGCCCGGCACCACCTATGCCTACCGCTTCTGGGTGAAGTCGCCCGACAACATCGACGTCCAGTTCGTAGGACAGAACGCATCCTACGGCGGTATCTACAAGACCGTCTTCACAGCCGGCCCGGACTGGACCCTGTGCGAAGGTGAGTTTGAATACAAGGATACAGATACCCCCGACATCATCCGCATCGGTATCCAGTTTGGAGGCACACCCGTGTCAGTACTCTATGTCGATGACTTCGAGTTCGGCGAGAAAGGCGCGGCCGATCCTATGATCAACATCCTCCCCGACGATGCCAGCACCTTCGACGGCATCACCGACGGATCCACCGGCGGCTGGGGCTCATGGGGTAGCAACAAGGAGAGCGCAGCCACAGTGGAAGGCGCCGGTACAGGCGGATCCACCGGCCTTGTGCTCATCAACAAGGGCGATGGCAATGCCTGGGAGGCCCAGTGTGCCTACACACTCGACACTCCTCTGGACGCTTCCAAGACCTATATGATAACCTTCGACGCCAAGTGCGACCACGAGGGCGGATATCTCCAGTTCCAGCATCAGAACAGCACCTCCTACGGCAGCCAGGGCGCCTACACCGACTTTGAGGTAGGCACATCATGGGTACCCTGCGAGCGTGAGTTCGTCCCCGCAGTCGAGGAAGGCAAGGGCGATGTGGACCGTATCATCATCAACTTCGGCAAGGTTGGCGGCACATACACCATCGACAACATCAAGTTTGGCGAGAAGACCGACCAGGGCACCGCAGCCTCCAAACCTCAGAAAGCCGTGACAATATCCTACGAACTCAAGAGCCCCGAGGAGAAGAAAGCACTCCTGCTCGGCGCCATGGAGGAATGGATCAAGGAAGCCATGACCCACATGGGCAACGCTTGCACATCATGGGATGTCATCAACGAACCCATCGGCGACAACGGCAAGATCCGCGGCGTTGAGGGCGGATGGATGAGCGGCGACTCCGAACCCGTCGAGGATACCACCTCCGGTCTCACCCTAAACTGGGCCAACGAGAGCGGCAACGGCCACTTCTACTGGGGATACTACTGCGGCATGGACTATGCCGTCAAGGCCTTCCAGTTCGCCCGCCAGTACTCGCCCAACAATGCCAAGCTCTATGTCAACGACTACAACCTCGAGACATCTCCGAGCAAGCTCGCCAAACTCATCGAATTCGTGAAATACATCGACGAGCACGGTGGCCAGGTGGACGGCATCGGCACACAGATGCACGTGCAGAAGTCCATCACCCGTGAGCAGGTTGACGCCATGTTCCAGACCATGGCCAAGACAGGCAAACTCGTGCGCATCACCGAGCTTGACGTAGCCCTCGGCACCGAGGCCAAGACCGCGGCCGACTACGAGCTGCAGGGCGAGGTCTACAACATGATCCTCACATCCTACTTCGAGAACGTGCCCGAGGCACAGCAGGGCGGTATCACCATATGGAGCCTCACCGACGCTCCCGAAGAGCACGAATACTGGCTCAAGGGTGACGAACCCAACCTCTTCGACGCTACCTTCGGACGCAAGCTCGCCTACAAGCGCGTGTGCGACGCCATAGCCGGACATGACCTCGGCGAGGAATTCGAGAGCCCCGACTATTCACAGAAATAATCCGTATAATTAAAAAAAGCCAATCCGAAGGGAAAATTTTCTTTCCTTGGATTGGCTTTTTTTGTAACTTTGTCCCGAAACACACTCAACGTCCATAGCGGCGGCGTAAAAAAACGCACCCCGTCACAGTGCCGGGACACCTTTATTTATCTATACATCACAAAATGTCATCAAGATCCGCAACCATTGACAAGCGGATGGGACGCGATACCGATTCGTCTCATCCCCGAATCACCATATACGGCATGGCCAAGGATTCCACTACCATGCCTCAGGGTTCCGCTACCGCAATGCCCCACGGATGTGGGGCTACGGATCTTAGCGTCGGGCCAAGGCCCGACGGATGTATCATCTCATTTCCTGCTGGCCCCCGGACGGGGGTCGGATATAATCACGCCAATACACGATTACAATGAAAACATACACACAGATATATGTGATGCTTGTATTTGGTGTTAAGTATCGGCTGGGGCTTATAACCAGGGATCTCAGGCCAAATCTTCATGCCTTCATCGGATCACTGATAAAGAATCACGGCAATGGATCCTCTCCCATCCGCATAGGTGGAACTGCCGACCACATACATGTATTGATGAAATTATCACCAAAGATATCCATTGCAGAAATTGCCCGTGAGATCAAATCACGCTCTTCCAGATGGATAAATGAAAATAAGCTTATAATGGGTAGGTTTGCATGGCAGACCGGTTACAGCGCATTCAGCTACTCAAGTTCTGCACGCGAGGATGTGATCAGATACATAGACAATCAAGAAGAACATCATAAAAGGTATACTTTCCGTGAAGAGATTGAACGACTGCTGAAGCTTTATGATATCGACTTTGATCCACGCGACTTGCCACAACAAGCCATATGACTTTCCCATCATTACATCCTTACAGCGACACCCCTCCGGGGGCCGCGATAAAAATGGCACAATTCACATCCCCGTGGCAAGCCACCGGGGCTACGCGAAAGACACCCCGCATCCGCGGGGTTACACTCACTCCTTTGATAACTAAAAAGACTTTATGACAACCACATATAAAATTACATCCGCAAGACTGCTGATTCTAATCACAGCCATTCTTCTATCTCCTGTCATGATCCTGGCCGGATCGAGGCTTGTGGACGGGAGGATGTCAATCGATGGAAAACCTTTCATCATAATGGGTGGCGAAACAGGCAACTCCATGGCCTCATGCCGAGAAGATATCAGGGACGTCATGACAAAGGCCGACGATCAGGGATTCAATACCGTATTGATACCCGTGGCATGGGAGCTCATAGAACCCGAAAAGGGAACCTACGACTGCTCCATCATCGACACCATACTTGAGGAGGCCAACGCAAAAGATCTTAAAGTGATCCTCCTGTGGTTTGGAGCCTGGAAAAACTCCATGAGCTGCTATGCACCAGCATGGTTCAAGGCCGACACAAAAACCTATCCCCGCGCCCGCACACGCTCCGGAAAACCTCTCGAGATAGCCTCGGCCTTCTCGCCGGCCGTTCTCGAGGCCGATCTTGCTGCTTTCAATCGGGTGATGTCACACGTAGCCGATACCGACACTGCCAGAACCGTCATAATGGTGCAGGTCGAGAATGAGATCGGCATGCTCGAGGACGCACGCGACCATTCCCCGCTCGCCCGAAAGGAATATGCCAAAGGTGTGCCCGCACAACTCATGGACCACCTGAACCGCAACAAACGCACACTCCACCCCTCACTGCTCCATAAATGGAAAGAGAACGGCACGAAGACCGGCGGATCCTGGACCGAAGTGTTCGGCGACGATATCTACACCGACGAGATCTTCATGGCATGGTCATATGCCCGCTACGTGGAGCGTCTTGCCACCGAAGCACGCCGTATCATGCCGGAGATGCCTCTCTATGTCAACGCAGCCATGAATTCGCGCGGACGCCGGCCGGGCGAATATCCATCTGCCGGCCCGCTCATACACCTCAAGGACATATGGCATGCCGGAGCACCGTCGATCGACATGCTCTCGCCCGACCTCTACGACAAAGGATTCACATCATGGGTGGAAGCCTACGCCACCCCCGACAACACCCTGTTCATACCCGAGATTCGTACTGCTCCGGAAAACACCGTCCAGGCCCTCTATGCCATAGGCGAGAAAGGCGCCATAGGCCTCTCGCCATTCGCCTACAACCTGCGTAAATCATCGCCGCAGATGCGGGAAGCAAACCGCATGACCGCCTCACTCGCGCCGCTGCTCAGAGGGAGGGAGGATATGAACGGTCTCTACTTCGACTCCGACTCCACCACACGTACGCTGCTCCGCGACGGTCTGCGCATCAAGGCATCCCACTACTTCACCCTGCCGTGGGATCCGCGTGCCACGGACGGATCCACATGGCCTGTCACGGGCGGCATCATCATACGCACCGCTCCGATGGAATATATAGTGGCCGGAACCGGAATAGTCCTCACATTCGAACCGGCCGGGACCGCTGAGACCTCCGGTGTAAAACTCGGCGAAGACGGATTTCTCAACGCCGGGACTGACCGGGCCGAGGCCGGCGATGCGAAAAAGTGGAACGGCCGACGCATCGGTCTGGCCTCCGTGCAGGAAGTGGCCGTAAACCCCGACGGCACACTCCGCACCATCCGCACGTTCAACGGCGACGAGACCCACCAGGGACGCCACGTGCGCATATCCACTGACGACAACAGGATACTCCGCGTGAAACTCTATGAATATTAACCACACTATAATACCAATACCGTAAAGATGGATATTACCATGAAATCAACCCGTGCCGACGAGGCAAAGGGGTTCTACAAGCTCTCCATGCTGCAATGCATCGGATTCGGGTCGGGCGACCTGGCCCAGAATCTCATCTACCAGACCATCAGCATGTACCTGCTGTTCTTCTACACCAACGTCTACGGTCTCGACCCCGCCGTAGCGGCTGTGATGTTTCTGATAGTCAGGATAGTCGATGTGATCTGGGATCCTCTTGTCGGGACATTTGTCGACAAGCACAATCCCCGTCTGGGCAAATACCGCGCCTACCTCGTGCTCGGCGGCATACCCCTCACCGCCTTCGCCCTGCTCTGCTTCTGGAACGGATTCTCCGGCTCGCTCCTCTACGCATACATCACATATGTGGGCCTCTCCATGTGCTATACGCTTGTCAATGTGCCCTACGGCGCCCTCAATGCCTCACTGACGCGTGACACTGCCGAGATCACCAAACTGACATCCGTGCGCATGTTCATGGCCAACGTGGGCGGACTCGCCGTAGGCATGGGCATCCCGTTCGTGCTCAAGATGTTCGACCCCACCGAGACCACCGATATGTCAATGAACGACCACGCATGGTTCTCCACCATGGCCATCTACGGCTGTGTGGGTCTGGCACTGCTCTTCTTCTGCTTCTCACAGTGCCGCGAGCGTGTGGTCATGGACGCCTCCGCCACCGACGACGTCAAGGTATCCGACCTATGGATGGAGTTCGTACACAACCGTCCGCTGCGCATCCTCGCCTTCTTCTTCATCACAGCATTCGCCATGATGGCCGTGGGCAACGCCGCAGGAGCCTACTATATCAACTACAATCTCGGAGGCAACGCCGACCAGCTCTCCATCTTCATGGGTCTCGGCTCCATCCCCGCCTTCATATTCATGCCCATGATCCCGGCCATCAAGAAAGCCGTGGGCAAGAAAGGGATGTTCTACATATTCCTCATAGTGGCCATCCTTGGCATGGGCATGCTCTACGCCATATCGATGATCCCCGCCTTGCGCGAACAGATGTGGTTGGTATACGCAGCCCAGTTCATCAAGTCGACAGGCGTCATCGTGGCCACCGGCTACATGTGGGCACTCGTACCGGAGGTGATATCCTTCGGCGAGTACACTCACGGCCGACGCATCTCCGGCATCGTCAACGCTCTCACAGGCATATTCTACAAGGCCGGCATGGCCCTCGGTGGCGTGGTGCCCGGACTGGTGCTCGCATTCGTAGGCTTCGACAGGGAGGCCTCCGTGCAGACACCCTTCGCCGAGCAGGGCATACTCTGGCTCGTGGCCGTGATACCCGCCATACTGCTCGTCCTCGCCATGTTCATCATATCACGCTATGAACTTGACGATGACGTAATTGACCGCATAAATCAGGAAATCGAATCACGTCATAAGGACTGATATTAAACCATCAATCTCAATCATCTATCTCAACCATCTATGAAACCACAGTATCTACTGATCCCCGGACTGCTCCTGCTCGGAGCATGTTCCGCCCAGACCAAGGAGGCCACGGCCTCAGTGCCTACTCTCAAGGATGCCTTCGATGGAAAATTTCTCATCGGTGGCGCCATCAACACCCGTCTCGTTGACGGCCTCGACCCCAAGGGCGACTCCATCGTGTCGCTCCACTTCAACACGATCGTGGCCGAGAACTGCATGAAGAGCGAGAAGATCAATCCAGCCGAGGGTGTATATGACTGGGACGACGCTGACAAGTTCGTGAAATACGGCCTTGACCGCGGCATGAAAGTCATAGGCCACACTCTCGTATGGCACTCCCAGCTTGCCCCCTGGTTTCCTCTCGGGGCCGACGGCAAATACGTCAGCGCCGATGTGATGAAAGAACGTCTGCGCAACCACATCCACACCGTGGTGGGACGCTACAAGGGCAAGATCCACGGCTGGGACGTAGTCAACGAGGCCATACTCGACGACGGCACCTACCGCAAGAGCCCATTCTACGAGATACTCGGCGAGGAGTTCATCCCTCTGGCATTCCAGTACGCACACGAGGCCGACCCCGATGCCGAGCTATATCTCAACGACTACTCCATGGCATCGCCCGCCAAGCGCGACACCTATGTGAAGCTCATCAACGATCTCCGCAGCCGTGGTCTGCGCATCGATGCCATAGGCATGCAGGCACATATGGGCATGGACTATCCCGACTTCGACGAGTTTGAGAAGTCGCTCGTAGCCTTCGGTGACACAGGGGTGAAAGTGATGCTGACAGAGTGGGACATGAGCGCACTCCCCACGGTCAACACCGGTGCCAACATCTCCGACACCACCGCCTACAATGCCATGCTCAACCCCTATCCCGACGGACTGCCCGAGAACATATCCCGTGAATGGAATGCACGTATGGAGCATGTCATGGACATGTGTCTGGCCCACGCCGACATCGTGACCCGTGTCAATGCATGGGGCACTGACGACAGCATGTCGTGGAAAAACGGATGGCCCGTGGCCGGCCGCACGGAATACCCCCTCCTCTTCGACCGCAACCACAACCTCAAACCCTTCCTCAAAAAATACCTCCCCCAGGAATAATCCCCCTCACCCACATCATAAAGAAACAAAAGGGACATAAGAAGGACAAAAGAAACAGATTTTTTTGAAGACCGAAGAACTCATCAGCCTTATAGTAGACAGCGCCTATCAGGTAAAGAAAACATTAGGTGCCGGCTTTCTGGAGAGTGTGTACCAGCATGCACTCTCAGTGGAACTGCAATCATCCGGCATCACATGCGAACTTGAAAAAAACATAAATGTCTACTATAAAGGGCAACCTGTCGGGTTCTATCGGGCAGACTTACTCGTGGATAGCAAGGTAATTGTCGAGACCAAGGTCACAGACAATATAGCCTTAGCCCATGAGCTCCAAGTGGTGAACTATCTCAAGGCCACCGGCATCGAAAATGGTATAATCATCAATTTCGGCACATATCCGCTTCAAATCAAACGGAAGTTCCTTCATACGAAATAAAAAAATTCTGTTTCTTTTGTCCCCCTTATGTCTCTTTTGTTTCCAACTTTCACCAAGACAATCAATAAAATCATGAAGACCAAGAAAAGATACCTTTTTCCGGCCGATTATATGGCCGATCCGAGCGTGCACGTGTTCAACGGACGCATATACATATACCCATCCCACGACTGGGAATGCGAGAACGTTGAGAACGACAACGGTGACCAGTATGTGATGAAGGACATGCACGTCCTCTCCATTGACGGCGATCCGATGACCGGCACCGTCACCGACCACGGCAAGGCTCTCGACATAGCCGACATACCCTGGGCCGGACGCCAGCTCTGGGACTGCGACTGTGCCGAGAAGGATGGCAAATACTATCTCTACTTCCCCCTCAAGGACCGTACCGACATTTTCCGCATCGGTGTGGCCGTGGCCGACCGTCCCGAGGGTCCGTTCATTGCCGAACCGGCTCCCATGCTCGGCAGCTACTCCATGGACATCTGCGTGCTCAAGGATGACGACGGCGAGTACTATCTCTACTTCGGCGGACTATGGGGCGGACAGCTCCAGCGCTACCGCGACAACAAGGCCCTCGAGTCGGCATGCCTCCCCGAAGGCGCCGAACCCTCGCTCCCCAGCCGGTGCGCACGCCTGTCAAAGGACATGCTCCAGTTTGCCGAGGATCCCCGCCCCATACAGGTGATCGACGAGGAGGGCAACCCTCTGCGTGCCGATGATCCCCACCGCTTCTTCGAAGCCTCGTGGGTACACAAGCACAATGGCAAATACTACTTCTCCTACTCCACGGGCGACTCCCATCTGCTCTGCTATGCCGTGGGCGACAACCCCTACGGACCATTCGTCTACAAAGGTGTGATCCTCACCCCCGTGGTAGGCTGGACCACCCACCACAGCATCATAGAGTGGAAAGGCAAATGGTACCTCTTCCACCATGACAGCGTTCCCTCCGGAGGCAAGTCATGGCTCCGCTCGCTCAAGGTGTGCGAGCTCACCCACGATGCCGACGGCAACATTATCACCATCGAAGGCACTGACGAATGATGCGCACGCCGCTCACATCACTGCTGCTTCTCCTCGCTCCCCTCGCAGTCATGCAGGGGGCGGAGGTGAGGCACAGCGTGAAGAAACCGTCCGAGGTATTCTCCACAGCCCTGCGCGAGCTCTCCACCCTCCCGGAGGGTGACACCGTCAACATACGCATGATCAAGGCCGATGGCAGGCTCGGATCCGAGGGCTACATGCTCAGCCGTTCGGGCCGTACTGTCACGCTCTCGGCCACCACATTCAAAGGAGTGCTCTACGGCGCCTTCCACCTCACCTCGCGCCCGGTGCCCGATGCCGACACCACCATCACCGAGATACCGGCCTATCCCGTGCGCATTCTCAACCACTGGGACAATCTCGACGGCACTATAGAGCGCGGATATGCCGGACGCTCGCTCTGGAAGTGGGACGAACTCCCCGCCACCATCTCCCCGCGCTACGAGGAGTATGCACGCCGCTGCGCTGCCACCGGCATCAACGCCACGGTGCTCAACAACGTCAACGCCTCTCCCCTCATCCTCTCCAATGAATATCTGGTCAAAGTCAAAGCCCTGGCCGATATTTTCAGGAAATACGGCATAAAGGTATACCTCTCCGTCAACTTCGCCTCCCCCATGGCCCTCGACTCGCTCCCTACAGCCGATCCGCTCGACAAGAGTGTGGGGAAATGGTGGGAGAAGAAGGCCGACGAGATATACTCCCTCATCCCCGACTTCGGAGGCTTTCTTGTAAAGGCCAATTCTGAAGGCCAGCCGGGCCCTATGGACTTCGGACGCACCCACGCCGATGGCGCCAACATGCTGGCACGCGCCCTCAAGCCCCACGGAGGAGAGGTGATGTGGCGTGCCTTTGTCTACTCGCCCGTCGATGAAGACCGTGCCAAACAGGCCTACCTCGAATTTCAGCCCCTCGACGACAAGTTCGAGCCCAACGTGACCATCCAGATCAAAAACGGCCCCATCGACTTCCAGCCTCGCGAAGCCTACAGCCCGCTGTTCGGCGCCATGCCTTCAACACCCGAGATGGTCGAGTTCCAGATCACTCAGGAATACCTCGGCCACTCCAACCACATGGCCTTCCTGGCCCCGATGTGGGAGGAATTTTTCGGATTCGTAAAACCCGAGTCGATCACAGCAGTCTCCGCAGTGGCCAATGTAGGTGACAATGAATGCATGACAGGCCACCCCATGGCCGATGCCAACTGGTGGGCGTTCGGCAGACTGGCATGGGATCCCACTCTCACCTCCCGCGATATAGCACTCGAATGGCTCAACGCCCGTCTGCTTGACCCGGCCACACCCGACGATGTGCGCCATCGTCTCGCCGACATGCTTGTAGGGAGCCGCGAGGCAGTGGTAGACTACATGATGCCTCTCGGACTCCACCACATATTCGCCTGGGGCCACCACTACGGCCCGGAGCCATGGTGCGAGATTCCCGGCGCACGCCCCGACTGGCTCCCCTCCTACTATCATCGCGCCGACTCCGCCGGACTCGGTTTCGACCGCACGGCCACAGGGAGCAACGCCGTCAGTCAGTATCCCGAACCGCTGCGCTCGCTCTACTCGTTGATCGACGACTGCCCCGAAGAGCTCATACTGTGGTTCCATCACGTACCCTGGACCCACCGCATGAAGTCAGGACGCACTCTATGGGAGGAACTGTGCCACCGCTACGCCCGTGGCGTGGCCAAGACCGGTGATATGCAGGCCGCATGGCAGGAAGCACGCCCATGGGTAGACCCGGAGATATGGGATGATGTGAACCGACGCCTCGTCACCCAGGCCCGCGATGCCCGTTGGTGGAAAGACGCATGTCTGCTATATTTCAGCCAATTCTCCGGCATGCCCGTCACCCCCGAGGCTCTACCTGTGGAGCATACACTTGACGATCTGATGAAAGTGGACCTCGGCATAGACAACTACACCTGCCCCTCGCCCGCCCTGCTCAACTCCCAGCGCTGACGCGTTGGTAAGATGACAGCGGTGTGTCAAAATATAGAAAGATACAAAAGGACGAAGAAGGGACAAAAGTGATAAAATATTAATTATCTGTGTAATAATTAATTACTTTTTATCACTTTTGTCCCTTCTTCGTCCTTTTGTATCTTTCTATCAATTATGACACAGTCACAATTTTCTGTCAGAGCGAGAGGTCGAAAGTATCGATGAAGTCCTTGAGTATCGGGCGGCTCTCCACCATGTGGGCGAGCACCTGACGTTCGTTCCATGTATGGGGCGATGCCTCACCTTCGTTGATCTCCACACCCACGGTTATGCTGTCGTTGGACAGTTTGTCGTGTATGAATGTGAGTATTTCCGGCATGGCCTCCTCCATCTCCTGACGCTGCTTCTCGTTCTCCACCATCATCTTGAACCGGTCACCCTCGACCCGCGCTGGGAAAGATGCCCGCATGGTGTTGTTGAGTATATGACGTGTGGGATTCAATGTCATGAACTCCTGCCACGCACCGTTGAGATCCTCGGGAGTATAACCTTTGTCACGCGGCTGGCTGACAGTACGGGTAGTCGCTACCGTTTCGGTCGGCCCACCTGCGGCCGACTGGCCGCTCAGCGAGAAAGTCGACGCCGCACCGGGACGTCTCACGGCCCGACGCTGCGGTTGAGGCTGCACGGGTGGTGGTGGCGCAGGCGCCACGGCAGGTGGCGTGACAGCGGTAGCCGTCGGTTGCACACGGGGCTCCACAGGAGCCGATGACCGGGGGACGGCATGAGCGGCCTGACCGGCCGATACCGGAGTTGCCGTGGGGGCTGAGGCGGGGGCTATGGGCTGTAATCGCCCCTCTCCTTCCCCGTCATTACCTTGGGGAGAGGGGCTTGACAATTGGCATATCCGGGCGAGCGTCAGCTCGACGAGAAACTGCTTGTTGGAGGCCACACGGTAATTCAGATCCGCCTCATTGCACAGATTCATGGCCCGGTATATGAACTCCGGGGTACATCGCGCAGACATGCGGGCCATCGATTCGCGGGCTTCATCGTCGGCCTCGAGGAGTACAATGGTGGACGGATGACAGGCCACCATGAGATCCCTCATATAGTCAGCCAGACCGTTGATGAAGAAGTGAGAGTCAAACCCATGATCGCGGATCTCCTTGTAGATAAGCCACGAATCGAGCACACGCCCTTCCAGAAAACAGTCGAGCAACCGGTTGTAGTAATTGAAGTCGAGCACATTGAGATTCTCGATAGCGCTCTGATAGGTGATATTGCCGCGCGATGATGCCGCCACCTGGTCAAAGATCGAGAGCGCATCGCGCATGGCACCGTCAGCCTTGCGGGCTATGACATTGAGAGCCGCAGGTTCGGCAGTGAACCCCTCCTGCTCCGCCACATACGACAGATGTTCTATCATGTCGCGGATAGTGATGCGGTTGAAGTCATAGATCTGACAGCGCGACAGGATCGTAGGGATGATCTTGTGCTTCTCGGTGGTGGCGAGGATGAATATCACATAGCTTGGCGGCTCCTCCAGGGTCTTGAGGAAGGCATTGAATGCCGAGGGGGAGAGCATATGTACCTCATCGACTATGAACACACGGTAGCGCCCCATGGAGGGAGGCACCTGTACCTGATCCACAAGCTCTCGTATGGCATCCACGCCATTGTTTGACGCCGCGTCGAGCTCGATGATATTCATGGAATTACCACGGTTGAAAGCCTCACACGACTCACAGCTGTTGCAAGCTTCTCCATCGGGAGTGGGATGCAGACAGTTGATGGTCTTGGCAAAGATGCGCGCGCATGATGTCTTGCCTACCCCTCTCGACCCGCAGAAAAGATAACTGTGGGCCAGACGGCCGGTAGAGATAGCGTTGCGCAGGGTGGCGGTCAGAGCTTTCTGGCCTACGACACTCGCAAATGTCGCCGGTCGGTACTTCCGCGCCGAAACTACGTAATGATCCATGAATATGGTATTGGAAATGAGATTTTGACTGGTTGAGGAGTAGATGCGGAGGAGATGGCGGTCACGTCTCTCAGCTCTGCACTGTGAGCAGCTTGACCGGACCGATAGCGCTGAGCGACTGCATGGTGGCAGGGAAAAGCAGCGTGTCGCCACGGCGTATGGGGAATGAAGTCATGGCCGAAGTATCGAGCACAGCGCCCTCACCCTCCGTGCATATCACTATGGTGAACGAGTCCCTCGACCTGACGATCGGACAATTCTGTCCGGCCTTGGCCTCGAGAAGTCTTACGATGAAATACTTGCACTCGGCCAGAATATCGTCGGCAGGTTCCGACTTATATGTAGGATAGACCGTATAGTCGATGGCGTCGCGTGCCTGCTCCGTATGGAGCTCGCGCGGATTGCCATCCTTGTCGCGGCGGTCATAGTCATAGATACGGTATGTGATGTCGCTCGTCTGCTGTATCTCCGCAAGAAGATTGCCTGCTCCGATGGCATGTATGCGGCCGGCAGGCAGGAAGAATGTATCGCCTGGAGCCGACTCATAGCAGTCTATCACATCCATCAGCGTATTGTCGGCCACACGGAGCTCATACTCCTTGGGCGTGATCTTTTCACGGAGTCCGGCATAGATGCGTGCCCCGGGGGCGGTGTCGATGATATGCCACATCTCGGTCTTGCCGGGACAGCCGTGACGCTCCATAGCCAGAGCGTCGTCCGGATGCACCTGCACCGAGAGATCGTCGCGTGCATCTATCAGTTTGATCAGCAGAGGAAACGAGTTGCCATAGGTGCGGAAGTTGCGGTGCCCCATCAGCTCGGCCCCAAACATCTCGACAAGCTCGTTGAGGGTCTTGCCTTCATACGGACCACGGTCCACCACGGAGACATGTCCCGGCACGGCCGAGATCTCCCAGCTCTCCCCTACTCCCTGCGGAGCGGAATGGATTCGTTTGAACGGAGCTATACGGTCACCACCCCAGATGACAGTCTTAAGATACGGGGCGAAATGAAATGGTTGGTTCAGCATTGTAAGTTCTCTCTGTCTATGTTAGGATTCGGTTCACAGCATATTGAGCGCGGATAGCAGCTCGAGCGCCTCGTGCGGCGACAGCGAACGACGGCTCATCAGAGCCGAGGCGAAATCGTGGGCCACGGACTGGACACCGCGGTGGGCAAAGACACGCGACAGATAATTGTAATTCTTGTCAAAGAGGCGTTCTATCTCGTCATCCTCCAGCTGGCAGGAGTCGTGACCCTCGCTCGCGGCAAGCGTGCGCATGAACGTGAGCAGATCGGAGGGTACTGCCGACCGGCGGTTCACCACATAGCGGCACATCACATTGGCCATGAGCATCGAGATGCCGAGATTGTAATTCTTGAGCATCTGATTCCAGGCCGCCTTGGCCGAGACGCCGGGATTGCCGGCAAAATAGAATTCCTGTGACAGTGCCACAGTATCGTTGGGATCCTCGCTGTCAAGATCGATCCCGGCAAGAAGACCCTCGCCGTCATATATGATCAGCCCTATGGCTGCACCGGTCGCGCCATAGGCGCGGTCGGACTCATCGCTATATCTCAGTGTGTCCATTCTACTGATTGTAAAAATCTGTTCTTTTTCAAACAAATAAACAAACAAACAGGCCTAATTGATCACAAGGATCTTCGTGGCCACAGCGCCGGTCGAACTCACATCACCCGAAGTGGATGCAAGCACATAATACACGCCGCTCCTCACTCGCTCGCCATTCATGTTGCAACCATCCCACATGGCCGTGCCACCCTCCGAGGTGAGCTGGCTCACGGTATTCATGGCCGAGTCAACTATCTTGACCATCGAGTCACCCATCAGTCCGGTGATGGTGATCCAGCCCGAATAGTCAGGCTCCACAGGATTGGGATAGGCATACACGTCCGAATAATCATCACGCGCCGGCCCTGAGGTAGAGGCGAACTCATAGAGTCCGGAGAATGTTCCCACAAAGACCGAATTGGAATTGGGATCGCAGTATACGGAGGTCACCACATTGGAGGGGAGCGAGGAGTTGTCCTTGGTATAGTGAGCCAGGATCTCCGATCCGTCCTCGCTGACGAGGAACAGGCCGGAACCATTCGTGGCAAGCCATTTGCGGTTGGAGTTGTCGACGGCTATCGAACCGATGCGGTCACTCTCCAGAAGATAGTCGGCATAGTTCGTACCATCGTTGCGGGGCACTTTGACACGGTTCACATAGAAGTCGGGACTGAGCATGCGCGAAGGATCGTTGATGGTCACCACACCCTCGGTGGTGCCTATCCATACATGTCCTTTCTTGTCCTGCACCGCGCACAGCATGACGGCCGACGAGAACTCCTTGCCGTCCTGATCCGTAAGATGCGGCCAGCGCATCACGGTGTCGTCCGACTGGTCGGCGAGCGTGCCGTTGTGGCTGTAAGTGAGCAGACGGCCCTCGCCGTCATCAAAAGCTATCGCACAGTTCGTACCGCTGACGGGGAGCACCTGCGACTCCCATCGTGCCAAATATTTGCTGAAGTCAAGAAGCACCCAGTCGGCCACAGTCCATGTGGAGGGATCCTTCCTGACCTTGTCGGCTGGAAGCACCATGATGGTGGGATACCTGTTGTTCAGATCATCGGTGGCTGTGGAGATCCAGAGATTCCCCTTGTCATCAAAACGCAGGGAGGAGGCATAGTTGGAAGAACCGAACTTCGGGAAAGGGGAGTTGGCACCCGTTATCGAGCCGATCTTCTTACCATCCTTGAGTATATGCACTCCTTTGAGGTATGTGCCCACATAGATACGCCCGGGATCGAATATATCATCGGTCACAAATGTAGGGGAGGTGAGACGCTCTCCGTCGGGGAGCACCGAAGGGATACGCTTGATCCCTTCCGAGGATACGTAGTCGGCCGCGAGCAGCATATTGGGACTGACGATCGAGCCCAACGGATGCTCTCGTGAGATGGCGAGATTGCAGGTATAGAATCCTTTCCCGTCGTGCGAAGGGAATATATTGCATATATTTCCCGAACTTATGGCTTCGGCGGGGACGCTCTTGTCGCGAAGCACGGTCAGAGCATCGCCGCTTACGGCATATCGGCCCAGACCATCGCTGTCACCGGCCCAGAGCGACGAGAGTCCGTCATAGGCCGAAAGCTGATTGCCATTGAGAGCCGCGGGCAATGCCACGCCTCCCTCGGGAAGACAGTCGGCATTGAGCGTATAGTACTTCGACGGGGTATCGCCGCTGAAGAAATAGAGACCATCCTTGCCGCGCAGCAGTTCGGTGGCCTTGATGGAAGTATTGTAGTCAGAAGCCGACTGAAGGTCGAGGCGCTGCACTGTACCCCACTTCACGATAGCATAAAAGCGCCCCTGGTCGTCGATACTCTCTATCTTGCTTACGGGTCCACCCTCGGCATACACCATGGTGAAAGCGTCGAGTGTGTTGAGGCGCTTGCCATGCTCGGCGGTGAAGACATGATACTTCTTGTCGACAGCATCGTCCATCACCATCACTATATGCCGGTCATTGACATCCACACACTTCACCGGACGTGAATATATGCCCGACTCGATCACCCCCTGGGTCGTGGCGTCATACACCACCAGTCCGAAGGCCGTGGCCACGTATATCCGCCCGTTGTGAAACGACACGTCATTTATCTTCTTGTTGACGTTGACAGCCGCATCCTTTATGTCAGGAAGATTGGACTTGCTCCCGTCGGGGTATACTATGTCGAGATTGGCATTGTCGTAGGCCACCAGGAGGTAATTATCGTCATAGTTGTAGTAGATATCGCTTATGGCATAGTCTGACAGGTCACGCCCCCCTTCGAAGAAGCGGGTCTCGTCCGCATCCTTGTCGTAGGAATAGAGCGATCCGCCGGTCACGTAGTAGACCGCACGCGGGGTGTCAATGACCTTAGTGAAGTTGCCGAACACGGGATATTGTTTCCACGTGCCCGTGGGAAGACCCGCGAGCGCACTGATGGCCACGGCTATGACAAGGATGGAGGATATCAGTAATCTTCTTATCATATTGTTGTTTCTGATCATATGGAATTGGTGGAGAGATAGTCAATGAGTTTGCGGGTAGCGCGTCCGCGATGGCTTATGCTGTTCTTGTCTTCGGCGCTCATGCGGGCGAACGATACCGCGCTCTCCCTGGGCTTGAACACCGGATCATAGCCGAAGCCACCGTCGCCGTCGGGCACAGGGAGAATCTCCCCCTCCACGGCACCCTCGAAGGTCAGGGTCTCGCCACCCATTATCAGGGCTATGACGGTGACGAACCGCGCGCTGCGATCAGTCGTCCCTTCGAGATTTTTCAGCAGAAGCCGCGTGTTGGCCACACTGTCATGACCGGGGCCGGCATAGCGGGCCGAATATACACCCGGAGCACCCCCCAGGGCATCGACCATCAGGCCGGTATCATCCGCAAAACAGTCATAACCATACTTTTCCTTCACATACCGAGCCTTCATCAAGGCATTCCCCTCAAGGGTATCGGCTGTCTCCGGAATATCTTCGTGGCAACCTATCTCTGCAAGCGAGCGCACCGTGAATCGGTCACCTATTATGGCTCTCATCTCGCTGAGTTTATGTTGATTGTTGGTAGCAAATACTATTTCGCGCATATCATCGTGGCAATGAGTGTGGACATTATGTATAATAACGGTCACCGGGGCCGTTTATTGGGAGTACGTCCCAACTTACTGCAAATATACTTACTTTTTCACGATTTTGGACTTCAACCGCGCAAATTTCTTCCCGATACAGTTCCACGACAGGAACGATATCAGCACCACAGCGGCCATCACCGTGACAAATGACCATGCCGTGCCGATCGACAAGAGATTGAAATACACGGCAAGCTGTATTATGGGGTAGTGGAAGAGATACATATCGTAGCTCACATTGTCATGCCGGCTGATCAGGCGCCCCCAGTGGCCCACCATGGACAACCATATCACCAGCCCTCCCACCACGAACGGCTCGAGCGCTATGGACCACAGATAGTTCCACCGCATCACACAGAGTCCGGCTATGAATATGGCAAGGATAATCCACCTGTATCTCAGCAGCTTGTCGAGATGATAGTAAGCCATGGCTCCCACATAGAAAAACGCGAGCTGGGCAAACAGCTGCCGTCCGAGTATCTGATATATCTCCCTCCCGGTCTCGGCAAAGAGCCACAGGAAAATATAGCGGTATATGATGGAGAAGATTATTATGAGTAAAAACATCACGTCACGACCGCCATCCCGCCGCCGCAGCCTGCCCACCAACGCCGCGACCACTATCACACTGAGATACAGACACCACTCCACCTTCATGGTCCACAGCGAGCCGTTCACTGCACCTGACACATACCGTCCACCCTCGAACACACCGGGGAGTGTGGGCTCTATGAAGTTCATGAACGAGAGGTTGGCCGCCAGATATCTCCACCAGTGCCCCGATGCAAAGTACTCCACCGGCCCAAGCGCCGAGACAAGACACAGTCCCACAGCAAACACCAGTACCACAGTAAGATATGGAGGCATGATCCTCAGCACCCGCCTCAATACGAACTCCCTGGCAGAGCTGCACCTCGCATACTCGGGATAGATCAGGAAGCCGCTCATGGCAAAAAATCCCGACACACCGAATCCGCTCGTCACCGGCCACACGATATCCGAACCTGTGAGCTCATTGAAATGGGCCACAATGACGGAAAACGCCAGCACGTAGCGTATTGCATCCATATTGTTGTTTGTGCGACGGAGTTTTTCCCGCTGTATGAGGTTGGGCATGATTTGATCGGTCTCAGGTAGGAGTGTGTTGAAAAAACATGCAAATTTACTGATAATTTCCCGAACGTCCTTTCAGTACTCAGTTTAAAAGGTTGTTTAGAGGGTGTTTAATAACAAATATTAAACCAGAGTGGATGGATTTTTGAGGTAAATTATTCATAATCAGAGGGAGCATAGCTGTAGCTATGTGACCGATGATTAGGGATAATTTAACCAAAAAGACATCCATGAGTAAAATCATCCCTCTAAGAATAGACTAATTAACAAAATCTGTAATATATGAAACGAATTGAAATTACCTTATACGCATCCAATCTCATGGATGCCTTCCGCCTTGAAACTCGGTCACATAGCTACAGCTATGCTCCCTCATTTCATGACGAAATCCATCTCATGAGATTGGACTCTGGTTTTAACATTTGTTTTTAAACACCCTCTTAAAAACATGGGCCTCATCAAATACCTCCCAAAATTTTAGGATAACATACTTTTTTAGTACTTTTGTGAGTTAATTACCAATACAAGAAACCAACTCCCCGGTATACATCATGAGATTCACTGTTCCCAGCAAGACGCTACAGACTTTCGCGTCATCGGTCAGCAAGGTCATCAACGCCAAGAACGCGCTGACGATACTCAACAACTTCCTGTTCTCCATCTCAGGCAACATGCTCACCATCACAGCCTGCGATGGCGAGAACACCCTCTGCGCGCGCATCCTCATAATGGATGTCGAGGGCGAGGGCGAGTTCTGCATCGACGCCCGCAGGGTCGTGGAGCTGCTTAGGGTAATGCCCGAGCAGGAGTTGCACTTCGACATCGACGACACCACTCTGGCTGTGGAGATGAGCCATCCTGACGGATCATACAAGTTCATGGGCATATCCGGTTCGGAATATCCCCGATTCCAGCGTGCCACATCGGCCGGTGCCCTCTCGTTCAAGACCGCAGGATCAACCCTCCTGCGAGGACTCGAGTTCACATCGTTTGCCGCCGGAACCGACATCCTGCGCCCGCAGATGATGGGTGTGTACTGGGACATCAAGCCCGACCGACTCATCTTCGTGGCCACCGACACACATAAGCTCGTCAAATTCGAGGACACCGGATTCCAGCCCGGCGTGGAGGGTTCGTTCATTCTCCCCAACAAGTCGACCAACGTGTTCCGGTCCGTATTCTCCAAGGACGAGGAGGTCACCGTGACCTTCGATCCCGCCCAGGGTGTAACCTTCGAGACCGAGACATTCACCTTCGACTCCCGCCTCGTCAAGGGCCGTTTCCCCGACTATACACGTGTCATACCCGAGAACAACCCCTTCACTCTCACCGTCAACCGTCATCTCTTCTCCAAGGCCGTGCGCCGCGTGAGCCTTTTTGTCGACGAAGGCCACGGACTCATCAAGTTCCGCGTCACCCCCGACAAACTCACCATCAAGGCCAGCGATACGGAGTACAACACCACCGGCGTCGAGACTCTATCGTCCGACTTCACCGGCTCCGACATGGTGATAGGCTTCAGCTCCAGCTATCTCTCCGAACTCACAGCCGTGCTCTGGACTGACGACATCATGTTCAAGCTCGCCGATCCCTCGCGCCCCGCCGTGATACTTCCCACCGAGGACAAGCCCGACACAAGGCTCACAATGCTCCTCATGCCTATGAACGTAAGCGACTTCTGATGCAACTTAACCTCAAGAAACCGATCGTATTCTTCGATCTCGAGACCACCGGCGTGGACATAACCCACGACCGCATTGTGGAGATCTCCCTCATAAAGGTTCTCCCCTCTGGCGAGGAGATCGAGAAGACACGCCGCATAAACCCCGGCATACCCATCCCCGCCGAGGCCACTGCCGTACACCATATCACTGACGAGGATGTGGCTGGCGAACCTGAATTCAAGCAGATAGCACGCTCCCTCGCCCAGGAACTCACCGGATGCGACCTGGCAGGATTCAACTCCAACCGCTTCGACATCCCCATGCTCGACCAGGAGTTCCAACGCGCCGGAGTGAAGTTCGACTTCTCCAAGGCCCGTTTTGTGGATGTCCAGACCATATTCCACAAGAAAGAGCAGCGCACCCTCGTGGCCGCCTACCGCTTCTACTGCGGCAAGGAACTTGACGGCGCACACTCCGCCTGCGCCGACACCCGCGCCACCCTCGAGGTGCTCAAGAGCCAGCTTGACCGCTACGACGACCTGCCAAACGACATACAGGAGCTGAGCAAATTCTCCCAGATGAACCGCAACGTCGACTTCATGGGGCGCCTCATCTACAACGATGACGACAAACCCGTGGTCAACTTCGGCAAATACAAAGGTCAGCTCGCCGAAGAGGTGCTCCGCAAGGATCCGTCATATTACTCCTGGATCATGAAAGGCGACTTCGCCCAGAACACCAAGGACTGTTTCACACGCATCAAGCTGAGCCTGAAATGACAGCCACGGCCATCTCCCCGCTTGCCGGAAAGCACGTGGTGCTCGGCATATGCGGCGGTATCGCCGCCTACAAGAGTGTATCCCTCCTGCGGCTTCTCGTCAAGGCCGGAGCAGAGGTGCAGGTGGTCATCACCCCGGCCGGCAAGGAGTTCATCACACCGGTCACTCTCTCGGCCCTGAGCCAGAAGCCGGTGGTGAGCGAGTTCTTCACCGCCAACACCGGCGAGTGGCACTCCCATGTCGACCTCGGCCTTTGGGCCGACTGCATGGTCATTGCCCCCGCCACCGCATCGACCATCGGAAAGATGGCCCACGGTGTGGCCGACAATATGCTCGTCACCACCTACCTCTCGGCCAAGAGCCAGGTGTTCGTGGCACCGGCCATGGACCTTGACATGATGGCCCACCCCTCCACCACCGCCAACCTTGCCCTGCTCCGCTCCTACGGCAACATCATCATCGAACCCGACACCGGCTATCTGGCCAGCGGTCTCACCGGACGCGGACGCATGGAGGAACCCGAGAACATCGTCAAGGTGCTCGAATCATGGTTCGCCGGCAGAAACGATCTCGCCGGACGCCGCGTGCTCATCACCGCCGGCCCCACCTACGAGAAGATCGACCCCGTGCGGTTCATCGGCAACTATTCCTCAGGCAAGATGGGCTATGCACTGGCCGCCGAATGTGCCGCACGTGGCGCACAGGTCACCCTCGTCAGCGGCCCCGTGGCCCTCGAGGCTCCCGCCGGAGTGGACATAGTGAAAGTGGAGAGCGCCCGTCAGATGCTCCAGGCATGCAGCGAGGCATTTCCTGCAGCCGACATCGCCATAATGTGTGCCGCCGTGGCCGACTATGCACCCGCCGAGACCGCCGACCGCAAGATCAAGCGCGAACACTCGGAAGTACCCGTCATACACCTTGTCAAAAATCCCGATATCGCGGCCACTCTCGGCGCGGCAAAGAAACCGGGACAGATCCTGGCCGGATTCGCCCTCGAGACCGACCATGAGGCCGACAACGCCGCCGAGAAACTCTCTCGCAAGAATCTCGACCTCATCGTGCTCAACTCTCTGCGCGATGCCGGTGCCGGTTTCGGCACCGACACCAACAAGGTGAGCATCATCGACCGTGCGGGACGCACCGACTACCCCCTCAAGCCCAAAAGCGAGGTGGCGGCCGACATAATCGACAATATCGTTTCACGCCTATGAGAACCATCCTCTCCCTCATCACCCTGCTGCTCATATCCGTCACCGCCGCCACAGCCCAGGAGCTGACATGCCGCGTGGAGGTAAACACCTCGCAGCTCGAGGGCACCAACAAATCGGTGTTCGAGACCCTGCAGAGCGCCCTCAACGACTATGTCAACACCACCAAGTGGTCACAGGCCCAGATATCGCCCAACGAACGCATAGACTGCACCCTGTTCTTCAACATCACCGAGTACGACGAAGGTGAGGGGCGCATGAAAGGCACCCTGCAGGTACAGTCCACACGTCCGGTCTACAACTCTTCCTACACCACAACGCTCATCAACTTCCGCGACACAAAAATAGACTTTACCTACACCGAAGGGGAGCCGCTGGTCTACAACGAGGCCAACATGGAGAGCCAGCTCACACAGATAGTCAACTTCTGGGTCTACATGATCCTTGCAGTCGACTTCGACAGCTTCTCGCTCCACGGCGGCGACCCGTTCTTCGAGCGGTTGGAGACCATAGTCCACCAGGCGCAGTCGTCAGGCGAGACAGGATGGAAGGCTTTCGAGGACACCAAGAACCGCTCCGCCGTGCTCAGCGCATGGACCGATCCATCCACACGCAAGATGCGCGACCTCTATTACCAGTACCACCTACAGGGCCTCGACCAGATGTCAGTAAGCCCCGACAAGGGAAGGAGCACCATCGACTCCTCGCTCGACATCCTCACCGAAGTCTACAAGGTAGCACCCATGTCGGTGGGTCTGTCCATGTTCCGCGACGCCAAGCTCGACGAGCTTGTCAACATCTACTCCAAAGGCACACCCGAGGAGCGCTCACATGCCTACGATCTACTGTCGCCCCTATATCCCACCGACCACGAACAACTCGAGAAGATTAAGAAAGGTGACGAAAAATAACACGCCATGCTTGAATCACTCCACATATCCAACTATGCGCTGATCGACAGCATCGACATCACGTTCCACCCCGGCTTCAACGTCATCACAGGCGAGACCGGCGCCGGCAAGTCGATCATGCTCGGAGCACTGTCACTCATACTCGGCGGAAGAGCTGACACACGCGTGGTCACCGATCCGTCGGCCAAGAGCGTCATCGAGGCCGTCTTCACTGTCGACGACTACCCCTCGCTGCGCGACTACTGTATGGAGGCTGATCTCGAGTGGGACGACGCCCGCTGCATACTGCGCCGCGAGATAGCACCGGCAGGACGTTCACGTGCTTTCGTCAATGACTCCCCCGTGCCCCTAAGCAAGCTCCAGGCAGTGGCGATGAGACTGATAGACATCCACTCGCAGCATCAGAACCAACTTTTGGCCACACCCGAATTCCAACTCAACGTCATCGACATTCTGGCCGGCAACGAGAAGCGCCTGGCCGAATACGCCCGTCGGTTCGCTACCCTGCGCGAGGCCATACGTCGCCTCAAGGCCACACGCGCCATGCTCGAACGCGCCCGCGAGGATGAGGAATATACCCGCTATCAGCTCGAACAGATCGAGGAACTCAACCTCCGACCCGGCGAACAGGAAGAGCTCGAACGTGAGCGCGATGTGCAGACCAACCTCTCCGCCATAAAGACTGCTCTCGGACGCGCCATTGGAGCGCTCTCGGCAGCCGACAGCAACGCTCTGGGCCTTATCGACACCGCCATAGACTCATGTTCCGGACTCGGCGATGTGCTCGACATCAACGACGACATACCCTCACGCATGGAGAGCGCGCGCATCGAGCTGGCCGACATCGCCTCCACTCTCGAGGGTCTCGATGAGAGCCTCGCCGCCGACCCCGCGGCCCTCGCCGGGATAGAGGAGCGCCTCAGCACCATCTACTCCCTCTGCCACCGTCACCACGTCGACTCGTCCGACGATCTTCTGGCCATACGCGACACCCTGCGCGAGAAGCTCCGTACCCTCGACAGCAGCGACACACAGATAGCTCTGCTGGAGCGCGAGGCACGCCGCGCCAAGGCTCTCGCCCGCGAGACTGCCCTCGAAATATCCGAAGCCCGCAAGGCCGAGGCACTGCGCTTCGCCGGCAAGCTGCGCGACACAGCCATGCCGCTGGGCATGAAGAACCTCCAGGTGGAGATCCGCGTCATCCCCGCCGACATGGGCCCGACAGGCATCGACTCCGTGCAGTTCATGGTGGCTTTCAATAAGAATCAGCCCCTCATGCCTGTAGGCTCCACGGCCTCGGGGGGCGAGGTGTCACGCCTCATGCTCTCCATCAAGACCATCATAGCATCGCAGGTACAGCTCCCGAGCATCATATTCGACGAGATCGACACCGGTGTGTCGGGCGACGTGGCCCACCGCATGGGCGAGATGATGCGCTCCATTTCCCGCTCCATACAGGTCACAGCTATCACCCATCTCCCGCAGGTGGCCGCCAAGGGCAACTCACATTTCCGCGTCTACAAGGTGGACGACGAGAACTCCACTCACACCCGCATAAGCCCACTCACACCATCCGAGCGCGTCACGGCTATCGCCGCGATGCTCGGCGGTTCAGACATTGGCCCCGCCGCCATCGAGGCCGCAAAATCACTTCTTAACGAACAAAAGCAATGACACCCGACGACTATATCTACGGCACACGTGCCGTCATCGAGGCCATCGAGGCCGGCAAGCAGATCGACAAGATCCTCATATCCAAGGACCTCCACAACGAACTCGTAAGCGAACTCATCGCCAAGGCCCACGCCATGAAGGTGATCGTCACCCGCGTGCCCGCCGAACGCATCAACCGCATCACGCGCAAGAACCATCAGGGTGTGCTGGCCATAGTCAGCGCCATCACCTACCACCGTCTGGACCACCTCGTCCCTGCTCTCTACGAGGAGGGAATACTCCCCTTCATAGTGCTGCTTGACGGCATAACCGACGTGCGCAACTTCGGTGCCATTGCCCGTACATGCGAGTGTGCTGGTGTCGATGCCATAGTCATACCCGACCGCGGCAGCGTAAGCGTGGGCGGCGATGCCATCAAGACCTCAGCCGGTGCCCTCCACCACATACCCGTATGCCGCTGCAACTCCATAGCATGGGCAGCCCGATTCCTGCGCGAGAACGGCTACAACGTAGCCGCCGTGTCTGAGAAAGCCACCATCAACTACACCCAGGGCGACTACACCACCCCCGTGGCCCTCGTGATGGGCGCCGAGGATACCGGTATATCCGAGGATGTAATGAAGGAGTGCACCACCAAGGCTGCCATACCCATGTTCGGCAACATCGGCTCGCTCAACGTCTCCGTGGCCGCCGGAGTCATGATCTACGAGGTGGTGCGTCAGCGTCTGGCCGCCAATCTCGAGATAATCTGACACATATGCACAAAAAAAGCCCGGCGGGTCGCTGGTACCATACGCCGGGCTGTTGATAGAACGGGGAAGTCAAGTCTGTTACGCTTCCCCAAGGTCTTTACGGCTAAAGACCTTCGTCGCTGCCGGCCGGGCTTGCGCCGTGTAGGGCCGGGGTTATCGGGAGATTTCACTCCCATAGTCCAGGGTCTGTGACCGGGTGGACTACATTTTGAAAACCTACGGGAGCGGTGTCAGCCGCTCTTTCGTGCTTTCATAGATACAAACATAAGCCCTACGGCAAATGTTGACCGCAGGAGGTTTAAAAAGAATAAAAATATGTTGTCATCAGCAAGCCGACACATGTGTGCCCTCCATGCGCAGCTCCCCGCGCGAGGCCAGGGTACGCACAGCATCCAGCACACTGTCAGCACCATAGGTCGGTCCCAGATGCTCCAGTAGTGACCCATACTCCACACCGCCCGGTCGTGCGGCATGCCTGAGCACCTCCCGCACTATATCGACCGGGCCGTCCGGCACATCCCTGCGCCTGCGCTCGCGGCACAGATCGCACTTACCGCAGGAGTCCGTATCCTTCTCGCCGAAATATGCCAGCAGCTTGCCGGCACGGCATCCATCAGTATCAAACACAAAACTCTTCATGGCCTCCACACGGCGCTCCATGCGCTCGCGCTGCCGCTCGTACACCTCCAGAGGTATGACTATATGGCGCGGCTCCTCGCGCGAGGTGGTGTAGTAGAGATAGGGAGTGGTGCGCCGCGGTATGTAGCTCACGGCATGCAACCGCCCGAGATAAAGGAGCGACTGGTATACCTGCTCGGTAGACAGCGTGAGCGCCCGGGCAAGACTCACCTCGCTTATGTACACATAGTCGGCAAACAGACCGGAGTACATGCGCAGCACGCACTGGAACACATCCTCCGTCACACTGTCGAGATCCAGCGAATAGAGATCCTCCTTGTCCATCACCACCATCAGACGCGAGCGCGAGGTGGTCTCCTCGATATATTCCACATATCCGGCGCGCCCGAGTATATGGAGGGCATTACGGGCCGGAACCGGAGGGAGACTGAATGTGGAACAGAACAGATTGAAGTCAAACTCATAGACACGGTTGTAGCCCTCACCGACGGCCACGTTGAGAAAATTGCCTGCCATCTCGTAGACATGCCCTATGAACTCCTTGTCGGGAAACGACTCGCTGACGCGCCGGGTGAGCGTACCCTTGTCGGCACGGCTCACTATAGCCACAGCCAATGCCTCCTTGCCGTCGCGTCCACCGCGGCCGGCCTCCTGATAGTACTCCTCGAGCGACGAGGGGAGATCATAGTGCACCACCACCCTTACGTCAGGTTTGTCTATTCCCATGCCGAAGGCATTTGTAGCCACCATCACCCGCACACGGTCATCCTTCCACATATTCTGCCGCTCCTCCTTCTCCTCCGGGGCGAGACCGGCATGGTAGGCCGCGGCCGATATCCCCTCCTGCTGGAGCAGCATGGCCAGCTCGCGTGTGCGCCGGCGCGAGCGCACGTACACGATGGAACACCCCGTGGTGTTGCGAAGCACCCGCAGCAGCATCTCCTCCTTGAAGTCGGCATGACGCACAATATAGCTGAGATTTTCGCGCGTGAATGAACGGGCGAACACCCGCGGCCGGTCAAAGCCGAGCCTTTCCATGATGTCGGCCGTCACCTCGGGGGTGGCTGACGCCGTCAGGGCGAGCACAGGCACTTCAGGGCCTATCACCCGGCGCAGGGCGGATATCTTAAGGTAGGAAGGGCGGAAGTCATAGCCCCACTGCGATATGCAGTGGGCCTCGTCCACCACAAGCAGACTCACCGTCAGCCCCCTGAGCTCGGCGAGGAAAACCTCATTCTGCAAGCGCTCGGGCGACAGATATGCTATCTTCGCCTTGCCAAGCCTGCAGCGCGTCATGGCAAGCTCCTTCTCGGCCCTCGTCAGGCCGGAATGGAACAGCACGGCGCGTACACCTCGTGAAGCCAGATTGTCCACCTGGTCCTTCATCAGCGATATCAGAGGGGTGACCACAAGCGTCAGGCCCGGCAGCATCAGCGCCGGTACCTGAAACGTTATGCTCTTGCCTCCGCCCGTAGGGAGGAGGCCGAGAGTGTCGTGCCCCTCCAGGACAGAGTCTATTATCTCCTCCTGCATGGGGCGGAACGATGCGTAGCCCCAATGGCGGGTCAGTATGTCATGCTTGTTCATCGCGGGGTGATCCCCTTGACCATGAGCTGTATTGACGGCGAGCCCTTGCGTTTGTTCTCCTCTATGGTATAGCAGATATCAAACGGACGTCCGGCATGGATATGGGCGAAATGGGCGGCGGAGTTGAAGGCTATGCCGTTGAACACTTTGCCCGACGTATCGTCCACCAACTCGAGCTTGATATGCTCGCCGGCCTTACCAACAAGCTTGCTCGTGCCGAAATCCTTGACCGATCGGGTGCAGAATACCGGCTTGGCGTTGCCCGGGCCGAACGGATTGAAACGCCTCAGCAGACAGAGAAACTCGTTGGATATCTCCGAGAATGTCAGATAGGCGTCAATATCGAGCGTAGGACGCAGCTGGTCGGGGCGAATGTTGTCTGTGACATATTGCTCGAAACGCCGCGTGAACTCCGGTATGTTCTCCTCCTTGAGCGAGAGGCCTACGGCATAGGTGTGTCCACCGAAATTCTCCAGAAGATCGCGTGCGCTCTCCACGGCGCTGTACACGTCAAAACCCTGCACCGAACGGCTGGATCCCGTGGCGAGCCCTCCGGCAAAGGTGAGCACCACCGTAGGCTTGTAGTAAAGCTCCGTAAGGCGTGAGGCCACGATGCCGATTATACCCTTGTGCCAATCCTTGTTGTAGATCACTATGGTCTTCTTGTCGGAGTGGGTCTCACCTCGGGCCTCGAGGATGGCATTGGCCTCGTCGGTGATCATCTTGTCAAGCTCCTTACGGTCCTGATTGTAGCGGTCTATCTCCTTGGCGAGAGTCAGCGCGTCGGCCGAGTTGCGGCTCACGAGCAGATCAACAGCCTCCTTGCCGCTCTGCATACGTCCCGACGCATTGATGCGCGGCCCTATCTTGAATATCACATCCGATATGGTGATCTCCTTGCCCGAAAGGCCGCAGGTGCGTATTATGGCCCGCAGACCCATGTTTGGGTTCGAGTTCAGACGCTTCAGTCCGTAGTAGGTGAGTATACGGTTCTCCCCTACCATCGGCACGATGTCGGCGGCGATGGACACGGCCACAAGGTCGAGCATCCCCTCCAGGTCGGCGGTGCCGAGACCGTTGGAGATGGCGAACGCCTGCATAAGCTTGAAGCCAACACCGCACCCCGACAGATGGGAGCACGGATAGGTCGAACCCTCGAGCTTTGGATTGAGTATCGCCACGGCCGGAGGCAGCACCTCGTCGGCCACATGATGGTCACATATTATGAAGTCTATGCCCAACGTGCGGGCATAAGCTATCTCCTCGACGGCCTTGATACCGCAGTCGAGGATGATGAAGAGGTTAACCCCCTTTTCAGCCGCCATGTCGATGGTAGCCTTCGATATGCCATATCCGTCCTCAGTGCGGGTGGGGATATAGTAATCGATGTTGGAGTAGTAGGCGCGGAGATACTTGTAGACGAGGGCCACGGCTGTGGTGCCGTCCACATCGTAGTCTCCGTAGACCATTATCTTCTCCTTCGACCCCATGGCACGGTTGAGCCGCCCGACGGCACGGTCCATGTCGGGCATCAGAAACGGGTCATGCAGATCCCTGAGCGAGGGATGGAAAAATTTCTCCGCTTCCTCGACAGTGGATATGCCCCGCTGTGCAAGCAGCTCGCTAACGGGCGGGACTCCCGAATAGCGCGCCGCCAGTCGGGATTCTGCTTCTTGCTCGTCGGATGTAAGGGGACAGTAATTCCATTTACTTGTCATTATATAGTTTTTTTCTTTTTCAGAAGCGGGACCGCTGCACGGGGGTGCGGCGGTAGAGGAGAGCGTGTGATAAGGAGAGCTGCCGTATCGGTAGGAGAGATAAGGTATTGTCAGCGCAACTTTGCGGAAAGCGTAGTACACGCCTTCCGCAAAGTTACGTACAATCCGCGGAAAAAACCATATAAATAATGTTAAAGACAGGGCGGACCGGCGGATTACCCGCCTTTATCACCTTACTTTCACCGATCCCATGGATGAGGAGGAGACGTTGCGGTTGTCCGTCCGCAGTTCTTTGGCCGAAAGCGAGGCTGCCGACGAGGCGGAGAGATCAGCATTGGCGGCATATCCCTTCAGGCTGACATCGGCACCCGATGATGACGAGGCCACCAGCTGACGCACATCAAGCCCCTCCAGATCCACATCGGCACCCGACGAGCATGACACAATGGCCGACGTGGCCTTGAGCTTGTCTACCTCAATGTCGGCGCCCGATGAAGCTGAGATGTTCACCTGCTGGGCTGTCACGTTCTCAAATTCGATCCCGGCGCCCGACGAGGCCGACAGCATCAGGGTCTTCTTGGTATATTTGACCGGTGTCTTGGTCTTGATCTTGGCTCCGGCACTCACCGTGAAGTCGGCCACCAGCGGGCCGCGCAGAGTCACTATGACATCCTTCACGGTCTCGCCTCTCACGTTGCCGTCCTTGTCAGTGCTCGGACGCATGCAGAGCATCCCGTTGTCCACCTCGGCAACGATCCTGTCTATCTGATCGGAAGGACCGGATATCTCAACCGTAGTGTTCTTGCTGCCGGGCACATAGTTGACCTTGACCCCGGCTACAGCCGCCACGGTGGTATACGGCTTGGTGATATTTATGGTACGTTCGGCCGCTGAGGCTCCGAGAGCGAAAAGTGTCACGAGGAGTGACAGAAGGATGTGTTGACGTTTCATGATTGTTTTAATTGTTTTTATCATAAGACGTCAGCGGCCGGCCAAAGTTACACCGGATTGTGTTATTTTTCAAATTTTCTGTACATGCACGTCCATCTGCGGGAAGGGGAACGACATGTTGCCACGCGCGGGAAGCTCCTCGTAGAAGCGCTCGTTGAACGCAAAGAACACGTCCCAATACTCCTCTTTCCTCACCCACACACGCACCGCGAGTGTCACAGCCGAGTCATCAAGCGAGGCCACGAACACCTTCGGGCCGGTGCCGGCTCCGGCTGGGGAGGTCTCCTCGGCGAATACGCGCGGATCCTCGGCGAGCATCGACAGAATGGCGGCGCGGACAGGCTCCACCTTGTCGCCGTAGGATATACCCAGCTTCCACTCCACACGCCTGTAAAGCTGTGTGGTGGAGTTGTTGATGGTACCGGTGGAGAGACCTCCGTTGGGGATGATGATGGTCTTGTTGTCGGGCGTGGTGATGACGGTATTGAATATCTCGATCTTCCTCACGGTGCCCGCATATCCCTGCGCCTCGATGGCATCACCCACACGGAACGGCTTGAGGAGCAGTATCAGCACACCCCCGGCAAAGTTCTGGAGCGTGCCGCTCAGCGCCATACCTATGGCCACGCCGGCCGAGGCGAAGAGCGCCAGGAAGGAGCTGGTCTCTATCCCGAGTATACCGATCACCGTGACGATGAGGATGAAATAGAGCACTATGTTGACGAAACTGAGCACAAACGTGGTCAACGACGCCTCCACATTGCGCTTGTGCAGTATGCTCTCCACAAGCGAATAGATGCGCCGTATGATCCATCGGCCGATATAGAACACGGCCACGGCTATCGCCAGCGAGATGGCGAAGCGCACAAGGTCGCTCACAAGATTGTTGATAAGCTCGTCAAACGACATGTTTTTCAGTGCGGCGATCTCGCGCGAGGGCGCCACAGTGTCGGCAGGAAGAGTGACGGGGGTCTGTGTCATTTATCTGTAAGTTTCTATTTCTGTTATAAGTCAGTCCTTGTAGGCGGGGCATGTGGAGGCTACGTCGCGCCACCATGCCAGTGTGTCATAACCGCGGTAAGTAAGTTCGGAGGCATTGCGGGGAGCGTGCACCCCGAGTCCACAGTAGCGCTCCATGCGCAGATTCCCTATGCCCAACGTTGTGGTGGCGCAGTATATCACAGTGCCTGCCAGAGCATCACGCCACTCAGCGAGCAGCGCTGACTCCTCTCCGGCCAGAAGCGCCATGTAGTCATCCATATCGTAGCTCCAGCACCGCTCGCCGGGTATCACATAGCGCTGCATGGAGGTGACATCTTCGGGATATGAGGTCACAGTGGCAAGGATATCGCGGGTGGTACGGGCCAGACGCTCCAGACCGGAGGTCTGTATGACGGTCATCTGGCATGGACGGTTTCTGCTCTCATACCAATTCATGGTGTTCGCAGCGGCCTCTGTTGCCAAGGGCGTCTTGGCAAAAAGGCACTCGAGATTCTCGTCATAAGGCATACCCTCTATGCCGAGTTCGGTGGGCGAGGCTATGATCACGGGAGCGAGCGAGCGCAACTCCCACACGGTCTCCACATTTCCCATCAGGCAACAGTCGAAGTAAATGAAACTGAACCGCTCATCCTTGAGTGTGTCATAGAGAGTGGGGAGCGTGATATGATGTCCGCGGTCGTCGCCAAACGAACGGTAGCGGTTGTCATCAGGATTTACCGGACCAAGCCAACCGTTGGCATGGCTCCACATCACCAGGCCATAGTCATCGGCCGGTGCGAAGCTCTTCATGTCGGCCATCACCTCGCTCATGCGCGAGGGGTCCACCGAATAGACTGCACGGTCATCCGAATAAGATTTTAGCTCCTTCAGGCCGCCGGCAGTTACCTCAAGCAGCCGCGGTGGGAGGGTCTCTCCGTTCTCGGTGAGAAAACGCCCGTAATAGACTATCAGACGGCCACCGTTGAACCCCGTGGTGGATGCAGCCATGACCATCTCGTCAAGGTCATCCTTGTCACAGTCCCAATCGGTGGACAGATTGTTGTCGGCCACCATATAGACAAGAATGGTACGGCTCACCGGATCAGGCACCGGAGCCGGAGCCGGATCAGGCTCATCATTGCCACATCCGGCCATTATCGCTATCATAGCGAGATAAATAAGTGAATGCAAAAGCTTTTCCATATCTGTCTATAACGTATTTCCCACGCCGATTATTTCATAAAACAACATCAAAACAAATCCGAATGGGTACCTGTATCAAGGAGCAGAAGTGTAAGTTCCTTATCATTTTGTTCCCATAGCAATAACCAATCCGGTTTGATATGGCATTCCCACACCCCATCATAATTACCGGATAATCTATGAGGTTTATATCTGGGTGGTAATGTGCCTTCATTTGCGAGAAACGACACTACACGTTTAAACTCCGACATATCAAGACCTCTTTTGATACACTTCCTTAAAGATTTTTCAAATCTATGTGTGGTAGTAATCAAATAATTCATATGCCGAATGCATCAAACATCTCCTCCGGACTTTGATATCGGGTGATACGCCCTGTCCGGACATCCTCGCGGGCTTCCTCTATTCCTTTTTTTTCCTTCTTTCGGGCACTGACCACTGACACACCATCAATGGCATTCAATACCCGCTTAAGATAGGGAATAATGGCTTTATTCTCTATATTTATTGTCAGCTGTACCATATTTCAAATCTTTTATCCACAAATTTACAACAATTTACCTGTATTTTTTTCAAAAGATTATCTTTTTACAGTTTTTTATTATCATCAATAGTGGAACGATGACCCGCCGAGGAATTCGCGCAGCAGACTTGTCGGAGGAATGACACGTGATGGTATCGGAGCGAAATAGTTGAGGAAACGGCGCAGACGATGGGCGGTGGCATACTCCACACGGTCGCGCGGCACGGTGCGGAGCACCCTCTCAGCCTCGTCGCGTATCACACCGAGTTCAAACAGCAGCGAGGAGTTGAATATCGAGTCGGCATTCTCCTGATAAGGGAATATCCACTTCTCCTCCCCCCGGCGCACGCTCGGCCAGCGGGCTATGGTGTCGATGGGCGATGTGCCGCGGTATTTGTAGTCGCGTATCATGCGGCGTAGCAGACGGTTGTCGGTAGTGGACACCCAGTTGTGATTGTCGATGGTGATGCTTGACAGCGCGGACACATACACACGGTACTTCATCCGCTCCTCCACACCCTCCGTGAGCTGCGGATTCAGACCATGTATACCCTCGATGAGCAGGATGGTGTCGGGTTGCAGACTGATGCGGTGGCCACGGAACTCGCGCTCCCCTTTCTCAAAGTTATAGTATGGAAGCTCCACCTCCTCGCCGGCTATAAGACGGTTGAGATGATCGTTGAACAGCTCGAGGTCCAGGGCGAAGAGCGATTCATAGTCCTTCTCGCCATTCTCGTCGAGCGGTGTGCGGTGGCGGTCCACGAAGTAATCATCGAGCGATATCATCACCGGCTTGATGAGATTGGTGAGCAGCTCTATGCTCAGACGCTTGGTGAACGTTGTCTTGCCCGACGACGATGGGCCGGCTATCAGCACCACCCTCGCCCCTCCATCGCGATGGCGTGCGGTAATGGTGTCGGCTATCTCGCGGATATACTTGTTGTGGAGCGCCTCGGCTACGTTGACCATCATGTCATCCTCCTTCTTCTCCACTATCTCATTGACATCTCCTGCATTGGATATGCCTATGATACGGTTGAAACGCTTGTACTGCACGAAGGCCTCGAACACTTTGGGCTGCGGCACCATGGGGGCCACACGCGACGGATCGGCGGGATCGGCCCCGAGGAGCAGGAACCCGTCGCGGTAGGTGACAATGTCGAACGCGCGTATCATTCCCGTGCGCGGCAGGAGCGGACCCTGACATGTATCGGCCAGTCCGTCAAGACGGTAATAGACCGTATACAGCTCATGGAGCGTGTGGAGCAGCTTGACTTTCTGCTCCAGACCCTGCGATGCGAACATGCGTATCACATCTTCCGTAGGGCGCTCGCGGCGTTCTATGGGATGATCCTCAGCTATGAGGCGGGCCATCTCACGCCGCAGCAGTCCCGCATTGGCATCATCGGCCGTCAATCCGTCTACGCGGCAGAAGAGCCCGCCGCATACGGAGTGGCTTATGGTGAGGACACTCCCCGGCGCCACCGACTCGACGGCGCGGTAGAGCACCATGCACAGCGAGGCCGTATGACACCGCTTCCCCTCGGGCGATCCGTAGGGGAGGAACTCCACCTGCTTGGGGGTGAAGACCGTGAACACAAGATCCTCCACCTTGTTGTTGACACGGGCACACACGGGTGTGAAACCAAGCCTGTCGCCGAGGCGTGAGGCTATGTCGTCGAGAGTCTCTCCCCCGCTGAAGGGGATATAGGTCCCGAGGTTGATACAGAAGATCTTGAGTGAATCGGTCATACGTCCTTGCTGTTTTAGAGATTATCGTCAGAGATTCTCGCGGATAGCGGCTATCATGGAGTCATACTCCTCGTCCGTGAGATATGTCTCGCCGGGATTCATGCGGAATGTGCCGCCGTAGTCGGGACCATCCACATACTTGGGAGCCAGATGGAAGTGAAGGTGCGAGAGCTTGTCACTGTAGGCTCCGTAGTTGATCTTCTCGGGGTTGAAAGCCTTCTGCATGGCACGGGTCACGCGGGCCACATCGGCCATGAAGAGATTGCGCTCCTCATCCGAGAGTTCGTTGAGGTCGTTGACATGACCGTTGTAGGCCACGAGGCAACGTCCACGGTAGGTCTGCTCCCTGAAGAGGAATGCGCGTGACACACTCAGGGGAGCTATCTCGATCATGAGATCGTGGAGAGTCTGGTTATTTGTGCAGTAGAGGCACTCTTTGGGATCGCTGTACATTGTATATCTGATTTAAGGTTGATTAATATGCTATGAGTTTCACAGGCACGGGATGCTCGGCCGTGGTGAGGATATACACTCCGTCGGGCAGATTCAGCTCCATGTCGGGGCCCACTGTCGGGATGGTCATGACGAGGCGTCCGGCAGCGTCATACACACGTCCGTCAGTGTGAGGCACAGTAGTACGGATGTGTATCACGCCCGGATAGCATGTGGCCTCGAGGGGCGACACGGCATCTACCGCCGATATGCCGGAGTGTGACACGAACACCACATTGCTGGCCGGCGAGCGGAAGCCGAGACGCACACTCTGCACCGAATAGCTCTCGCTCTCGGAGGCGTTGAAGTCACTGATGGTCACCGACGGGGTCTCTCCGTCAAGCTCCATCTCCTCGGTGATCACATTGCCCCCCACATAACGGTTGCGGGTGAGTATATAGGCGTCTATCACCTCGGGAGCCTCGCTCCACGATGCCGTATAGGAGTCGGACGTGATGTCCGATGCCTCATAGGCCGTCAAGGCCGACAGTGTGGGCACCTCGCGGGCCTCACCGTGGAAGTTGACATATATGCCCGTGCCGGGGAGGCCACCGTCATATATAAGTATACGTGCATCATGCTCGCCAACCTCAGTAGGTGTGTACGACACCTGCAGATAATACCCTGCAGATGAGTTCACAAGCTGTTGGTTGATAGTACGGGTGTCGAGTGTGAACATGCTCTTGTCCTGACCGCCGAGCAGCAGCGACAGGGGCGACGAGAGATTCTCTCCCTTGAAGAACAGGAGTGCCTTGGCCTCCGACCCTACAGCTACCTCGCCGAAGTCGAGTGTGGTCTCGGCCACAGGAGCCGTAAGTATGGCCTGACCGCCGGGAGTCACACCGGTCGATACAATGAAGTTCTCGCCGCGCTTGTTGCCCCATATGTACTCTGCCAGATCGGGAAAATCGATAAAGGGATTGCGGTTGTTCTGATAGCCGTACACCAGTTCGTTGCGGTCCACCTCCTTTTCGCTCACAGGGTCCTCGCGGTGCCACTTGAGCAGCAGCTCGTAGGCCCACGGCGCGAGTGTGGGATAGTCATCCTGCTGAAGCATCCAGCGGTAATTCCTGGCCCATGTGAGATTGGAGTAACAGGTCACCACATAGAAATATGTACGCGCGAAGTCACCCTTATATTCATCGGCCGGCTCAAACACATACTGAGCGCCGGCGCCCTGACCCGTGACAGGATAGCCCACCTTGCACACTCCGTTGTCGAGCTTCGTGGCGTTGGCCACCTCTCCGAGAGGATAGTTGCTCTTGGCCTGATTGGCAGGACCGTCGGCCGGATAGAGATGAAACAGGTCTATGTAGGCCGGAGTGGACTGGCTGCCACCCCACCAGCTCTTGGGAAAGGAGTGCTCGCGGTTGAGGCCGGAGAACGAGGGGGCGTAGCGGGTCACGTTGGAGTACATGTCCCACCACTTGTCGGAGCGCGGATACACGTCAGTCACCTGAAAATATTTTGGTAGGTTGGAGTAGCTCGACACTGTGGTGTGAGGATTGATCACCTCGTGCACAGCCTGTTTGAGCGCCGCGCCGTTCTTGCCGTTCAGACGGTTGTAGTATCCGTCAGGAATTGCTGCCGATACACCCGTGGCCATCATGGACACGAGAAAAAGTGTGATGATATTCTTCATCTTGCAGGTCAGGGTTGTATGTATGAAAGTCAATGCTTTAACTGCACCTTTGAGGTGGGCGGGAGCGTCTCGTTGCGCTCAGCCACGGCATCGGTCACCTCGTGGGCCAGATGCATGAACGCATGGCCGGTGATGCTGTCGATCAGAGCCACGGGCGCACCGTTGTCGCCGCTGTCGGCTATGGAGGCCACAAGCGGTATCTGTGCGAGCAGACGCACACCAAGCTTGTCGGCCAGGCGCACACCACCCTCGCGTCCGAATATGTAATACTTCTCCTCGGGATGCTCGGCGGGAGTAAACCATGCCATATTCTCGACCAGTCCGAGTATAGGCACATTGACCTTCTCGTCCATGAACATGGCTATACCCTTGCGGGCATCGGCCAGGGCCACCTCCTGCGGAGTGGTCACAACCACCACGCCTGTCATGCCGAGTGTCTGCACAAGTGTTAGGTGTATATCGCTCGTGCCGGGAGGCATGTCGATGAGGAAATAGTCAAGCTCACCCCAGTCGGCCTCGCCGATAAGCTGTTTGAGAGCATTCGATGCCATAGAGCCGCGCCAAAGCACAGCCTTCTCCTTATCCACCAGAAATCCTATGGAAAGAAGCTTCACGCCATAGCGCTCCACCGGGATGATGAGCTGACGCCCGTCCACATCATGTATATAGAGGGTCTCGTCCTCTATGCCGAACATCTTGGGCACGGACGGACCGAAAATATCGGCGTCAAGCAGACCCACCTTGTAACCCTCGCGTGCCAGGGCCACAGCGAGATTGGCAGCCACGGTAGACTTGCCCACGCCACCTTTGCCTGACGATACACCCACGATATTCTTCACTCCCGGCAGCAGCGGGGCAGCGGCGGCCGGTGCCGGCTGGCGCGAGAGTGTGTTGACAGTCACCTTCACCTCGGGCGAGATGTAGGTATGTATGGCAGTCTCGGCTGCCTTGACCATCGATTTCATGAACGGATCGGTAGGCTTGTCGAAAATCAGTGAGAAACTCACGGTATCGCCGTCGATACGGATATCATCGGCCACCATCGAGGCCTCGACAAGGTTTTTCCCGTTGCCGGGATAGCGCACTGTAGCCAGCGCATCGGTTATAAGTGATGGATATAGTCGCATAACGTGATGAAATTTCTAAACTGTTAACACACCTGCCCGCGCAAGTGTTCACTCACCCTGCGCAGATACGGCATCAGAACCCCTGAAGGGTACCGCGGCCGAAGGATCGGTAGGTGTCGGGCTCTATGTCGAGATCAGGCTCGGTGAGCTGCGCGTCGGCGGGCAGACGCCAGCCTATGTATTTGCTGGGGATGCCGCGCGACAGCCACTGCTGCTCATAATAGGTGGTGATGGGGGGAACGAGCTCGGCCAGAGGATTGACTGCGAGATCCTCGCTCAGGCCCACAAGCGGCAGCGAGTTGTGTTCGGCCATGCCACGGGTATATGCAAAGAGGAACGGCGAGTCGGTCTTCAGATTGATCACTCCGCCGGGGGCGAGTACCTTGCGGTAGATATCGAGGAAATGCGTGCCTGTGAGACGCTTGTTCACCTTCTTCATCTGCGGATCGGGAAATGTGATCCATATCTCCGCCACCTCGCCTGGAGCGAAAAACTCCGGCAGAAGATGGATGGATGTGCGCAGGAATGCCACATTGTTCAGCCCCTCGGCATTGATTTGCCTCGCGCCGGTCCACATTCTGGCTCCCTTGATGTCTATGCCTATGAAATTACGGTCGGGATAGAGACGCCCCATCCCAACGGCATATTCACCCTTGCCGCAACCCAGTTCGAGAGTGATGGGATTGTCGTTGCCGAACACCTCTTTGCCCCAGCGCCCGCGCAGAGGGCAGCCTTCGCCATCGCGCAGCGAAGAGAATGGATACTGATAGACACGCTCGAGCGTCTCCATCTCTGCAAATTTCTTCAGTTTGTTCTTGCCCATGGTGGTTATTTACGCAGGAGTTTTAAGGTTGCCGTGTCGCCCGATACGAGCCGCACGGTGAGGATGAAAAACTGTGTGGAGAAACCCGATGTGTCCATATCCAGATCACACACGGCCGGCTGCGGCGTCTCCGATGCAAGCATATATCCGCTCATGTCGTGGAGCACGGCGGAGAGTATCTCCTCCGATCCGCGTATGCGCAGGGTCATGCCGTCAAACATCACCGAAACCCGGGCGCCCGTGCCGTTGAGCTCTATGCCCGTGGTGCCTGACCGGCGTATGCTGAATTCCTTCCATTGGTCGGCTGCGAGATAACTGTCCTCCATCTCGGGCGTGACACTTAGCAAAACCGAAGCCTGGTCCACACCGGCCCATACATTTTCGCCGAGTGCGGGCACCTCACGGAGCTGTGTGGCGTCGAGCATCTGCAGAGATGTCCAACCCTCGAATGCACGGTCGCCGATATAGCTGAGCGTGGAGGGGAGCGATGCCTCGGCCACCGATCCCATGCCATGGTAAGCCAGACGGCCTATAGCCTCCACGCCCTCGGGGAGAGAACTGTATATATCGCTGAGACCGGTAGCCCCCTTGAGCGTCATGTCGGGGATATGTGACATGACATCGGGAAAACGCACCGACATGAGCGACGAGTCGTCGAAAAACAGTCCCTCACCCATGCTCACAGTAGCTCCCGAAGGAAATTCCACCGATTCAAGCGACAGGCATTTGGCAAATGCCCGGTCACCGACCGATGCAAGCGAGCGGCATCCCGACATGTCGGCACGCACTATTCCGCTTGCGGCAAAGGCTTCTTCGCCTATGGTGCGCAGAGCGTCCGGCATCTCCATATCCTCCAGGGCAACGCAACCGCTGAATGCCCTTGCCCCGATGGAGCCGCCACTCTGTGGCAGCGAAACCTCCCGGAGCGACACACATCCGGCAAAGCACCCCGAGGGCACATCGTCAGCCATATATGTCACTCTGGCCAATGAGGTGCAGCCGTTGAACGCATCGCTCCCCACGCTCCCTACCGTAGCCGGAACGGTCACCTCCGTAAGGTTACGGCATGCCGCAAATGCACCATCACCGATACTCTTCACCGAAGCCGGTATGACCACCGACGTGATCTCCGCACCCATGAGGGCACCGGCTCCTATGGCCGTTATACCCTCGGGCAGACGAACCTGTCCGGCCTTCAGACCGGACAGCTGAAACGGCGGAAGCTCATCGGCCACGTGAGCGGTGACATTGGCTGTCAGACGGCGGTTGGAACTGTAGGATACCACCGATACCTTCGATAGGTCAAGCATCCGTAACCCCCGGCAATGGGTGGCGATGTAATGGAGATCCGCTCCGTTCACCCTGCCATCGAGAACGATCGTGGAGGCATCGGCCGGAACAGAAACTGTCACACCAAGCGAACCCGGAGTGACCTTAAACTCCTGCGCCACGGCCATGCTCCCTGAGGAGACAGCCGCGGCGAGGACTATGGTTATGAATTTTCTTGCAATGATATTTTTCATGGGTACGGGCGAGAGGGATGGAGGGGGAGAGTGTAGGTCCGGTCAATGCTTCTTGTTGCGGCGCTGCTGCTCGCGGAGCATGGCCTGCTGCTGCTTCTGAGCCTCCTCGAGTTTGGCCTGCATCCAACCTTTCTTCTTGGGCTTCTTTGCATTCTCGGCCATCTTGGCACGCATCTTCTCCTCGCTTACCACCTTGCGGAATATGAAGGTCATGGCGATGGTGATGAGCAGCGAGAGGAAATAATAGTAGCTCAGGCCGGCGGCATAGTTGTTGAAGATGAACAGGAACATCACCGGCATCATATACATCATCCACTTCATGCCGGGCATACCGCTCGAGGCCTGGGTCTGGGTATTGAGATAAGTGTACAGGATGTTGGTCACGGTCATCAGCAGACAGAACAGGCTTATGTGATTGCCGAATGTCGAGGAGATGAACGGAATATTGGCCGTCCACGATATGATGGCATCGGGGGCGGCGAGATCCTTGGCCCAGAGGAATGACTCGCCTCTAAGCTCGATGGCCGAGGGGAAGAACCAGAACATGGCCACGAGCACAGGCATCTGGAGCAGCATGGGCAGACAGCCCGACATCGGGTTGGCGCCGGCGCGGTTATAGAGAGCCATGCTCTCCTGCGAGCGCTTCATGGCATTCTCGTTACCGGGATACTTCTCATTGATAGCCTTCAGCTCGGGTGCCAGCAGGCGCATTTTGGCCTGAGATATAAGGCTCTTGTAGGTGAAGGGATAGAGAATGATCTTGATGAACACCGTCAGCAACAGGATGATCAGACCGTAGTTGCTTATGAAACTGCCCAGGAACGAGAATACGGGTATGATGATCAGCGTACTGATCCAGCGGAAGATAGGCCAGCCAAGGGGAATAAGCTTGGTCAGGTGCATGTTCTCCTCGGGGAAGATATCCTTCTCCACACCCTTCATGAGGGGATAGGAGTTGGGGCCGAGATACATCACAAAGCTCGCGGGATTAGCCAGACCGGCCGAGTAATCGAGCGTCAGGCCGATCTCCATACGCTTTATGTAGTCAGGATCATCCTTAAGCTCCGAGCTGTTGAGCTCGGCGGCGGCAAAGTTGGTGCGGGCCATGAGCACAGCCGAGAAGAACTGGTTCTTGCAGCTTACCCACTTGAGGCGCTGGTTGATCTCCTCGCTGTCGTCACCACTCTCGCTGAGATTGTCCACATCTCCGTCCGGGAACATGTAGTAAAGCGCCGAGTTGCGCTCCTCAAACACACGTCCGGCCTCCAGACGGCGCATTTTCTGATGCCAGGTGAAGTCCATCGAGGCCACCGAGGTAGGTATGATGGCCTGCATCCCCTCCTGCACCACGTCGATACCTACAAGATAGGAATCAGACGGAAGTGTGTAGCGCACACCCCATGTGGCACCGTCGCCAAGATCGAGCTGCATGAGCACGGTAGAGTCATTCTCCTGCACGGGTGTGAAGAAGAACTCACGGGTATCAAAGCGCTGGTTGGCGGATGTGAGCGTGAAGCCGTAGCTGTCAGTCTCAGGGGCAAGGAGTGTTACCTTGGTAGAGTCATAGCTGTCATAGTCGCGGAGTGTGGCGCGCGATATCACGCCACCCTTGTTGGAGAGCTCGAGCGAGAGATACTTGTTCTCGAGCTTCACAGTGGCGCTGTCGCCGGCCAGATGGCGGGCGAAGCCGCGGTAGCGGGCGGCGGTGGCCAACGCTCCGCGCAGATTTGACATGGCCTTGGCGGCGAGACGCTCGGACATACCCGAAGTCTCGTTGGCAAGCAGCGGAGCCGCTGCCACCGCCTGGCCGTCGGTCTCGATAGTACCGGTCACGATGCCGTCGGCGCCTACCGAAAGGTCTATGCCATCTACCTTCAGACGGCTCACATGTGCCGTGGTGTCGGTCTGTCCGAGCTCACGTATGGTGGCCGCGATCTGGGCCACCTCCGAGGAGGTTATGGAGTCAAGGGTGAGCAGCGAGGGGTCGGAGGCCTTCGCGGCCTCGGCGGCTTCCATGCGCTCGCGCTCCTGCCGCTGGCGCTCGAGTTCCTCGGCCGACGGCTGGTTGAGATACATGAAACCAAAAATCACGAGGCCCATCAATAGCAGGCCCGTCAGGGTGTTTTTATCCATTTATCTGTTCTTTTTCTTTCTGATATGATATGGCTGATTTGACAAAATCCATGAAGAGAGGCGATGGTGCGAGCACCGTCGAGGAGTATTCGGGATGATACTGGGTACCTATGTACCAACGATGGTCAGGAAGCTCCACGACTTCCACCAGATGCGTGTCGGGATTCTCTCCGACGCACTTCATGCCGGCCTCCTCAAACCGCGCACGGTACTCGTTGTTGAACTCGAAGCGATGGCGATGACGCTCCTCAACCTCAGTGCTCCCGTAGGCCGCCGCAGCGTGCGACGACGGATCGAGGTGACAGCGGTAAGCACCCAGACGCATGGTTCCGCCCATATTGTGGATGCTCTTCTGCTCCTCCATGAGGTCTATCACATTGTCGGGAGTCATATGGTTCATCTCCGTGGAGTTGGCCTCGGTGAGACCGAGCACATTGCGGGCAAACTCGATCACCATGCACTGCATGCCCAGACATATGCCGAAAGTGGGCACATCGTGAGTGCGGCACCACTCGAGAGCCACGAACTTTCCCTCTATGCCCCTCTGGCCGAAACCGGGAGCGATGATGACGCCGTCCAACCCCTCGAGCTGTGCATCCACATTCCCCCCGTTGAGTTTCTCAGAGTGGATATAGCGCAGATCAAGCTTGCGGTCGAGATAGGTAGCGCACTGGAACAGAGCCTCATTGATACTCTTGTAGGCATCCTGAAGCTCCACATACTTACCCACCAGACCTATGGTCACCTTCTCCGTGGCCTTGTCCATCTTGGTGAGAAACTCGCGCCATGGGCCCAGGTCAGGCTCGCCCTGCGGCACAATCCCGACCTTGCGGAGCACTATCTCGTCAAGATGCTGCTCATGCATCAGCATGGGCACCTTGTAGATCGAGCTCGCGTCACGGCTCTGCACAACAGCGTCGGGAGCCACGTTGCAGAACTGGGCTATCTTCTTCCTCATCGTGACGGGGATGTCATGCTCGGTGCGCAGCACGAGCACATCGGGCTGTATGCCGAGATGCTGCAACTCCTTCACGGAGTGCTGCGTAGGCTTGGTCTTCAGCTCCTTGGCCGCCGCGATGAAAGGCACATATGTCAGATGTATGCACAGACAGTTGTCCTCAAGCTCCCATCTGAGCTGACGCACAGCCTCCAGAAAAGGCAGACTCTCTATATCGCCCACCACGCCACCGATCTCGGTGATGACAAAGTCAAAGTTGCCCGTCTTGCCGAGGGCCATCACATTGCGCTTTATCTCGTCAGTGATATGAGGTATTATCTGCACGGTCTTGCCCAGATAGTCGCCACGGCGCTCCTTGTCGATGACACTCTGATAGATACGCCCCGTGGTGACATTGTTGGCACGGGTGGTGCGGATATTGGTAAACCGCTCATAGTGGCCCAGATCGAGGTCGGCCTCATGACCGTCCACCGTCACATAACACTCTCCGTGCTCATAAGGATTGAGCGTGCCCGGATCGATATTGATGTAAGGGTCAAACTTCTGTATGGTGACACGATAACCGCGTGCCTTGAGCAGGCATGCGAGCGAGGATGAGATGATGCCCTTGCCAAGCGACGACACCACACCTCCGGTCACAAATAAATACTTGGTTTCCACTTCTGTGATAATTTAAAATGCAAAATTACAAAATTTTGCCAAACATCCGATGCGGCACAACCTATTTTTCAGATAAAAACCTGTACACGGACACCCCACCCTCACATACCAATATTTCAAGGATATGAATGAGCATCCCCTTGGTAGCTTTCCACCTTATCTATGGCTCTTTTCACATCATAGAGATAAACAGAAATATACTCATCCATATATCATCTTCTTATTTCTGTCTACAATCGACTTGAATATCGGATTGAGGTTCGCTCCATATTCTATCAGATCCACAGTGCGGTTGAACAATTGCTCGAGCTCATCGCGGAGATCAGAATAATTACTTACATAGTCAAACTGATCATGATCAACCGGCTCAAAATCCACAAGCAGATCAACATCACTTTCATCATTGAACCTGTCAGTGAGTATTGATCCGAATACCGCAAGTGACTTTACCCTATGCCGACGGCACAAGGCAATTATATGTTGTATGTTGAGCTCAATCAGTTTCATACCTGCAAATATAACAGTTTTATTTAGATTACAACATGTTGACTGCCATATTTTGTTTCTCCGGGGTGCTCACGCATCGCTGTATCGGCGGTGGAGCATGAAGAGCATCACTGCCCCGATGGCCGCAAAGGGCACCCCGATGAGCGCCGGCGAGGCAAGTCCGAGACCGTGATGGATGGCCAGTCCGCCGAGCGACGCCGACAGCGCGTTGGACACATTGAACGCTATCTGTATACCCGCGCCCCCGAGCATCTCACCACCCTTGGCAAAGCGGACTATCAGATATTGCAGCGGACCACCTATGCCGAAGAGCGCACCGGTAGCCACAAACATCAGCACCAGCGAGGGGAGTTTCATCCCCGCACAAAGATACACCGCCGGCATCACAACCACGAGCATCGCGGCTATGCTCCCGGTCACCACCGACACTTTATAGCGGTCAGCGAGCTTGCCGGCTATGGCATTGCCGGCCACCATTCCAGCGCCGGCTATCACCATGACCCACGTCATGGCCGCCGATGAGAATCCGGCCACCTGCGTCATCACCGGCTCTATGTAGCTGAACCAGCAGTACACACTCGCCTGTCCGAAGAACACACCTCCGTAGACGAGCCATGGAGCCGATGACTTCAGAAACCCGAACTGTCCCTTCATGCCTCGGTCAGGAAGCGGATCCAGATACGGCAGCCAGAGCCGTATCAACCCGAACGACAACAGACCGAATGCCGCCACGATCCCGAAAGTCACCCTCCAGTTGAACAGGTTGCTGAGACATGTGGCAAGCGGCACTCCAAACAGATTGGCCAGAGTCATGCCTCCCACCATCACCGCCACCGCCTGTGCGCCGTGCCCCTTGGCGGCGAGACGTGAGCACACTATGGCCCCGGCTCCGAAAAAGGCCCCGTGGGGCAGTCCCGACACAAAACGCGAGCAGAGCAGTGTGACGAACCCCGGCGAGACCGATGCCGCAAGGTTTCCGGCAAAGATGACTGCGCTGAGCAGAAGCATGAGTTTCTTCAAAGGCATGCGCCGCAGCAATATCAGCATCGGGGCGCCTATGGCCACTCCGAGCGAGTAGGCCGATATGAGATGCCCCGCCTCGCTGATGCTCACATCCACACCCTTGGCCACATCGCCAAGCACTCCCATCATGCCGAATTCGGCTATCCCGAGGGAGAACGTCCCAAGGGCCAATGCGTAAAGTCCTCTATTCATAGATTTTGAAAAACGGGCACAAAATTAGCGTTTTTTTTGCTATTTTTGCAGGTGAAAGAAAAAAGTATACCATATGATAAAGAATCTTTTGTTTGACCTCGGCGGGGTCATAATGGATCTCGACCGCGACCGCTGCGTCAAAGCCTTCAGCGAACTGGGCATGAAGGATGCCGACGACTTTCTCGGGGTCTACGGTCAGAAAGGTGATTTCCTCGCTCTCGAGAGGGGCGACATCGATGCCGACGAGTTCCACTCCAGGGTGCGTCCGTTGTTCGACCATCCTGTCACCGACCAAGAGATCGACCGCGCTTTCAACCGCTTCCTGATAGGCATACCCGTGGAGCGCCTGCGTGAGCTGCGCGAGTTGCGCAAACGCTACGGTATATACCTCCTCTCCAATACCAACCCGATCATGATGAACGGTTTCATTGCCGAAGAGTTCAGAAAAGAAGGCTTGGAAATGAAAGATTATTTCGACGGCATAGTGGCCAGCTACGAGGCACGCTGCTACAAGCCCGACCGCGAGATATTCGACTACACCGCATCACACTGCCATATCCGCCCGGAGGAGACCCTCTTCTTCGACGATTCGCAGGCCAACGTCGAGGCCGGACGCAAGGCCGGATACCACGCCGTATGCGTGGAGCCGGGACGCGAGTTCGCCGACATCCTCTCCCGCTGGCTCGCGGAAAACCCTGACGCCTGATTGACCGTTATATTGACATGAGACTAATCACCAAATCCGACCGTGGCTCACGGCGCATAGCTGCCGTAGGCATGTATGACGGTGTGCATCGCGGCCACCGCTTCCTCATAGACTACCTGCGTCTCGAGGCACGCAGCCGCGGGCTCATCCCCTCGGTGGTCACTTTCTCGCGCCATCCCCTGTCGCTCGTGCGTCCGCTCGGCACCCCGCCCCTCCTCTCTTCACTCGAGGAGCGTGTGGTCAGTCTCGGCGAGGCCGGAGCTGATGATGTCGTGCTCCTGAGCTTCAACGACTCCTTGCGCCACATGACGGCCGCCGAATTTCTCGGCATGCTCCGAAGCCGCTTCGGCATAGAAGCTCTCGTGCTGGGTTTCAACAACCGGTTCGGCCACGATCTGGTGACCGGCATCGAAGCCTACAAGGAAATCGGGCGCAAAGCCGGCGTAGAGGTGATAGCAGCTCCCGAATACCGTGGCGAGGGTTCGCCCGTGAGCTCCTCGGCCATACGCCATGCCCTCGCCGAGGGCAAGACTGCCGAAGCCTCCGTCATGCTCGGCAAACCGTTCGCCCTGCGTGGCACCGTATCCAAAGGTCACCAGATAGGACGCACTCTCGGATTCCCGACAGCCAACATCGTGCCCGTGGAGCAGGAGATTCTCATCCCAAAAGCAGGAGCATATGCCGCAACCGTCCTGACACCCGACGGTCGCAAGCGCCCCGCCATGGTCAACATTGGCTACCGGCCTACCGTAAGCGACTCCACTGATCCCACCGGACCCTCACATATACTCACAATAGAAGCCCACATATTTGACTATACAGGCTATCTATATGACGAGGAAGTGGTCGTGGAATTCCACCACTACATCCGGCCTGAACGCCGCTTCGCATCAACCGAAAAACTCCGCGAGCAGCTCAAGACCGATGCCGAAAAAGCAAAGAAACTCCTGAATTCCTAATGGCAGTGTGACAAATTATAGAAAGATACAAAAGGACAAAAAAGGACAAAAGTGACATGAATATTAATTATCTGTGTGATAAATAATTACTTTCTGTCACTTTTGTCCTTTTTTGTCCTTTTGTATCTTTCTATCAATTATGACACAGACTCATATTTTGAATATTGTCATCAGAACTTATAGCTGACTCCGATCGAGGGGATGAACGCGTGGAGCTTGTAGTCGGCGGTAAACTTGCCTGTGGGTGTGAGGCCGAATCCGGCGGCTGTGGCAGCGGCTGTCTCAAGCGGCAGACCTGCTCCCATCAGCTGACCCACCACTCCCTTGTACATGGCATCCTCGTAGGTGCACGACACATTGTCAACACCCAGACCGGCCACATACATGAATCCGAAGTCAATGGAAAGCGAGGGGATGGGGCGGAACGACAGGCCCAGTGTAGGCTCGATCTTGGTCATGCCGGGAGTCTCCGGATTGTAGTAATTGTCATTCACGGGCGATGTATCCACCATAAGGCCGAGACGGGCATCGAAACGGTCGGTGACAGCATACTGCGCTCCGAGCGAATAGCACATCGAGTTCTTGTACTTCTTCTCTATATGCTGGTCCATATCCCTGAGCTGTTCGCTTAGGAATTCTATGTCGAGCTGCTTGTAAGCGCTCCAGCCGGTGAGACGGGCATCAAATGCAAGCGTCAGGCGCGGCACAGGCTTATAGCTCACACCGAGACCCACCACCCACGGGCAGGGCATCTCTGCCTTGAAGTTGGCATTGTGTAGCCCGCCGAGTGTACCGCCGAGCAGACTCTCGGCCAGTGCGCCACCGGTATAATCCACCTTGGCATTACCGGCCTTGACCTTCATGCCCATCTTGGAGCGGAAAGAGGCACCTACTGTCCACTTGTCATTGAAGTTGTACATGGCGCCGACATTCACACCAACCACCACCTTGGTCTTACCGTTGAGATTGACCGATGCAGGTGTCGTGGAGCCAAATCCGGGAGTGCCGGCGGGCAGAAGTCCGAGCGCCTGCATGCCGGCTATGGCCTTGTCGGCCGACGAGGCCGATACCAGACCCTTGTTGAGATCCACCGTGCCCCACGATACCATGGCGCCGACACCAACCGACAGCTTCGGAGTGATGGCCCAGGAGAGTGTGGGCTGGATGGTGAACACCTTGAGCGATACGTTCTGGCTGAGCACGGCACCGGGCCAGTTGTCAGTCCAGTTTATTGACGATCCATAGGGGGTGTAGAACGACACTCCTCCCTTAAGATTGGGATATATCGAGAATGCGGCATTGACATTGATGGGAGTGGCCACGCCATTGTCCGTAGTATACTCTGTGCCGGTAGCCTTGTCTGTCGCATAGGCGGTAGGCATTATGCCGGTGAACGATCCGGATATGTCGAGCGTCTCATCCATGAACGCCATTCCGGCGGGGTTGAAATACATGCTCTCTCCTCCGAGTTTGAGGGCTATACCCGTGTGACCCATACCGATCTGCTTTGCAGACAGCGAGTTGATCTGATAGCCTTCAGCCATCGCCGAGCCTGCGCCAAGTAGCAGCGCGAGGGCTGAAATGATTGATTTCTTCATAATTACGCTTGTAAAAAACGCCGCAAAGGTAGACCGAATGCCCCACAGAGCCAAAATATTAAATCTTTTTTAACAGTAAAATTATTCTGAAATTAACCTGTTTTGGCCTCTTTCACCTGACCGATACACTATTTGACATTAAGCCCCACCCCTGCAATAAACACCAGAACATAAATTTTAAACTTCATTAACACTATCAACCCCGTAAAAAAGGAAACAGAAGAAACAAAAGAAGGACATAGGAAACAGAAGTGAGGTGGAAATATCAATATGATATTAAAATCCTCTTCTGTTTCTTATGTCCTTCTTTTGTTTCTTCTGTTTCTATTTAGAAATTCAGAGGCGCACTTTCTCAACCTTGTGGCCCTGGCGGCGTATGTAGATACCGTTGCCGGGATTCTGCACACGCATGCCCTGCATATTGTAGTATTCCACCGAACCGTTCTCACCATCGGCCTCTATGCCGCTGATGAAACTGCGGTCATCATCGCCCATGAGCGAGTTGAGATACACCTCAAGAGCCGTATACCCCTCGGTGCCCATCGGAGTGTTGTTGTCAAGCTCCGAGAGAGAAGAGGCATGCTTGAGCTCCCATGCGTCGGGCAGACCGTCGCCGTCAGTGTCAGGCTCCACAGTGTAGTCCGTGCTGTAGGCGAAGAATCCCTCTGCGTCATCCTCGCGGTCTATTATGCCCTTCTTGCCATAAGTGGCCGCACCCGTGCGGGTCTCCTCGGCCAGACGGCTCTCCACCTTGTCGCGGTTCACGGTTCCGGCACAGGCTATGACGTTGGCGAACGCCGTTGCAGCATCCTCCACATTCTCGAGCATATACCGCTCAGGAGTATAGTCACCTATTGTAGCCGCTACCGTATACTTATAATATGCGTTGGCAGGTGTGATGCGTGCATCGGTGCGTATCTGGTCGAGTGTATATGTCTCGGCGGCCATGGCCTTCCAGTTGTCGGCGCTGGCATCGGCGAATCCCTCGGCGGCATTGCCGGCCACATACCACACGGACGGTGCCCACGATGTGGCGCCCGAGCGGGCATAGGAAGCGTTGACAAACTCCACCCTCGAGGCATCCGAGGCAGGACCCGGCTTATAGTAGTTGGACATGAAGTTGCACTCATGGGCCGAATTCAGACCATTGTACTCGGCAATGTCAGCCGTATTCTCGCCGCCGTAGCATCCGCCGCGCTTGCCGTAGTTGTAGTTCACATTGTTGGCATACTCCATGAACACCAAATAATCCTCGCCACGGGCGCCGTTCAGACGGGCCGAGCGTGAATTGTTGTGCACCAGCAGATTGTGGTGATAAGTAGCCGGCGATCCACCGAGCTGGGCGCCATATCCGCGTGCACCCTTCGAGTGGCCGGCGTTATAGAGACCCTCGTGGATTATGGAGTTCTGCACCGTGAGGAAGTGCGAGTCGGCGGTGTTGAGATTCTCCTCCACCGACCATCCGAACGAACAGTGGTCGAATATGAAGTTGTAGCAGTTCTCAGCACCCACGGCGTTCTCAGCCAGCACATTGCCCGAGGCGTCCAGACGTCCCACACGGAAACGCATGTTGCGCACTATGAAATTGCGGCTGCCGCCGAGATTCACCTTGTTGTGCGTCACAACCACACCATCGCCGGGGGCCGACTGTCCGGCCAGAGTCCAGTTGTCACGGCTCACGCTCAGCTGTGATTTGAGCGCTATCTCGCCGCTCACATCGAAGAGTATGGTGATAGGTTCGCCCGGGTACTGTGTGAACGCCCAGCGCAGTGTGCCGGGGGTACCGTCGTCGGCCAGTGAGGTCACCTTGACCACCTTTCCGCCGCGGCCACCGGAAGCATACTTGCCGAATCCCTCGGCCGAGGGGAATGCCTTGATGCCCGTCTCGGCTGGCTCCTTGTAGTCGTTGCCTGAGCCGCCACCACCCTGGAAGCGGTCAAGATCGGTGAGAGTGCCGGGATCGTTCACCATATTGTCGCGTGCATAGGCCACCTGCGCGGGTGTCACCTCGCGGCCATATATACGCAGCTTGTGCACACGCGGAGCCTGACGGTCGGCCATCGGATCGATGGTCTGGGTGAACACGGGGCTCTGCACGGGATTCTCCGGATCCTCGCCATCCCACACACGCCAGCGCAGCGACACATCCTCGGCATCGATCACATTCTCCATGAAGTAGCCCTGATCGCTGAACACGGTCCATCCCTGCTTCTGCTTCTCCGAACCCATCCACACGAGAGGCTTCCAGTCGGCGTCGCCTATCTTGACATCACACTTTATGCCGCGGCCCCACGATGTGGACGACCACGACCACTCTATGCGGTCAACATAGGGTATATGATCTATCTCCATCCATCCGTGCAGCGACTCCCCTGCCACGGCAGCGTTGCGGCACATCTGCACGAAGCCGGCCTCGCCGTAGGTGGGGACACCCTTGGAGTTCACCACCACATTGTCCTCCAGGCGCACGGTGTGACCCTTCACGGTCCAGTTGTTGCGCGTGGTGGCCGAGTTGCCCACCGCCGACTCATTGAGATAATACTGGCGGCAGAATGCAGCCGTGGCGCCGGCATAGCCGTTGTAGGAAGCCTTCGTGGCAAACGTACAGTTGTGGAACAGCACCGGATACTTCATATCATCCTCCGTTCCGCCCACAGGCACATTGATTATGGCGTTGACATACGAATCCGAAGCCCAGTCCGGGCAGTCGCGTCCCGTCTCGCCGGCCCAGGTGTCGGGCCAGGTGGTGTCCGAGAAATTCAGGTCTATGATGCGCGGATAAGTCGAGCTTCCGCTCCAGCTCTCCACCACCGACTCCGGGTCAAGACTCCCCTCGATGGCGGCCATGGCAGTTGCCGCGAGCCCCATGAGGCCGGCAAGGGCAACTCCCCTTTTCAAGATTCCATTCATGGTATTATTACTTACTTTGGTATTAAACATTAAATCATATAAATTTTGTATATACGCTCACTTGCGCACTCTTATGCAAGCCATCATTTTATTTTGTCAAGGTAATTGATAAGTCGTGTGAAGTCGGAAGTTTCTGCTATGTCAGAACCAAGAAGGGTAAGATTGCCATGTCTGTCTATAATGGCATGACACGGAATAGAGAGAATACCATTTCCGTTACCAAATGTTGAATATACTTCTTGTTTTATATCTTTGTTAATTAGGACGTGGTGACCTTTAAGGTTGTAATATTTAACCATGTTTCTCCAACGATCCTCAATGCCATCCTCTTCATTCACAGAAATATACAGAAGTTGTATATCGTTCTCAGATGCGTAATCCTGAATCGGCTTCACATGCTCAAAACTTTTGCGACATGGTCCGCACCAAGTCGCCCAAAGATCTATAAGTACAGGGGTCCCATTGTATGATTTAAATAGCTGTTCTAATGTTTTAAGCCCTGAATTATCAATAAAGACTATTCCATCCGATGTTTTTGGTTTGTTGAATGCTAAGTTAGCTTCAATTTCTTTATCAAGGAATGGGATCAGGCCACTGCCGGGAAATAGAGACTTGAACCTCGTTGTTAGTTCAGGCGCACACGGGCTGAATGTGTTGCTGCTACCATCTGTATATAGAAACTGCCCGAAGGCTGCTTCAGCAGCCTTACCGCCAAGAGTTTTAAGTACATATTCACTTTTTATCCACAATAATGAATCTGTAGTGATTTCTGAATCAGGATTTACATCCTGTAAGAAAAAATTTTCCATGATATCACCGAAATAAGGAGAGCGTCCATTTGCAGGATTATTCATATCTATCTCATTCCTCAGGCGAGCAAGATCTTTATCCCATGACAAATGCTTGTTTTTGCGTTTTGCTTTGTTATAGCAAATCTGATAGACCATAAGGGCAGAAAGATTGGCATCTCGTCGAGCTGCTTCCAACAATTCAGTTGTAGAGCCATTATATTGGTTTAAAAGGCTATCGACAAAAACTTCGAGTTTGGTTGAGACAGAATAAGAGTCAGTATCAGAATAAATATTCAAGCAATCTTTTCCACCTGTAGCCAACGCGAACCATATATCATAAATCTTATCGTCTACATCTGTCAAATGGCTGTCAAGGCTATTTCCTGATGGTGTCAAAATATCAATTTTTTCTTCTGACAGGGGATCAATTGTGACTTCTGTTACACCGGGCATTACATAGAAAGATTTATATGCTCCTGGTAAATTCCTATTAGTATCTTTTACTGAAATCATCATTCTTTCAATGCTTTCAGTTGGTATTTTCAAAAGGCAGACACTGTCAGAATCGAGATTTATGGGTGTAAAGGTACTTAGCCAGACTCCATTGTAACTGCGGTGATAAGTCAGGTCGAAGCCTGCTGTGTTTTTTGCTTTAATTCTTACAGATGCATCTTTTGGCTGAGAATAGCTAATGATGGCCGAGGACATTAAGAAAGCTAATATCAAACAATGTTTGATAAAAGAATTATTCCCCTTGGAAATATAATTTTTGTTCTTTTCTAAACACATGCACTTAGTGGTCTACTATGGTTCTGAATGTGAATCACGCTATCGTTTTTCATGCTCTTCTAACGTATTCTTCTCGCGTGTACACACATGAATATAATTAAGATGTATTCTACGTAAGTAACATGCGGAGTGCAAATTTAAGCAATTTCGGCCGTCTGAGCAATTCCCACCGCATTTTTGCCGTCATCGTGGCCGGATACAGATCAGGATGGTCGGGATACGGGATAGTCATCGGGTAGAGCCCCTCCCTCTCATGGGCCTCAAGCTCGGCCAACGCCTCGGCAGCGGGGAGCGCCTTCAGCGAGAGCACCATCGACCAGAAGGCATACTCGTACCACTGCGCCTTCTGCATTATCCAATAGTTCACCTCCCGGTCAAGCCCGTCCGCCGGACTCTCTATCAGCAGAGCGCGGAAATCCCTCACAAGCCATGGCAGCGTGATGCGCCGGCTTATCATGTGACCCCTCCCCGACGAGTGCATGTCACTCGCGGGATACTGGATCCAGTGATATCCCACACATCCGGTGGTCACTATCAGCCGCGCCGCAAGCACAAGCCGCCACATGAACACCATGTCCTCATAGAACCGCACCCGGGGGTCAAACTCCACACCATGCTCCAGTGCGAACTCTCGGCCGAACACAGCCGTCCACACAGGCGTGGCGTCATGGAGGCCGCGTGTCTCCACCACATACTCCCGCCCGCTCAGACGCGATGTCACCTCAGCCGCACCGGCGGGAGCGTCACACTCCATCAGCCGTGCCACATCCTCAGGCGCCGGAGTGTCGAAACGGAAACGCACCACATCGGCACCCTCCCGCTCTATCACACCCACATGCTCGGCGAGCACCCCGGGCACAAGCAGATCATCCTGATCCATCATGTAGACATAGCGCCCGCGGGCCTCATGCAGACCGCGGTTGCGCGCGGCACCCTGCCCGGCATTCCGCTGCCTCACCAGCCGCAGGTTCGGATAGAGAGGCATATACCGCTCCTCCACCATCCTCACCGTACCGTCAGTGGATCCATCGTCCACCAGTATCACCTCCGCGTCAAGGCCATCCCTGCCGAAAATCCCCTGCCCCTCGAGCGTGGCGCACAGCCCCGGCAGATGCCCCTCCGCATTGTACAGCGGCACTATCACCGATAGTATTGGCTGCGCTGTCATCGTCCTGTCAGTTTCTTGACCGCGGAACGTCCGGAAAGAAGCATTCTCATTAACGACGGATGCTTCATCCCGGCCCATACCAACCTGAATCCAGCCCATGCAGGGGTGAAAGGTTTCAGCCTGAAAGGAAATCCGGACCTGGGTCTCAGCATTCCGCGCCCTGCCTCGTGAGTCAGTTCATTCTCAAACACATCTCTGTTGTCAGGCATCCACCTGATAGCAAGAAACCAATATTGCACCAGATACGATGACTTCACCTTTTCAAGCCACTCATCGATATCCTTGTCCCTCGCCACATATTTTCCACCGTCCTCAAGTATATCCCATATGCGATCAGACAACAGAGCAAACGAAGGCCGTCGGCTCCACACATGCCCCTTCTCCAGATTATGGCAATCACTCTCCGGATAATTTATGTAGATTATACCGCAATTATCACACACCGACACCCGGGGATCCACAAGAAACATGTGCATGTTGAACAGATAGTCATCTATCATCCTTATCGAAGGATCGAACCGTATGGCGTTCCTGTTCAGAAAATCACGCCTCACCACAGTGGTCCATATCGTAGTCTCGCCCGAGAGATAATCCGTCATCCTTATGTAATCCCTGCCCCTTACAATACGGGTATGGATCTCACCGAGCGCCAGCAGATTGGCGGCTACCTCTGACATTTCGGATGAGGGAACCTCCCTGAACCCGAACCGTATCATGTCGCTCCCATCCTGTTCAAGGCGCAATGTCATGGGTATCAACATGTCCGGAACAAGGATATCATCCTGATCCATCATGTAGACATATTTCATGCGGGCCATATCTATACCCTTGTTACGCGCGGCGGCCTGACCGGCGTTTTCCTGATGATGGCAACGTATCACACCGGGATACCTCTCCATATAAGATCTGATTATCCCGGCTGACCCGTCAGTAGAACCGTCATCTATCAGAATAAGTTCCACAGGGATACGTGTCTCCGGTTCAAATATGCCTTGGGTGGACAATGTGCCGAATAGTTGGTCCAGATATCTCTCCCCGTTGTAGACGGGTATTATTATGCTTAATGATGTTGTCATTTCTTTGAGGTTGATTTCAATACGCCCCTCACCCAGAACATCATCCTGAGCAGAGATGGATGGCGCATACCGAGATACAGATTTTTAAATAGAATGAGATGCGGACGGAGCAGACTCTTGTCTGGAAGACAATCCGGATAGGCGGGAAGCACCGACACTCTCCTCTGCCGGTCTATCTCCTTAAACACCCTATCAAGGCTCTCGGGCATCCATATGAATGCGGCATACCAGTAAAACAACGTATAGCGGGTCTGCAACTCCTTGAGCCATGCCACAATCACATCAGGGACACCACCGGCCTGTAGTCTCTTGATAATAGGCACAAGATCCTCGGCAAAATATACAAACGATGGCCTTAGACTCCATTCATGCTCACGATCACGCCTGTGGCTGTTGCTGTCGTCATACACAATATAATATATACCCGTCAGCTGACACACCGACACTCGCCTGGCCACCGCCATAACGCTGATATTGAATATGCCGTCCTCATTTGTACGCATCCTTGCATCGAACCTTAGATTCCGTTTCCGTAGAAACTCCACACTGAATATCGATGTCCACACATTCATCTCATGCCGCATACAGTCCGAGTCAAGCATGAATCCTATGCCGTCAGTCACATGTGTATGCATGGTCGATACGCTCCTGTCAACCTTGGGCAGGCTCCCCTTGTCCTTGCTATCCACCTCGACATATTTGAATCTCAGCACCTCCGACCCGTCATCCTCTATTCTCTTCACCAACGGCACGAGCACATCGTCCACCAGGATATCATCACAGTCCAGCATGTAGACATATTTCATCCTCGCATTGTCAAGCCCGAGATTCCTGGCCGTAGCCTGACCCGAGTTTTCCTGTCGAAGATACCTGACATTGGGATACATAGCCACATACTCCCTTATGACCTCCGGAGTTCCATCGATCGATCCGTCATCCACCATTATCACCTCAACGGGGATATCCGTATCCGTCCCCAGGACATTCTGACGGCCGAGCGTATCGAAAAGCTGCGGGATATGCCGCGAGCCATTGTATACGGGTATTACGATGCTGAGAGATGCCTCCATGTTCGGTTTGTATAGAAAAAAGATGTGGAGAGAGTGATTTTGTATATAGGTATGTGACACTCATATATACAAATATACAAAAAAGGGACAAAACAATTAATTACAATCCTACTGATAATTAATCTTCTGTCCCTTTTTTATTTCCCTTACCGCGCAGACACCGGTGTTCCGTATGTGCGCCGGACGGGAATATAGTTTTTGCGTGATCAGGATCACTCGCCGGCTGAGGCGAGAGCACGCTCCAGATATTTCTGGAAGTCGGTGCCGATCTCGGCTCCATACGAGGGATATTCCTTGATGATCTGCTCGTAGATGGCAGCCTCTGCCTTGTAGTCCTTCATCTCGCGGAGCACTGTGGCCTCCTTCAGAAGGAATGTGGGGGTATAGGCGGGATTGTTGTCCGAGATCTTCACAGCCTGCTTGAAGCAGTCAAGAGCCTCGGCATACTTCTTGAGGTTCACATAGCAGTCGCCCTCGAGGCTCTTGGCGCCGGCTCCGATGATGGACTCCGACGAGGAGTAGTTCTTGAGGTGATTGAGAGCTTCCTCATATTTCTTATCCTTATAGAGGAGGATAGCGGCGTTGAGGTCGGCGAGATCACCGGCCTTGTAGCCATGGTCGGCGGCCACCTGCTGATACTTGGCAAGCGCCACGGAGTCATTGCCCATCAGAAGCTCTATGTCGGCCTGCCCGAGTGCCTCGTTGGCGGCGTTGATGCCCGGCTGACGCACGGCATAGACCCATATGAGGATGACAGCCACAACAACTGCCACAGCCACACAGCTGTACACGATGATGCGGGGATTGTTCTGTACTTTCTCGCCGAGACCGGTGAGGGTGTCGTTTACCTCATCGATGGAGGTGCGGGTTTCTTCGGTGTTGGTTTTATTATCTGCCATTGTGTTTTGTGTTTTTACTTACTGTTCGGAGCCTTCCCTGCGTGAGGGCACGGCTTTCAACATGCAAAATTAGTATTTATTCCCCGAAGAATGAAATTTTTATCTCTATTTTTTGTCGGTCACAGCGCAAAACGCTATCTTTGTAGCTCCACTGACACATTTTTTTCAAGGCCCTAAAGCCTATACGACCTGACAGACTTTGACATAACATGCCTTTACCTGATATATTGACGCACCCACGGCAATTTCTACTCTCCCTTCCAGGCCAGCAAGAGCTGGACACCAGGCTACATGACTCGGGCAGATCTATGCTCGGTCACATTCGGCGCACACGTATCGACACCCTCATCATGTCCGGCAATCTGAGACGCGTTTCCGCACTCGCGCCCCTCCAGCCGCGGGTCACTGTCTCCCTCACCACTTTCGGCCACCGCATCCGGTGGGCACACTATGCCATAGCCAGCATCATGATACAGACGGTGCGGCCTGAACGCATAGTCCTCTGGCTTCCACCGGCGCTCGAATCCCCAGCCCGATGGCCCCGCATGCTCCGCGAGCTCACTCATCTTGGGCTGGAGATCCGATCGGTGCCCGACCTCGGCCCGGCCACCAAACTGCTCCCCGCCCTCCGGGAGTTTCCCGACGACGTCATCATCACCATCGACGATGACCAGATCTACGATCACGAATGTCTTGACCGTCTGCTCTGCGCCCACCGCCGGCACCCGCAGGCCGTGTGCGCCAACTGGTGCGAGGCCGTAGGTCTCAACTCCCGCGGCGAGTTGGTCAAGATACGCAAAAGCGAGTTCGGGCCCGCCGACGGCCCGCGTCCCGACCTTCTGGCCAAAGGTATGGCCGGGGTGCTCTATCCTCCGGGATGCATGAATCCGGCAGTGATGGATACCGACCTCCTTATGAAACTGTCACCCAAGGCTGACGACCTGTGGTTCAAAGCCATGCAGATGCTCAAGGGCACACCGGTTGTATCCACCCACAAAGGCAAGCCCCAAGGATCGATCGTCATGGCCAACGAAAATTACCCCGAGCACATGGCCCTGCGCGACTTCAACGTGGCGGGCGGTGGCGACGACCGTCAGCTCCTGGCCCTGCAGAAACATTTCCATCTCCACACTCTGCTATGAAACGTCTGTTCACCTATCTCAGAAGTCTCGCCACATCGGCCGATGTGGCCCGGTCCATCGCAGCAAACGACCTCCGCTCACATCAGGCCATGCGCCGCGATGATGTCTTGCACGGCCTGCTCCTCTCCACCGCTCCCGGCACCGATCCGAAAAGTCCGCTTACAGTATACCTCACCGCACCTACCGACGACGACATGCGCCGCGCAGCTCTCATAGCCGCGGCTCTCATGGAGCAGACCCTCTTGCCCCGCCGCATACTTGTGCGTACGCCCGACGGATGGGAGCTACCCGCCTCGCTCGTCATACTCCGCAAGCGAGGCCTCGAGACAATCCCCATGGACTCCCCGCTCCCCGATGGTGCCATAGAGATACCACTCGACACCATTCCCGATCCCGATATGCTGGAATATCTGACAAAAAATCATTAACTTTGCGCTCAGATCTCCACAAGATATCACATAATAACATCAGAAAATGAAGAAATCCATCGCCTCTATCCTCGTACTCCTCCTCTCGCTCTGCTCATTCAACGCCATGGCCGACTCCCCCCTCAGCGGACTCGGATCCCTCCTCCAGGGCCTCGGACAGAGCCGCGACACCACCTCCACAGGTTCATCCACAGGAAAGAGCAGCGGTCTGGGCGATATCATATCGGGAGTCACCGGAGCTCTCGGCCTCGGCAACAGCAAAGCCTCCATCGAATCCCTCTCCGGCACATGGACCTACAACGGCCCCGCCGTGACATTCAAGAGCGACAACTTCCTCCTCAAGGCCGGAGGTGCAGCCGCCGCGGCCACCGTGGAGAAGAAACTCGAGCCTTACTACAAGACCGCAGGCCTCACATCGCTCACCATCACCATCAACGCCGACTCCACCTTCACATTCAAAGCCAAGAAGGCATCCCTCGGCGGCACCATCACCCGCGATGACGTGTCCGGACAATACGTATTCAACTTCCGCGCCTTCAAGAAGATCAACGTCGGATCCATGGAGGCATACATATCCCTCAACGGCAAGAACGCCATGGAACTGACCTTCGACGTCAGCAAACTCATCACCATAATCCAGAAAGTAGGAGCCGTCACCGGCAACTCCACCATCAAGGGCGTATCCTCCCTCCTTGGCCAATACGACGGCATGACCGCAGGTTTCGATCTCAAGAAGACCGCCGCGGCCACCGACGCCACCACAGGTGCCACCACCCGATAGCGATGGTATCGATAGTCATCCCTGCCTACAATGCCGCACCATTCCTACGGGAATGCCTCGACAGCGTCCGGGCCCAGTCTTTCACAGACTGGGAGGCCGTGGTAGTGGATGACGGCTCCACCGACTCCACCCCCGGCATAGCTCAGGCATACGCCGACGCCGACAGCCGCTTCCGGCTGCTCCGCAAACCCAACGGAGGTCTATCCTCGGCCCGCAACCATGGCGTGGCCCACTCCACAGGCGAGTGGGTGACATTCCTTGACAGCGATGACCGCCTCGAGCCTCACGCGCTCACATCACTCATGCAGGCCGCCCCCGGCGCCGACATCGTGGTGGCGGCACCCTCACTCACGCCCACAGTCATGGACGGCATCACCGCCCTCTCCGGCATGCTCTATCAGGACGGCATCGAATGCTCCGCATGGTCCAAGCTCTACAGACGCGACACTCTGCTCCGCATTCCATTCACCGAAGGGATATGGTACGAGGACCTCGACTTCTCCTCACGGCTTCTGCGCGAGGTCAGCACCGTGCGCACCATAGCCGACCACGTGTACATCTACCGCGACAACCCCACAAGCTTCCTCCACACATTCTCTGCCGGACGGCTCGACGTGCTCCACGTCACACGCACCATCGAGGAGCGCGAGTCATCACGCCCCGACGGACTCGCAGCCGCCGCCCGCAGCCGCCGCCTCAGCGCCAACTTCAACATGCTCGCCCTCATAGGGCTCAACGACCGCCATGGCCTCCACGCCGACACCCTCGCCCGGTGCTGGAGCTTCATCCGCTCCCACCGCGCCGAGGCCCTGCGCGACCCGCGCGTCCGACTGAAAAACAAACTCGGCGCCCTCATCTCCTACCTCGGGCCCCGGGCATTCATCCTCGCCTCACGCCTCGTCTACCGCTGACCCCCGCACCTGGCTCCCATCACCATCATAAGGCGCTATGGACTTGTTATACTCCCTGCGTCCACGGTCAAAAATCCACCCCCATTTGTTGAAATACCGTATCATATTCACCACATGTATCCACAGCATGCGCAGTGACACATACGAAGCCGCCCTATGGTCATGCACCACACTCACTCCGGGCCAATAGACCGTAGGACTCAACGCATGTATACGGCGTGTCAGATCCATATCCTCAGGATACATAAAAAAACGCTCATCAAAAAGCCCGGCCTTCCGGAGTACATCCAGCCGCATGAACATGAAACTTCCCTGATGGTAAGGTATGTTCCACGCCTGTGACAGATCAAGATGCTTGAGCAGATAGCGGTCACGGCGACCACGGAACCACGACTTCGGCAAAAACCGCCTCATGAATACATCGGTCGGCGACGGCAGCATCCTGCATGTATACTGCGGAGTACCGTCAGGCGATAATATAAGCGGTTGCAACGCCCCGATCTCCGGATGACTGTCCATATAGGCCACTATACGCCCCATTATATCCGCTCTGAAGGAGACATCCGAATTCATCACAAGATGATAGCGCGGCGGCTGCTCATCGGCCATGACCATACGCAAGGCGAGATTATGGGCCGCCCCGTAGCCGACATTGTCCGACGGTACATATATGACATCGGGATATCCGGCCGCAACTCTCCGGGTAGCCTCATCACGGCCATTGTCAATCACATAGATTCTATCCACCTTGGCAGCGACCAGGCAGTCAAGACAATGGTTCAGTTCCCCTTCAGGAGGATGATATGTGACGATTGACACTGTAGGCATTATATAATAAACGTTTATAATAATGTGTGTATTGCCATATTTCAGGAAAAATGTCTAACTTTGCGTCTATAACCCTGACGACATGAAGATTTTTACCACTGACAATATACGCAACATTGACCGCATCACCATCGAGGAAGAGGGGATAGATCCCCTCGTGCTCATCCACCGCGTGGCCGAAGGCGTGGTGGGCGACATACTCGCCCGATGGAATCCGTCGAAGCCCACAGTGATATTTGCCGGCAACGGCAACAACGGAGCCGATGCACTGATCGTGGCCAAACTTCTCATCGAGGCGGGATTCAGACCTCACGTGCTGCTCTTCAACTTCAACGGCAACTCCCTGTCGCGCGACTGCAAGCGCGCCCGCGCAGAACTCCTCTCGCTCGGAGCCGGCGCAGTCAATCTCACCGAGATCATCGACCGCGCCGAGCTGCCGCAACTCACCCCCGACCATCTCGTCATCGACGGCCTCTTCGGCACAGGTCTCCGCGACCCCCTCGAAGGCGGATTCATGATGCTCGCACGCAACATCAGCGAAAGCGGAGCCACAGTACTCTCCATCGATGTCCCCTCGGGCATGTTCGGCGACTGGAACGCCCGCGTCATAGGCCGCAACGTGGTCCACGCCGACACCACCTTCGCCGTCCAGTTCCCCCGTCTGGCATTCTTCCTGGCCGACAACGCACCCCTCGTAGGCCGATGGAAAATACTCGACATTGGTCTCAGCGCCAAAGCCATAGCCGAGACACCGACAAAATATTTCTACGTGGAGCGCGACGACATCAAGGCCGTCCTGCGCCCGCGCAACCCCTTCACATCCAAGGCCGACTACGGCCACGCGCTCCTCTTTGCCGGATGCTACGGCATGATGGGGGCAGCCGTCATGGCCGCACGCGGAGCGCTGCGCAGCGGAGCCGGCAAGGTCACGGTCCACACCGCACGGTGCGGATTCCCCGTCCTGCAGAGCCGGGTGCCCGAGGCCCTCTTCTCGCCCGACCCCAACGACATACTCATCTCCGACATGACACCACGTCTGGGATGGACAGCCATAGGAGCCGGCCCCGGCATAGGTGTCAACGACGCCACCCGCGCCGCGCTCGAGACCCTCATCAAGAGCGTGAAACGCCCCATGGTGCTCGACGCCGATGCCCTCAACATCATAGCCCGCACGCCCGCACTGATGGACCACGTGGCCCCGGGAAGCATCCTCACACCCCACGCCGGAGAGTTTGACCGCATGTTCGGCACACAGACATCGGCCGAAGCCCGTCTGCTCCGCGCCCTCGAGGTAGCCCACAAATACCGCGTCATCATCGTGCTCAAGGGCCACTACACAGCCACCGTGCGCCCCGACGGCAAAATCTTCTTCAACTCCACCGGCACCCCCGCCATGGCCACTCCCGGCAGCGGCGACGTCCTCACCGGCATCATCACTTCGCTCCTGGCCCAGGGCTACAAACCCGAGGCCGCATCAGTGGCCGGAGTATACATCCACGGCCTCGCCGGCGAGATAGCAGCCGCCCGCGAAGGTGACTACGGACTCACCGCCCTCGACATCGCCTCGGCCACAGGCCGCGCCATAAAATCAATCATGGAATAGCCCCACACCATACCATCCCCTCATGAAAGCCACAATCCTTACACTCACCATGGCGGCGCTCGCCGTAGCCTCCGCACCGGCACAGACCACCACCCGCCTCACTGCCACCAAGGCCAACGACTACGGCCTCATCTATACACTACCCCTCACCGAGTTCAAGGTGACGATAGCAGCCGAGAAGACCGTCCGCACACCGGGCGAATTCTACCAGTATGCCAAGAAATACCTCGCCGACACCCCGGTCACCACACCCTCCACCTCGTGGCGCATCACATCGGTGGTAGTCAACCCCGCGGCATATGCCGACGACGGGGAACGCTACTCCGTGACACTCAAAGGCTCCGGCGCCCCGTCAATGACCGTCAGCGACTCCAACTTCCCAGTGGCCATCAACGATGACTCCTACGAGCCCGACACCGAACTCCTCCCCCTCCCCGAGGCCGTCGCCCCCCAGCCCACCATCCTCGAGCGCCCCGTGGCACGCCAGGCAGTCACCCCCGAGATGATACAGAGCAAATCGTCGGCCAAACGCGCCGAACTCGCCGCAGCCAAGATATATGAACTGCGCACCAACCGCAACGAGATCATAGCCGGCCAGGCCGACGCCATGCCCTCCGACGGCGCCGCCATGAAACTCGCCCTCGAGCAGATCGGCGCACAGGAGGAAGCTCTCACAGCCATGTTCATAGGCACGGAGCAGAAATCCGTCGAAGTACGCACATTCACCGTCAGCGTGCCCGCCGAGGGCGAACCTGAGCGCGTCATCGCCGCACGCCTCTCGCAGCTTGACGGCATTGTTGGCTCCGACGACCTCTCCGGCGCCCCCATCTACGTCACCGTCACCCCCCTCTCCGTCGGCGAGCTTCCGCTCAACGACAAAGGCCAGCCACGTACATTCCCCAAGGGAGGAGTGGCCTACCGCATACCCGGCTCAGCCGACGTGAAAGTGACCTACGATGGCAAGACACTGTTTGACCGTGAGTACGAAGTGGCACAATACGGCGTAGTGTTCGGACTCGACCCCTCGCTCTTCTCCAACAAAAAAGCACCCTCCTACCTCCACTTCAACCCCCTCACAGGCTCCATCCGCGAACTCGGCACCGCCACCCAAGGCGAATAACCCCACTTGACAGAAAGATACAGAAGGGAGAGAAAGATACAAAAGGACGAAGAAGGGACAAAAGTGACATAGAATCTTAATCATCACTACGACAATTAATTTTCTATGTCACTTTTGTCCTTTTTGTCCTCCTGTATCCTTCTTTATTTTGACACACCGCCTATTGTTATAGATATCTCTCGAATCAATCTCGAAATAAAACCGTTTCCGGAGGAAACCCTTAAGTTAGCCCGCCATTAGCCGCAGGCGTTATGGCGGGAACATCATTCCCTCAACAGAAACGTTTCCGAAGGAAACCCTAATCAGAGGCACAAACTCATCCATCTGATTAGGGTTTCTTCGGAAACATCTCCCAGGCATATGCCCTCATGATGCATTTCACCGCATGCGCGGGTTAATAAGATATTTATCGTATTATAACCTTTGTCGCCTTATTATTGAGCCTTTTTACATATATCCCGGGACGCAAATCTCCCTCTATCTGACGGCCCATCAAATCATAGTATATAGGCATCATTTCGGAAGAATTCACTTGAATATCATCTATTCCACTATATTCCGACATTTCCTTTATGTTTAAATCAGACCATTGAGGTGCATTTCTATACATTTCAGCAGTGCCATCCGGAACATACAATGTTATTTCATCCCAATTACATTGATCGAACAAATGATAATCAGGAGATATTGACGGCATGTCATTTTGGTTATCCCAATGTACTACAACATCCCTCAGGCTCTGACATGCTGTAAATGGATATCTACCAAATCTTTTAACAGAAGATGGTATCTCGATCAAGCGTCCTCCAAAACTTTGAAAGGCAGCCGTACCGATACTCTCTACCCCCTGAGGCAATCTTATTTCGTCAATTGTTATGGCATTGAATCCCCATCCACCTATCTCCTTGATATCAGATGGTTCTTCGAATACCATTTTATCCACAGAACACCCCAAAAACGCAGCGTTAATTGTGTACAATGATTTTGGGAGGCGTAATGTCTGAATATCACAACTGTGAAAGGCATTGTTTCCTATGATGGACACGGTGTAAGATTGTCCGTTCACTTCTATCTGATCCGGAATTGTTACATTACCGGAATATGAATTATACTTGTTGTTCTTGAATGTGACCTCTGCGGTATTATCCTCATGCAGTATGTAAAATACTCCATCAATTTCAACTTTTCCATCATCTAAAAGGTCAAGTATGTGATTATTGGTATAGGTTTTAACTCCATTCTCCACAGATAGATCGATAAATGATTGGCGTCCATGTGTAAATTTGTAATTCTGCCATTCTTCACCCGACACCTTCATTGCCGGGTATACTATATATTTACCATCCTGCAATTCTTCCGGTAATGGCATCTCATAAATATTATACCAATCATTACCTGTGTATCCTATAGTGTATGTTTTCTGTCCTGTTGATACATTTTCGCAAACCGTAGCAACGGAATGCTCCATCGGATATCTAAATACATTCCCATGATAGAGTTCACATTTTATTAAACCCTCCGTGTATTCAAAATCGCTATCACTTCCTGCACTATTTATAATTTTACCACCGGAATCAGGACGTATGCCTATCACTGTGGACTGACTAATATCAAAACCTGTCGCTGTAGATAAGAAGTATCCATTGCTACCTGATCCCCACCCAAAGTTATAGTGGAAATACCCTTTTTCGTCATATCCATCACAGATGAAATCATGTGCGGAACTACCATTCCCCGATACTCCATCTATAAAACATGGCCTTCCGTTATCCAATTCATTACGTAACAGACTTTCGTATTCATCCAATGACAAATGTTTGTAATCAATTATCCGGATAGATTTGTCATATCCAAAATTTTCTGTCAGTGCGACATAATTATGAGCCGCACCACTTTCATTTCCATATTCTGTTTGATTGGCATAGGCTATGTCCCGAATCAATAGTGCGACTGCGTCTTCATTTTCTTTAGTAAATAACTTTTCGCCATCATTATATTCGTAAACATCCAGCATATTATCCCAATCATACCGGGATTTTGATAAATCAACACTATATGTATCTCCATAGGCCGATGTATAACTCAAAATGCCATTACCGTGTTCCAATGGAAATTTATGATATCTCATAACTTGGGCCTGCGACGTATTCGTACATCCGGTCACAGCTCTGGTATCGCCATAAATAATTGGCAACATTCCATTAAATGGGGCACCTTGACCCCATTCGGATTTTATCAATGGATCCACTCTTTTTCCGTTAAATGTGGATTTGATTGGGAGACGCGTTCCGAGATCAAGGATACTGCCTGAATATCTGTTCAAGAGATGTTCCAAAGGTAACGGCATATTATCCAAATCAATATACCCTTCATCGGAATAACCTAAAATGACTGCGGTCCTATCATCACCTGATACTATGACGAACCCCGAGCTGTCGCCGGAATTGAAGATGTAAAAGGGTTGGTGTGCGGTAGGCACAGCTTCCGGAGAAAGAGCCCGTCTAATGGTTTTGTGCGCACGTCCGTGCGTATCATCACAGGTATTCTTGGCAAAGAATTCTGTTGCGATGGTAAATGCCTCCTCAGGGGAGATCTGACGTGCTGATACTGTGACTGTTGTCAGGACAAGCAAAAAGAGAAAAATGCGACGCATAGGAAGTCAGAGAGACGCCTCGGTCATCCTCTCGTCGGCGTGAAATGATTGGTACGAAAAAGCGTAGGAATCTGTATCTGTCACCGTCCTACTATCAGAGGCTTCTCGCATTGCCCTTCTTATGTCGGACGGCAACGCAGAAGCCCACGCTTGTATATGCAACAATAGCGTCCGGCCATACCTTTCCCAAGGTACTCTGCCGAATGCATGACATTACATATCCACGGGCATCTACCGTTGCTCAATCCCTGACATAAGAATGAAATTTTGCGAGAATTTCTGATAGTCAAGAATCAGCGCGGATAAACGCTTTACAAAATGTCTGTTTTTTGCATCCCGCCTCGCTTTACCCCAGACCGGGGCTTCTGCTATAGCGGTCTGCGGTGGCAAAGATAACCACAAATTTTAATCCACACAATATTCAGACGAAAATAACAGAAAAGAACACAGAAAAAGGACAAAAGACGCTATGTTTGCCGGTGAATACGGACGCCGGCCCAACATGGTAAAGGTTTTCTTAGCCATAAGGCTC
>CAJTJG010000017.1 GCA_910576785.1 uncultured Duncaniella sp.
AGGCTACAAATACAACGAGATCGCCGAGCAGATGAACCTCCCGCTGGGCACGATCAAGAGCCGCATCTTCTTCGCCCGCAAGAAGCTCCAGACCCAGTTCGCCGACTGCCGCTGACTCTCGGAGTATGTATAGAAAGATATTTATGATTGGTTTTTTGGTTTTTGTCTATTGAAATTATTTATACGCTTCAATAATCAATGTTTCCGCATGGGGCGTATCCAAGGTAAAAAAGTGATTTATGGTTTGGTATTGATAGAATAGGATAATCAGATTTTTCATGTTGATCCGCGCTGAAGGCACGTGATGTGTGAACAGCTGGATGCAAAAATGAGCTTCCTCCGGATGTGTGTCCGGGGGAAGCTTGATTTTATTCGGCTATGGTCCATTTGCGGATCAGCGAGTCGTATAGCTCGGTAGTCTTGAACTGTGCTATCTGACTGTTGAGTTTCTTGGTGAGATCTTTTTCATCCCGGTTCAGTATCCATGATTGGAATTGTGTGAATGAGATTCCGGTGGATATGATGAGCTGTGGGTATGAGGGGGCTATGCGGCTTGCCACGTCTTCGTTGACAACGGCTCTGTCGATCTCACCTCCGGCAGTGAGCAGCACAAGCTGTTCGGCGGTATAGCGGTCGGTGGCTTCTATGCATATAGTGTCGCCGATCTCTCGCTCGAGGTTTTCAAGGCGTTCGACGGCCGGAGAGCCTTTCACTACCCATACCTTCTGTCCGGCGAGGTGAAGTGGTGATGATATGGTGCTGTCGCGGCTTACGAGCACCTGCCGGTCGGTGTAGATGGGATCGGTGAAAAGGTATTTCTCTTTCAGTGATGATGTGACGGGGATGTCGGCAATGACGATGTCGTATTTTCCCTCAGCCAGACCTGAAAGAGCCTGAGTGGATGATGAGATGGGATAGAATTTGAATTTATCGCCATACTGCCGGCCGATCTGTGTGGCGATCTCGTAGTTGAGACCGCCGAGCGAGTCGCCGTAACGGTAGAGAGACATGGGTGAGTAGTGGATGGCGACATTGATGGAGTCGCCCTGCGCACGCACATATCTGTAGCCTTCCCTTCCGGATGATGAGTGGAGGTATGATACTGTCGAGATTATCCCGACGGCTATGATGGCCAGTATGAGAACGAGAAATCGACGCGGATGTCCGAAGAATGGTTTCATGTCATATCATTTAATCTATAAATGATACAACAATCAGGAGGCTGATTTAGTTATTGAAGTTCACGCTTACACCCATCTGGAATCGGCGGGGATTGAGGGGGTAGTGGGGGATGGAGAAATAGTCGTTGCCGCCGATTATACCCTGGTTGACATGGGAGAAGAGCACATAGAATCTGGCACGTGACAGTTTCATGTTGATGTAGGCGTTCATGAAGGGATAGTTGCCGCACTTGATCTCCTGCTGGTTTGTGAATGCCATGGTGGCCGGCTGATAGGCCGGGGCATAGTAGCGGGTGTAGTAGTCTACATCGATGCCGAACTGGACATCAAGCACGCGTGCTATCTTGAACTGGAGATACAGGTTGGAATAGATGGCGAGTTTGGGAAGGGGGATCACACTCTCATCGGTGGATGTCTGGTAGACTATGGTGTTGCGCCAGTTCAGAGCGCGGAAACGGAAGTCCTGCCATGCCCGAATGCTGAACACCTGTACGTTGCCGCCGTGTTGTACCGGAAGAGCATCCGGACCGAAGTAAATGAGGTTCTGGACATTCTCTACTCCTACGTTGACACGGGTCGATGTATGGGGTATGACAAGTTCACCGCCGAGACGCAGACGACGGGTCTTGCTGAAGTCGTTTTTCCAAATGAAGTGATTGGACACGTAGTTGTCCATGAGATACGGGGCGGTGGTGTTGTGGAATGCCGCATATCCTTTGATCGAGACCGTGTCGCCGAGCATACGGATGTGGGTGGATACGTTGCCGTCGGCCTTGATCTCGCCGGCAGCCGGGCCTACGAGTCCGAGCTGGACTGTGGCCTCGTAGTTGAGTAAGCTTCCCTGCTGCTTGGTGAGCTGTGCGCCGGCCCATAGAAGGTTCTGGCTGACCTTGGGCGTGAGGGGTGAGTCGTAGGGGTAGGGCGTGAGGTTCTCCGGACGGTCGGGACCGGAAGTAGGTATGGTGTCGAGTGTCTGATTGTATTTCCTGAGTTCGTGGGTGAGGAATGCTGCGAGGCCGGCTTTGGCATATTTGTTGAAGCCCTCGAGAAGAGACACTCCGATGGTGTTGCGCAAGGAGGAGTAGGTGGTGAGATCGTGAGTCAGTTCGTCTGACATGTAGTGGTTTGTCCAAAAGTCCTTCTCTTCGTTGGCGTTGGTGTTGGTGAACCTGTGGGTGCCCGAGTCGTAGGCAAGAGTCCAGATGAAGCTTGATACGGGGACGAGTTCGCGATGCACAACGGAGTCTGTCTGGATGGAGTCGAACGTCTCTTTCCAGAAACCGATCTTGTAGCGGTGGTTCATATAGAACTGTTTGCCTTTGATACGGTTGTGTGAGGCTGTGAGATTGGTGGGTATCACCTTCGAGTTGATGTTGGGCACACCGCCGTTCACCTCCTCAGTATCTGTGATCCACCTGTCATCCTTTATGCCGCCGTTTTCCTTGTTGACGAAGTTGAAGCAGTTGTAGTATGTCTGCAATTCGTATCTTTCGCCGGTATAGGATGCCGAGAGTCCCCAAGTGAAGCCTTTTGCGGCCTGATAATTGTATGATCCCTTAGAATATGGATAGTCGACCATCGCTCCGATCTGCAATCGGGGCGAAATGTTGCCGGAGAAGAGGAGTCTGAAAAAGTCCTGGGCATTGTCGCGTCCACCGCCGGTGTTGTAGCTCAGCAGGCTCATCGGGATGGGAGTGTTGTAGAACCGGGCCTTTGACTCTGACGGGAGCCAGAACCGCTTTGCATCATGCAGGAAAAAGCGGCTCATAGGGTCACGGTCCATATATATCATCTCCTCACCTGCCGAGGCTTGGTTGCCTGTGGTGGCGAATGCCGGAGATATGGCCGATGGTATGGCTGCCTGATAATAGTTGTAGAGCAGGGTGTCGATTGTCGCTGTCTCCCTCAGTCCGAGAGGCTGCAGGAGCCGCCATGCTTTGTAGGGAGCTATATATGGTTCGGCTGCGGTTGCTGCGATGGCCGATGTGAGTGAAATCGCGATCAGGAAGCAGATTTGTATGAATCCTTTCATTTTCATGATGCAAAGATACTGCTTAATTTCCAAAGTTACGGGGATATAAAAAAAAATTATCCGTCGTCACGACGAATAATCTTCTTACCTTAAATCTAATACCATGAAAAACTGATGCAAAGTTACGGAGAGTTTCGGGATTGTCAAATAATTATGCTAAAAAACATAGCCTAATTAATATTATTTCACAATTGAATGATACTATTTTATCATTTGTGAAAACTGTTAAATATATTTTTACAAAATTTTGCAATTTGTCTACTTGCTGAATTTCTCACGGGCAAGGCGCAGAGTTTCCGGACGGCCTATGTCAAACCAATGGTATGTGCCCTTGGGCGTGAAGGAGCGTATGTCGATCTTTGCACATGTGTCAATATAGAAGGGAGTGATGGAGAATGGTTCGATTGTATCCCTGTATGTTTTCAGCATGTTGATGACCTGTGGTGATATGATGTGTACACCGCCAAAAGCGAGCGGTGACGCCGGTGGCATGGCAGAGGCCGCATATGGAGAGCGCGTCTCGCCGGTAGTCATATTGCGCCATCCAACCATGCGGCCTGATGGGCTGAACAGGAGTTGTCGCGACGAGTCGCGATGCGCTGTCATGAGAGTGGCGTCAGCACCCGATGCTGAGTGCATGTCCATCATGCTTGAAAGATCAAAATCTGTAAGAATATCGGCGTTATGTATCAGTATATCCGATCCTTCAAGCATAGGTGCTGCTTTGACTATGGCTCCCCCCGTGTCGAGCAGCAGATCCGATTCATCGCTGATGGAAATGTTTACGCCGGGCAATGACAGTGAATTCAGGTAACTGCGTAGAAGTGAGGCATGGTGGTGTATGTTGACCACAAAGTCGGTTATACCTGCTGATATTATCCTGTCGATGACATGGCGGAGCATGGGTTTTCCACCCACTTCTATAAGCGCTTTGGGCAGTGTGTCTGTGATAGGTCGCAGCCGAGTGCCGAGGCCTGCTGCAAATATCATTGCTTTCATTGGCGATAGTAGTTTGTCAGAGAGATTCGGAGATGCCCTGTTCCCTGTGTGTGAGAATGATGTGGGCCTCCGGGAATAGGCTCTTGAGGTGTCGGGCCGTGTGCTCGGCGGAGTAAACGCTGCGGTGCTGACCTCCTGTACAGCCGAAGTTTATGGCGAGCGAGGTAAAGCCTCGCTTAAGATAGTTTGTCACGGCCGCATCGACAAGGGAATAGACTGACTCGAGGAAACGTGTTATCTCTCCCTTCTTCTCCAGAAAATCGATCACCGGACGGTCAAGACCGGTGAGCTGCCTGTATTCCTGATATCGGCCGGGATTGTCCATGGCACGGCAGTCAAACACGAATCCTCCGCCGTTGCCTGACGGATCGGACGGGATGCCCCGTTTGTATGAGAAACTTGTCACCCTGACGGTCAGGCCACTTTCAGGACATATTGCCGGAGCCGGAGCTGTCAAGGTGTCTATCACTTCCATAAGATACGGATAGCGGCCGAATGGTTCGGCAACGAGTTTCCGCAGCGATTCAAGTGCTGGAGGTATACTCTGCAGGAAGTGCGGTTTGCCCTGTATCCTGCCGCGGAAACCATAGGCGCCGAGTGTCTGAAGCGAGCGTATCAGCGACATGAGCCGCAACTGGCGGCAGAATTCATCGCTATTGAAGTCAGGACGAAGTTCGGAAGCCCTGTCCATATAGGCCGTGAGCAGTATCTCCTTGACATCGGGTGTGAAGCCGGCTTTGGCCTGATTGACAAACGAGGCTACATCGTAGGCGGCCGGACCCTTGCGTCCGCCCTGGAAGTCTATGAACCATGGGGCTCCCTCGTGTATCATTACGTTGCGTGATTGGAAGTCGCGGTACATGAACACACCGTCCGAGGCTGTAATGTCAGCAACATCTGCCGCGAGGCGTCTGAAATCCTCCTCCAAACGAGGCTCGCTGTATGTGATACCCGAGGTATTTAGAAAGGAGTATTTGAAGTAATTCAGATCCCACCCTGCAGATGTGGCGTCAAAAGCCTCTACGGGATAGCATCGGGAGTAGTCTATACCACGTGAGCCGATGTAGTGGAACTCCGCAAGTCTCCTCATTGCGGCGCGGAGCATATCCATATTGTCCAGACAGGCGAATAGAGGCGTGTCTCCAAGATCGGACACCAGATAGCACATCCTGTCCGGACTTACGGCCATTACACGTGGAACCGGAAGCCCCATCACTGCAAAATGGCCGGCAAGATATATGAATGCCTCATTTTCTGCGCGGTCCGTCCCTTCGACACCGATGAGTGTTGTTGTGCCGTGCAGCCGGAAATAACGGCGGTTTGATCCCGCCGGAGTGAGAGGTGTGACCCGTTCAGGGCGCGTGCCCGTGGCCTTCAGGTATAGATCTTCGATTTGCATGATGCAAAGTTAGCTTTTACCGAAATAATAATATGGCGCCCCATAGGGAAAATATTGATAAAAAATGCTAATTTTGCATATGATGATTACTAACTCGACATGCAATATGGTGCGTTCGCTCGACGAGCGCAAATGGCGGCGGCGCGAGGGCGCGTTCAAGGCCGAGGGGAGCAAGTGTGTGCTTGACACGCTGGCGCATTTCAGCGTGCGGGCCCTTTATGCCACTGACGAATGGATAGCAGCCCACGACACATGTGGCACAGATGCGCAGCCGGCCACACGCGGCGAGCTGCGCAAGATGTCCTCGCTCGTCACTCCCCCCGAGGTGATAGCGGTCTACGACATACCCGTTCGCGATCTTGATCCCGAAGCGGCACGGCGCGGACTCGTGCTTGCGCTTGACACCATTCAGGATCCCGGGAATCTCGGTACTATCATCAGAGTGGCCGACTGGTTCGGCATAACCGACATCATATGCTCGCGCGAGACAGCCGACTGTTATTCTCCCAAGGTGATACAGGCCACTATGGGAGCCATCTCGAGAGTGAGAGTGCATTACTGCGATCTGCCTGCCACCATAGCCATGCTCGGTGCGCCGGCTGTCTACGGGACATTCCTTGACGGGGATGACATAGGCACGGCGACGCTGGGTGACATAGGCATCATCGTGACCGGCAACGAGGGTAACGGCATCTCGCCAGAGGTGGAGGCCGTGGTGACCCACCGTCTGCTCATCCCGTCATATCCACGCGGACGCCAGACAAGCGAATCGCTCAACGCCGCCATAGCCACAGCCATTACACTTGCAAAATTCAGGAACGTATGAAGCAGACCGGAAAGACCGTATGGTTCTGCAACAGCTGTGGAGCCGAATCACCCAAATGGCAGGGCCGGTGTCCGGCCTGCGGAGAGTGGAACACTATGGTGGAGGAGCGCGTCAAGCCTGCCCCGAAAGTCAAGTCGATATCTCCGGCCATGCGTCGTGAGAGTGCCCGGCCTGTTCCGGTATCGGAGATCGAGACATCCGATGAACCGCGTATCCGGATGCCGTCGGGCGAGTTGAACCGTGTGCTCGGCGGTGGTCTCGTGGCCGGGAGCATAGTGCTGATAGGTGGAGAACCGGGTATAGGCAAGTCCACGCTTGTGCTCCAGAACATACTCTCCATCAAGTCGCGCAAGGTGCTTTACGTATCGGGCGAGGAGAGTGCCCGCCAGATCAAGATGAGGGCCGACCGCATAGGGCGTCCGAGCGACAATGTCTATATAGTGTGCGAGACGTCGCTGCAGAACATCGAGGAACACATCGAAAATATCCAGCCGGGGCTCCTCGTAGTTGATTCGATACAAACCATCGCGTCAGATGATCTTGAATCGGTGGCCGGCAGCATATCGCAGGTGCGAGAGTGTGCCTCACGACTGCTCAAATATGCCAAGGAAAGCTCCGTCCCGGTCATTCTGATAGGCCATATCACAAAGGAAGGTAGCATAGCGGGTCCTAAGGTGCTGGAGCATATAGTCGATGCGGTGCTGCAATTCGAGGGTGACAGCCAGCATTATTACCGCCTGCTGCGTGCCATCAAGAACCGTTTCGGATCCACCTCCGAGCTGGGCATCTATGAGATGTGTCAGCGTGGGCTCCGTGAGGTGTCCAATCCGTCGGAGCTTCTCCTTTCGCATTCTGACGAGGAGCTTTCGGGGGTGTCTGTCGGGGTGACTATGGAGGGGATACGCCCGTTCCTTATCGAAGTGCAGGCACTGGTGTCTACTGCCGCCTACGGCACACCGCAGCGGAGTGTCAACGGTTTCGACTCCAAACGCATGAACATGCTTCTGGCCGTGCTTGAGAAAAGAGTCGGTTTCAAGCTTGCCGCCAAGGATGTTTTCCTCAACATAGCCGGCGGACTAAAGGTGAGCGATCCTGCCCTCGACCTGGCGGTGATATGTGCCATTCTGTCATCCAACGTTGATATGGTCATACCCATGCGTACATGCATGGCCGGCGAGGTAGGGCTCTCGGGCGAGATACGACCTGTAGGCCGCATGGAGCAGCGTGTCCGCGAGGCCGAGAAGCTCGGCATGGAGACAATGCTCATACCCCGAGGCAGCCTCAAGGGTATCGATACTTCTTCTTTTGCGATAAAGCTTATCGAGGTGGCCAAGGTGGAGGAGGCCTTCAGGGCACTTTTTGCCTGATGTTATGGGGCTATATCGCCTTTTTGCTGCTACATAGTACTTTAGAATATTAAAATTTGATCTTTCCATATAAAAAAACGTTCATCGGACGAATTTTTATATACCATTCAACATCTGTGCTACCCCCCGGATGGGGACATGTCTTAACTTTGCGTCAGAATCAAAACCAAAAATACAATAACATGAAAAAAGCAATCCTCAGTGCACTCCTGCTCTTCATCATGGCAGTGACAGCGCAGGCACAGAAGATCACCGTGCATGGCACAGTCATATCTGCGACAGATGACGAGCCTCTGATCGGTGCGAGTGTCATTCCTGAAAAAGGTGGTTCGACAGGTGTGGCTACCGACTTCGACGGTAATTTCACCATAACCGTTGCCGACGGTTCGAATCTCACCATATCATATGTGGGGTACAAGTCCAAGACAGTAAAGGCAGCCCCGCAGCTCAGCATAGTTCTTGAAGAGGACTCCGAGATTCTCGACGAGGTGGTAGTGGTGGGCTACTCTACCGAGAAAAAATCCGATCTCACCGGTTCGGTGTCGGTTGTAAAGATGAAAGATGTAGCCGACACCCCCACGGGCAACGTCATACAGTCGCTGCAGGGACGTGTGGCCGGTATGAACATCACCACCGACGGTACTCCCGGTGGTCTCAGCACAGGCACATCCATACGTGGTGCATCCTCCTTCCGCGGTGATGCCAACGGACCTCTCTATGTGATAGACGGTGTGATGACACGCGAGAATCCCGGCACTATCCTCAACTCCAACGATGTCGAGTCCATCCAGGTGCTCAAGGATGCCGCCTCGGCAGCTATCTATGGTGCGCAGGCCGCCAACGGTGTGATCATCATCACCACCAAGCGGGCCAAGCAGGGTGAGTGCCGTGTCACCTTCGACGCCACTCTCACGCTCCAGACCTATCAGAGCGGTCTTCACATGATGAATGCCGACCAGTGGGGCGAGGTGCTCTGGACTGCCAACAAGTACACCTATGGTGTCACTCCCACCGGCAATGAACTGTATGGTGGTGGTGCCACTCCCAAGCTTCAGGCTTATACCAATCTCAACGGTGTCACTGTCAATCCCCGCAACACTGACTGGGAGGATGAGATACACCGCACCGCTCTCATGCAGACCTACGGCATAGGTCTTTCCAAAGGATCGGAGAACGGATCTTCCTCCATGTCGCTGAGCTGGCTTGACCATGACGGTATCATCAAGGGATCCGACTTCCAGAAGGCCAACGCCCGTTTCAGCTCCGACTACGGTTTCATCAACAACCGCCTGCGTGCCGGAGGCAACGTGACGGTCAACTGGTGGCGTCAGCACAACGCGCCCGGCGGTGCTGAGGAGAACGCCATAAAGATGCATCCGGCCCGCACGGTGTATGACTCTGAAGGAAATTTCAATGATCAGGTGAACTTCGGTCTCAACGACACGCCCAACATAATGCGTCAGATATCGGAGGAGGCCAACAACAAGCATGAATACTGGCGAGTGTTCGGCAACGCATATCTCTCCATCGAGCCTGTCAAGAATCTCATCATCAAGACAAATTTCGGTGTGAACTATCACAACGGCACCGACAAGACCTTTGTTCCCGCCAATCTCCGCGACAAGAGCAATGAGCTCTACCAGTACTCCAGCAAGACAACCGACTGGGTGTGGACCAACACAGCGCAGTACAACATTGACTTCGGCAAGAACTCGCTCATGGCCCTTCTCGGTATCGAGTCCAAGCGCAACCATTTCGAGGATATGTACGGCAAAGGCAAAGGCCTCGAGGTGGAGGATGTTGACTTCCTCTATCTCGGCAATGTGACCTCGGCCAAGGAGGTCGGCTCAGGCGCCTCCAACTATTCGATGTTTTCCGTGTTCGGCAAGCTCAACTATGTGTTTGACAACAAGTATCTTGCCTCTGTGACCCTGCGCCGCGATGCCTCCTCGCGCCTCTCCACCCACAACAATTATGACTGGTTCCCCTCCTTCTCCGCCGGATGGCGCATCTCACAGGAGCACTTCATGGAGGGTACACGCTCATGGCTCACCGACCTCAAGATACGCGGAGCCTACGGTGTGAACGGTAATGACATCATAGCCAACGATGCCTTCTATGCAAAGTACTATATGGATCTCAACCGTGCCGGCTATGCCATAGGTGGTGGCAACACCCTCTATCCCGGCGCTCTCCGCTCGCGTACCACCAACCCCGACCTCACATGGGAGAAGACGTATCAGGCCAACGTAGGTTTTGATGCCGCGTTCCTCAGCAACCGTCTGAGCCTCTCGTTTGACTACTTCCACAAGACCACTAAGGACATGCTGGTGGAGAAACCCTACATCGCCACCATCGGTGAGGGCGGCTACTGCTGGTACAACGGCGGCGAGATGGTCAACAAGGGTGTCGAGATCACAGCAAACTGGCGCCAGGTTGTAAATAAGGACTTCAGCTACGAGGTAGGTCTCAATGTGACAGCCATGAAGAACAAGGTGACCGACCTTATGGATGACATCTACTATACATGGGGTGCCGGCAACGGTATTGACAAGAGTAACGTCGGCCATGCTATGGGCTCATGGCTCGGCTATAAGACCGATGGTGTGTTCCGCACACAGCAGGAGGTGGACGAGTACAAGGCCAAGTACAGGATCAGCATGGGCGAGCCTGCCGTGGGACGTCTGCGCTACGTGGACACCAACGGCGACGGTGAGATCAGCGACCGCGACCGTACATGGCTCGGCGTGGATCTGCCCAAAGCTCAGTTCGGTCTCAACCTCGGGGCAAATTACAAGGGCTTTGACCTCAGCCTCTTCTTCAGCAGCATAATCCGCGACGCATGGAACAACTCGAAGTACTACACCGACTTCTTCGCACTCTGGACCGGTAACCACGGCACACAGCTTCTCGACGCTGCCAAGGCTTATGAGAAATACCTCACCACAGGCCGCTATGACTGTGATGTGCCCGCCCCGTCCATGAACAACAACAACCGAGAGAACGAAGGTTCCGACTACTATATTGAAGACGGCTCCTTCCTGCGCCTTAAGTCACTCTCGCTGGGCTACACTCTCCCGCGCAGCGTGCAGGACAAGCTCTATCTCAAGAACGCCCGTGTGTATTTCCAGGCACAGAACGTCTTCACCATCACCAACTACAGCGGTGCTGACCCCGAGGGTCTCGGTTATCCCTACGCCCTTCCCCGCCAGTATACGTTCGGTATCCAGTTCGGTTTCTAACCTTTAAATCTCCACACTGATGAAATTCAAGAAAATCACCATACTTCTCGCCGCAATGGCCGCACTGAGCGCCACATCATGTAGCGACGACTTCCTCGAGAACAAGCCCCAGGGCATACTCTCCGAGGGTAACATCAACGACCCCAAGGCCGCCAACATCATCGTCACCGGTGCGTATGCCACATTCGGCTGCCGCTATGCCGACTCCAACGACCCCCATCTCTTCCCGCTCACCAACTGGAGCTACGGTGAGGTCCGCGCCGACAATGCCTACAAAGGTGGCGGCGGCGAGAGCGATCTCTGGGAGGTACATGACATGGAGACCTCCAAGATACAGCCCAACAACGGTTTCCTGGATGGAAAGTGGTTCAATGTATACTGCGGTATATCGCGCTGCAATTCTGCCCTCCGCGCTCTGGCCAAGGCCGACGAGTCCGTGCTTCCTGCCAAGAAGTCGCGCATAGCCGAGGTGCGTGTCATACGTGACCATTGGTACTTCGAGCTGGTGAGACTCTTCAACCGTGTCCCCTACATGGATGTGGATCTCCCCGAGGTAAACTATGTGGATGTGCGCAATGACGAGTATACCCGCGACCAGCATCTCGGACGCATAGCCGCCGACCTGCTCGAGGCTGCCGCCGATCTGCCCGACCATCAGGATGAGATCGGACGTATAAACCGCCGTATGGCCAAGGCATATGCCGCCAAAGTGAAGCTCTATCAGGCATACGAGCAGGATCCGCAGACCAATGCCGTGATAAATATCAACAAGACACTCCTCAAGGAGGTTGTGGAACTCATAGACGGTATACAGGGCTATGATCTCCTGCCCGACTTCCAGGATCTCGATCTCATCGAGTACGAGAATGGTGTGGAGTCGGTGTTTGCGGTGCAGTTCTCACACAACGATGGCTCAGACGGCGCCGGACGTGTGAACTGGAGCATGCTCCTCAACTCCATGACCGGAACGGACTGCCCCTGGGCCGGCGATGGATTCTTCCTCCCCTCGCAGGATCTCATAAACGCATATCAGACGGATGCCAACGGTCTCCCCGTGTTTGACTACCAGTCCCTTCCTGACTATGGCGTGGTAAAGGTGGAGCAGAAGGAAGGGGAGGAGAAACCCCGCTTCTGGCTCGAGAATGTGGCCTCCAACGTCGACCCGCGACTTGACTTCGTGACCGGACGTCCTACTATCCGCTACAAGACATACACCGAGCGTCCGTGTGGACTGTGGGTGCGCAACACCGGTGCCTATGGCTATAACAACACCAAGCGTTTCTGGCTCTCACCCGAGTCTCCGCAGGCCAACCAGGGATGGCCCTGGGGCGCGTCGGGTCTCAATTGGCAGATCATCCGCTATGCCGACCTGCTGCTCTACAAGGCTGAGGCACTCATCGAGATAGGTGATGCCGCCGGACTCGAGCAGGCACGCAGTCTCATCAACCGGGTGCGTGAGCGCGCTCAGAAGAGTGTATATGTGAAGGACTTCAACGATCCTTCCAAAAACGCCGCCAACTACAAGATCGGTCTCTATCCGGAAGCGGGTTGGAATCAGGACTACGCACGCAAGGCTCTGCGCACCGAGATGCGTCTCGAGAAGGCCATGGAGGGAGAGCGTTTCTTCGACCTCGTGCGCTGGGGCATAGCCAAGGAAGTGATGAACAATTACTACAAGGCAGAGGTGGACAACCGCATCTACTACAGCGGCGCCACTTTCGAGAGCGGCCGCGAATACTTCCCCGTGCCGGTGGCGCAGTACAATTTCTCAGGGGGCAAATATGTACAGAACCCCGGCTATCCGGCATTCTGACAATAAACAAAGGTAGATTTCTAAGGTAAAAAAGAATTGATAGTGCGCGACGGAGGGGTGATTGGTTCATCTCTCCGTCTTTCACTGCTACCGGGGTGGAGATATTCGCTCTGCGTCCGTCGGATAAAATATCACTGAGGGCATATCCCATGCGGTCTGTGTGGCATTGTGAAGACAGATGCGTCTTAAAAAACTAAAAATAGTTGCAAATGGGCGACGGATGACGTAATTTTGCATCCGTAAACAAGTGGAATATCATCAATTTTTGAATCAATGAAACATCTTGATCTCATTCTTGCAGAGAAGTTATTGAAAATCAGCGCCATAAAACTTCAGCCGGACAATCCCTTCACCTGGGCGTCGGGTTGGAACTCACCGATTTACACCGATAACCGCAAGACCCTGTCGTATCCCGACGTCAGGTCGTTTATCAAGGTAGAACTTAGCCGCATCATCCTCGAGAACTTCCCTGAGGCAGAGGCTGTGGCCGGCGTCGCTACAGGCGCCATCGCGCAGGGTGCGCTTGTGTCCGATACCCTCGGACTCCCCTATGTATATGTACGTTCCACTCCCAAGGATCACGGACTGGAGAATCTCATCGAGGGTGATCTCCGTCCCGGTAAGAAAGTGGTGGTGATAGAGGATCTCATCTCTACCGGCGGCAGCTCGCTCAAGGCTGTAGAGGCTATCCGCAACGCCGGATGTGAGGTTGTGGGTATGGTAGCGATATTCAGCTACGAGTTCCCCGTCGCTGCAAAAGCATTCAAGGATGCCAATGTGCGTCTCATCACCCTCTCCAACTACTCGGCTCTCATCAATGCCGCCCTCGAGACCGGATTTATCCGTGACACCGATGTCGAGACTCTCAAGGAGTGGCGCAAGGATCCCTCGGTGTGGAGTCCTAAAGAAATAGCAGATTAAATATATGTCGGTATATTCAGGCAAGGCGGTCGTACTGGGCCGCACTGTAGACGAGGTCTACGCCAAGGTCTCCGATCTTGGACAGTATAAGGAAATGGTGGAGCAACTCCCCGCCGAGCAGCGCGAGAAGCTGGCAGGAGTGGAGTTTCGCGGCGATGCACTGAAGATGGATGCCCCCGGTGTGGGCGAGATGGTCTTCAAGGTGACGGAGCGTGTGCCCGGCAAGAAAGTGGTGATGAACGCCGAAGGGTCGCCCATTCCGCTGAAGATTATCCTCGACATGGTGGCTGAGGATGAAGCCTCTACACGCCTCACTCCAAGGGTAGATATCGATATACCCGCCATGCTCAAGCCTTTCCTTGGAAACAAGATCCAGCAGGCTGCCGACAAGTTTGGCGAGGTGTTCACCTCTCTGTTCTGATCCCGATCAGCTATTGCCGGCGCCTACGCGCCGCAACAGACATCAGATATCTAAAGGAACAGATTACCGGTTGCTGACACAATATTGTTAGCCGGTAATCTGTTCCTTTTATATTATAATATGTATTTATCAGAAGGCAAACAATTTTTAAATGAAAACCATACATTTTATCCTCCTGTTGCTGGTGGTCACTCTGTGGAGCGCATGTGACTCTGTGGATGATAACCGCATACCCTACTGTGAGGTGCGGCTGACGTTTCCTACGGTGGGCGACTGGAATCTATATGGTGTGAAGGGCGATGCCGCGTCGTACGAGCGCTACATTCTCGCACCCGGCATGCGGGTGCCGTCGGCATTTCCTTACACGGCCATGGACCGTACCGGCTATGGCGGTCTGCTGCTTGTGGCCGATGTGCTCGGTGATCTTCATGCCTACGATCTGGCTTGTCCATATGAGGCCAGGCCTGAGATAAGGCTATTCATCCCCGAGGGTGAGCTTTATGCGGAGTGTCCGGTGTGCGGAAGCACATATGAGGTGTTCTCCAACGGCGGTATGCCGCGCAGCGGACCTGCTGCCGACAGGGGTTATGCCCTGCAGCGCTATTCAGTCACGTCGGGTGGCGCACTCAACTACAGGATAGTCACGCGTTGATCTCTCTGACCACGGCCTGATGGGGTATGATGATGAACTGTAGCCTCCGGGCGTGGAGCACTATCACGGTCGATGTCGGCGTGTGTTTGATCTGTCGGATATCTCCGGGTGTGAGTGTGACGGATTGAGCCGGACGTTCAGGATCGGTGTATTCTATCAGTATGTTGCCATCCTTCTGTGCGGTAACCCTCTGCGGCAGGATGGCGCGGGCCACCTCGGGCGTGAGCATGTAGTAGGAATACAGGAAACTCATCCCCATGGGGGCCACGATGAATACGAGCATCAGTGCCACGAGGATCAGGCGCTCATCGGCGAGAGCCACACCTATGGCCGCACATAGCAGTATCGGTATCGCCACTTTCCAGCCGTGACGTGGTAGCCACAGCCCCATGAGTGTGCGCAGATATTCGCCTGAAGTGATGCTGAATGTCTCTGTGGTGAAGGGTTTAATCATCAATGAATCTGCGTGTGATGTCGGTATAGGCATCTATGCGTCTGTCGCGCAGGAAGGGCCACCAGCGGCGCACCTGCTCCGAACGCTTCATATCCACCTCAATGATTGTTTCGGTCTCGCGGTCGTCGGGAGCCTGATAGAGGAACTCCCCCTGGGGTCCGGCCACGAAGCTTGATCCCCAGAACTGTATGCCACCTGTGGTTCCCGACGGGTCAGGTTCATGGCCTACACGGTTGACTGTGATGACGGGCAGACCGTTGGCCACGGCGTGGCCGCGCTGCACAGTGATCCATGCCTCGCGTTGGCGGGCTTTCTCATCGGGGGTGTCTGAACTTTCCCAGCCGATGGCTGTGGGATATATGAGCATCTCGGCGCCCTTCATGGCCATGAGACGTGCTGCTTCGGGATACCATTGGTCCCAGCATACGAGCACGCCGAGGCGCCCCACCGATGTCTGGATGGGGGTGAAGCCGAGGTCGCCGGGTGTGAAGTAGAATTTTTCATAGTAGGCCGGATCGTCGGGAATGTGCATCTTGCGGTACTTTCCGGCCATTGATCCGTCGCGCTCGAACACTACGGCCGTGTTGTGGTACAGCCCGGGCGCACGTCTCTCAAACAGGGAAGTGACGAGCACTATGCCAGCCTCGCGGGCCACGGACGAATAGAATTCGGTGGCGTCCGACGGTATCGCGACTGCGAGGTCGAAATTGTCAACGCTTTCCGTCTGGCAGAAATATAGCGAGTCATGGAGTTCCTGAAGCACTACGAGTTCGGCACCTTCGGAGGCAAGACGCCTGATCTTGTCGGCCAGCCGCGAACGGTTGTCGGATATGGAGGAGGAGTTGTTCTGCTGTATTATACCTATTTTCATCGATTGAGAATTCCGTTGTGTATCTGCATTGTGACGCAATGTAGGGAGCCGTGCTGCTGAATGAGCGCTCGGCAGTCTATCGTGACGATCTCCCTGTCGGGATAGGCTATCTGTATCATCTGTGCCGCGAGTTTGTCCTTGGCGGGTTGGCCGTATACGGGCATATAGATATGTCGCGGACCGACGAGATAGTTGGCATATGTGGCAGGGAGCTGCATGCCATCGGCATCGTAGATGGGGGAGGGGAGAGGGAGCTCGACGAGATTGAATGGATGGCCTTCGCGTGTGCGGAATGCCCGCAGCTCCTCGCGCATCAGTATGAGTTCCTCATTGTTTGGATCGCCTGCTTCGCCCGGGCCGGTATATATTATAGTATCATCGGGGGCCAGACGTGCCAGTGTGTCTATGTGACTGTCGGTGTCATCGCCGGCAAGTGCGCCGTGGTCAAGCCACAGGAAGTGGTCGAATCCGAGCTCTCGTCCGAGCAATGCCTCGATCTCAGCCTTGCTCATTGACGGATTGCGTGTCGGGGCGAGCAGACAGCGCGATGTGGTGAGGAGGGTGCCTTTGCCATCGGTCTCCACCGATCCTCCCTCGAGTACGAACGGGATGGACTTGAATCCGCTCCACAGTGACCCTGCCGGGAGGGTATCGAGCCGGTGGTTCACATCATTGTCCTTGGCTGAGGGGAATTTGTCGCCCCAGCCGTTGAAAATGAAGTCCACGGCATATACTCCGTCAGGACCGTATACCGAGATGGGGCCGAAATCGCGGGCCCATGTGTCATTGGTAGGGGTGTTGATGCAGGTGATGTTGCGGTCGGGGCGGGTGTGGTCGTCGATGAGACGCATCATGTACTCAGCACCCGGGGCTTCCGGCCCTACGAGAATCACCTTCTCGTTGCGTGCTATGGCACATATGATATTGAAAAAACAGTCGCGGGCCTCGCCGAGCATATAGTTCCAGTCGGTGGCCGGGTGCGGCCATGCCATCATCACGGCTTCGTGGTCTTCCCATTCGGCGGGCATGCGTATGGCCGTGTCATCGGCAGGCACGTGAGATTCATTCATCTTCATATTCGTCCTTTAGGTTATCCCATATGGTGTCCTGCGATTCAAAATACTCCTCGCAGTAATCCATAAAACCACTCTTCTCGCTGCTTCCTACTTCATGACACCATTCGCGATATGCCGCTTTCAGCTCGGGGGATTCGTGTATCTGTCTCTTAAACTCAGCCTCCGCTATGTCAGTGCTACCGTATTCGCGAAGTAATTCATTGAAATAGTCAGTAATGTGTTCCATTTTAATTTTTCATGTCATAGAGTGGTTTCGGGGTCAAATTTAAGCCAAAATAGATAAATACGCAAATTTTGGGGTATGATTTTGAACTGTCCGCAATCCAAAGGGGGCTGAAAGTGTTATTATTAATATATTTTAATTGTTTTACATCGTTTTATGAAGAAGCTATACGGACTGATGGCGCTTGCGGTGCTGTTCATACTGTCGGGTTGTTCACCTTTCAGCCTTGTGCAGAGCACCACATACAACGACGCCGATCTGCGGAGTTATTCCACATTCCGCATTGTCACTCCCGGCGAGGGCAAACTCCCTCCCGGCATGGAGATGGTGACGTATTATAACATCGCTGCCGCTATCCGCGAGCAGATGGTGGAGCGCGGCTATACCGAGGATCCGTCCTCGCCGCTGCTCATCAACATCGGACTGACTGTGAAAAAGGAGATAGCCACCGAGCCGGCCATCCCGCCGGGCGGCTTCCCCTACGGAGGTCCCTACTACGGAGGCTGTGGTCCGTGGTTCATGTATCCGCGCGGTTATTATTGGCCGGCTTACAACTATTATTCAAACGCGCAGGTCATCACCGGCATATACCGCGAGGGAGTGCTGACCATGGATATGGTCAATATTGTCGAAAAGTTGCCGCTCTATTCCTCGTCGGTGGCCACGATTCTTGAGAACGGCGATTCGCAGTTCCGCAATCTTGAGGGTATAGCCCAGGCCGTGGATGTGCTCTTCAGCAAATATCCTGTACCGTTGCTGCCGCAATACCGGTCAGGAAAGTAGAAATTTGACAAAGAAGTGTAAATTTTACATTTTTTCACCAAAAATGGATTAAACCATCGGTGGCGTACATAGTCTGAGATATTGTATAACGAATTAACCCCATCACACTATATACAATTTCTAAGATAGAAATGAGAGATTTCACACGTTCGACCATCGCTCTTATCCTCATGCTTGCCAGCGGGCTCGCAGCTCTGGCCGCCGATATCACCGGGACGGTGAAGGATCGCGAGACATCCGAGCCGCTAATGGAGGCATCCGTCAAGCTCCTTGCCGCTAAGGACAGCGCTTTTGTGGCAGGTGTAACCACCGACATTGACGGTAAATTTACACTTCCTTCCGTGAAGAAAGGAAAATATCTACTTGACATCTCCTATATCGGCTATGCCGGTCATGAGCAGGAAGTCACCGTAGGGAGTGCCGCAAGGGTACGTCTCGGTGACATCCTGCTCAAGGAGTCGTCCCATCTGCTCGGAGAGGTGAGCGTTGTGGCCACAAAGACTCCCATAAAGGTGATGGAGGATACAGTGGAGTACAATGCCGATTCCTACCATACGCAGCCAAATGCCGTGGTGGAGGATCTGCTGAAGCGTCTGCCCGGTGTGGAGGTGGACAGCGACGGCAAAATCACTGCCAATGGCAAATCCATAACAAAGATCCTCATCGACGGCAAGGAGTTTTTCAGCGATGACCCGCAGGTGGCTTCGAAGAATCTCCCCGCCAATATGATCGACAAACTTCAGGTGGTGGACCGTAAGAGTGACCTGGCGCGTCTTACCGGCGTTGACGACGGTGAGGACGAGACTGTGATAAACCTTACGGTGAAGAAAGGTATGAATCAAGGATGGTTCGGCACCGCCGAGGCCGGCTACGGTACGGATGACAGATATGCGGCTTCGTTCAATGTCAACCGTTTCTGGAACGGCAATCAGATCACACTTCTGGGTAATTTCAACAACACCAATCAGCTCGGATTCACCGATAGCAACGGCAACCGATTCCGTCGTTTCGGTGGCGACCGCGGCATAACGACCTCGCGATCGGTTGGTATCAACTTCAATGTCGGCAATGAGGAGATATTCCGTGTGGGCGGTGATGTGATGTACTCCAACACAGACCGTGACACACGCAACCGTCAGGACCGCCAGTGGCTGTTCACGGACTCCACATCGTATACCAACTCGCTCCGTACCGCCCGCGACCGCGGCAACAACGTGCGCGCCGACTTCAGGGTGCTCTGGAAACCCGACTCGTTCAATATCCTTGAGTTCCGGCCCAACTTCTCGATCAATCACAACAAATCGTATTCCAACGAGACTTCAAATGAAATATCCGGTCTGCTGAAACCTGTCACTGACAATCTCAACATCAGCGACAGCCGAGGCACATCATATGAGGCTGCCGGACGGCTCATATACACACATAATTTCCGCGGACGCAAAGGCCGTTCATTCTCCGTCATGGCCAACTATTCGTTCTCGAATGTGCGTGAGGATGAGAACTCTCTCTCGCAGATCATGTATCATCTGCTCGACACCGAGGATGTGCTTGACCAATATGCCGACAACCACACGTGGAGCAATACCGTGCGTGCACGTGTGTCATGGACAGAGCCGCTCGGAAATCCGGAGAATGGAAATTCGCTTGTGTTCAGCTACATGATGAACTACCGCTGGAACAATGCCGACCGTTTCACATACAACATCCCCGAGGGGTATGACTCCGACATACTTCCGCCCCCCGGTGTGGAGCCTGATCCGGACTATTCCAACTCGTTCCGCAACAACTATTTCAACCAGAACATACGTGCTGGTTTCAAGAAGTCATCGTCGACACTCAACTATGAGATCGGACTCTCGCTCGTGCCGCAGATGTCAAAGTCGATTGACTATATCAACTCTGACCGCAACATCCCCACGCGCTGGGTGTGGAATTTCGCACCGTTCGCCCGTATGCGCTACAAATTCTCGAAGAACCGTTCGCTGCAGTTCAACTACCGCGGACGTTCCTCCCAGCCCTCCATGAGCCAGCTCCAGCCGGTGGCCGATATCTCCGATCCCATGAACATCAAGCAGGGTAATCCCGAGCTGGATCCGTCGTTCAGCCACAACATCAACATCCGCTTCCAGGACTTCAACATGGATGCACAGCGTTCCATCATGCTCATGGGTGACTTCTCCGTGACACAGAACGCCATCATATCAAAGACCACGTTCAATCCCGAGACCTCCGGCCGCTACACCACCTATGTCAACGTGGGCGGTGTGTGGAACGCACGTCTTATGAATATGATGTCGATGCCTCTGGGCAGCAGCAAGAAGTGGCTCATCTCCAACCATATCTTCGGCAACGCCTCGCGCAATGTCGGTTTCAACAACGGCGAGCGCAACGTATCGCTGTCCACCAACATCTTCGAGAGTCCGGGCATATCTTTCCGCCCCGACCACTTCGAGTTCGAGCTCCGTCCGCAGTACCGTGTGCAGTTCACCCACAACACACTCAAGAGCAGCGGCAACACAACTGTACATAGCTATGGAGGACGTTTCGATGCCACCTACTACACTCCATGGGGCCTCACCATACAGTCCGACGTCAACTACTCGGCCACCTCGGGCTATGCCGCCGGCTATGACACCAAGACCGTAAGATGGAATGCCAGCATCTCACAGCAGTTCCTGCGCGACCGTTCGCTCACCCTCTCCATCCGTGCGTATGATCTGCTCGACCAGAGCAATATGATAAATCGCAATGTTACGGCCAACTATATTGATGATACGGACTACAACTCCCTGTCGCGCTACTTCATGGTGAGTGTGTCCTACCGTTTCAACTCGTTCGGCAAGGGTAAGACTCCCCAGGCCGGCGGTGGCGACATGATGATGCGTCGCGGAGGTCCTGGCGGCCCCCCTCCCGGACATGGACGCCGATGAATTGAAATAAGGTGATAGAAAACTACTATAGACAGCCGGGGGCGTGGAATCCATTTGAGTTCCACGCCCCCGGTTTTCTTGTCTGTCTCTATCAGATGTAGCGGTCGTCGGTCACTTGCAGCCGGCTGTCGAGTGTGAGTATGCGCGGAGTCCCGGTTGGTATTTCCTCGCGGACGATCTCGTCGGGAGTCATGTGTTTGAGCATCATCACAAGCGCGCGCAGCGAGTTGCCGTGGGCGGCTACTATCACGTTGTCATATAGTCTGAGTGCTGGCACGATCAACTCCTCCCAGCATGGGCGTACTCGTTCGATGGTCGAGGCGAGCGACTCGGTGAGGGGCAGCTCGTCGGGGGTTAGCGAGGCATAGCGCGGATCATTACCGGGATACCTTTCGTCGTCAGGTGTGAGGGCCGGTGGCTCCACATCGTAGCTGCGGCGCCATATGTGTACTTGCTCGTCACCGTACTTCTTTGCGGTCTCGGCCTTGTCGAGCCCCTGCAGCGCTCCATAGTGACGCTCGTTGAGGTGCCAGTCCTTGACTACCGGAAGCCAGTCGAGATTCATGGCATCGAGAGCGGTCTCGAGGGTATGGATAGCTCGGCGCAGATAGGATGTGAAGCAATAGTCGGGGAGAATACCGGCGGCGAGCAGACGGCGTCCCGCCTCGGCGGCTTCCTCGCGTCCTTTCGGTGTAAGTTCGACATCCGTCCACCCTGTGAAACGGTTGGATAGGTTCCATTCGCTCTGCCCGTGGCGGAGCAGTATGAGATTTTTCATATTTTCATAAATGATCTGTTTTTCTCTTAAAAACACGTTGATTTATATTAAAGTTTTGAAATGCAGACATGAAATGACCTTTTTGGCACGCTTTTTGTTATAATTGTATGTCATCACAACACCTATATCAGATGGAAACAGTTTATTCACAGAAATTCAAGGAGATAGTAAGCGATTCTCCGGGGCAGGCGGCCCGTCACAACAGCCGCTATGTCATGCCCGAGCATCTGCTGCTGTCACTTCTCAAGGATATTGAGTCAGAGCCCGCCCGCCTCATTGACAGGTCTGCGCGGGATACGTCTGCCTCGCAGCTCAGGGACACTCTTGACAATGCACTCCTTACGGCAGCTGCCGACGGGGACTTCACCGGAAAGGTAGCCGTGGCCGATGTGGCTGTGAGCGATCTTGCAAGCCGTATCATCAAGCTCAGTGTGCTTGAGGCGCGTATGCTCAAGAGTAATATGGTGGACGATGTCCATCTGCTGCTCGCGATATTCCACAACTCCGATGCCCAGAACTCGGATTTCATGGAGGCGTTCCGGCGTGCGGGTGTGACGTATGAGTCGCTCTACCGCATGCTCAACCCTCAGGCCGGAGGTACTGCCCCGATGGCCGACCGCGCATATGCCGACGATGAGGATGAGGACGATGAGGATGACGACCGTCCCTCGGCCATTCCCCCTGTCGGAGGCCATTCCCGTCAGGATAGCGAGCCGAAGCGCGGAGGCGCACAGCCTCAGGCTCCACGCCGTGGCAATGACACGCCGCTTCTTGACAAGTATGGCAACGATATGACTCAGGCTGCCGAGGAAGGTAGGCTCGACCCCGTTGTGGGCCGCGAGGTGGAGATAGAGCGCCTCGCGCAGATCCTCTCGCGCCGCAAAAAGAACAATCCAGTCCTGATCGGTGAGCCCGGTGTGGGCAAGAGTGCCATAGTAGAAGGGCTGGCCCTGCGCATTGTCAAGCGCAAGGTGTCGAGGATACTGTTCGACAAGCGTGTCGTGTCGCTCGACATGGCCTCGCTTGTGGCCGGTACTAAGTACCGCGGACAGTTCGAGGAGCGTATCAAGGGTATACTTGACGAGCTTGCCAAGAACCGCAACGTGATCCTCTTCATCGATGAGCTTCATACGATAGTCGGTGCCGGCAATGCCGCCGGATCGATGGATGCCGCCAATCTGCTCAAGCCGGCCCTGGCACGTGGAGAGATCCAGTGCATCGGCGCCACGACGCTCGACGAGTACCGCAAGAATATAGAGAATGACGGAGCTTTGGAGCGCCGATTCCAGAAGGTGATGGTCGAGCCAACCACCCGCGAGGAGACACGCATCATACTCGACAATATCAAGGACAAGTATGAGGAGCATCACAACGTCATATATACACCCGAGGCTCTCGACGCATGTGTGGCTCTTACGGAGCGGTATGTGAGCGACCGCAACTTCCCCGACAAGGCCATCGATGCCATGGATGAGGCCGGATCGCGTGTACATGTGACCAATATCGCCGTGCCCGATGCCATCGAGACTCTCGAGAACAAGATAAACGAGACTTCGGCCCAGAAGCTGCGTGCGGCCCAGGCCCAGAACTTCGAGAAGGCCGCATCCTACCGCGACCTTGAGCAGAAGCTAAAGCAGGAACTCGATACGGCCATGACAGAGTGGCAGTCCACTCTCGCCAACATGCGCGAGACTGTGGATGAGGACAAAGTGGCCGAGGTTGTGGCCATGATGACCGGAGTGCCTGTACAGCGTATAGCCCAGGCCGAGGGACGTCGCCTCAAGGAGATGGCTCCCGCCATCAAGGCGCAGATCATCGGACAGGATCCCGCTATCGAGAAAATAGTCAAGGCTATACAGCGTAATCGCATAGGCCTGAAGGATCCCGCCAAGCCGATCGGCACATTCCTGTTCCTCGGTCCTACCGGCGTGGGCAAGACACATCTGGCCAAGAAGCTGGCGGAATATATGTTTGATTCGTCCGACTCGCTCATACGTATAGACATGAGTGAGTATATGGAGAAGTTCACCGTGTCGCGTCTTGTCGGCGCGCCTCCGGGATATGTAGGTTACGAGGAGGGGGGACAGCTCACTGAAAAGGTGCGCCGCCATCCTTACTCCATAGTGCTCCTCGACGAGATCGAGAAGGCTCACCCCGATGTGTTCAACCTGTTGCTGCAGGTGATGGACGAGGGGCGTCTCACCGATTCGCTCGGACGCCGTGTGGACTTCAAGAACACCATCATCATCATGACGTCCAATATCGGTTCGCGTCAGCTCAAGGACTTTGGAGGGGGCATAGGTTTCAATGCCCGTCCCGCCGACGACAAGGAGGTGAGCCAGGGTGTGCTTCAGAAGGCGCTCAACAAGGCGTTCGCCCCTGAGTTCCTCAACCGTATCGACGACATCGTGATGTTCTCGCCCCTCGACCGCGAGGCCATATGCAAGATCATCGAGATCGAGCTCCGTGGCTTCCGCAAGAGAGTGGAGGAGCTTGGCTACACACTCACCATCACCGATGAGGCACGCGACTTTGTGGCCGACAAGGGGTATGACTCCAATTTCGGCGCCCGTCCGCTCAAGAGGGCCATCCAGAAGTATCTCGAGGATGCACTCGCCGAACTGATCATCGACTCTACCGTGGAGCCCGGCGACGAGATTCTCGTGAGCCGCGAGCCCGGTGCCGACACGCTGAAAACTGAAATTATAAAGAAATAATCATAAAATCGCTTTTGAAGTCCGTCTTTTGAAACTTGAATTGTGTAACTTTGCAATTCAATTTCAAAAGACGGACTTCAAAATTTTTTTATCTGTATATGATATCGACTTCACGCGGACTGCTCGGCCTGTCGCCGGTAGCGGTGTTCATGACACTCTATCTTGTGGTATCCCTTGTGATAGGTGATTTCTACAGGATGCCGCTATCCATAGCTCTTGTCGTGGCCTCGATGTGGGCTGTGGCGATATGCAGGGACGGCAATCTGTCCAGACGCATAGAGATATTCTCGCGGGCGGCCGGCAATACAAGTATACTTTACATGGTGTGGATATTCATCCTTGCCGGGGCATTCGCCGCACTTGCAAAGGACATCGGGGCCATCGACGCCACCGTCAACTTCACGCTCCGCTTCTTCCCGCCTCAGTTCATAGTGCCGGCACTGTTCGTGGCCTCCTGTTTCATATCCCTTTCCATAGGCACATCAGTGGGCACTGTGGTGGCCCTGACACCGCTTGCTGTGGAGATGGCCGGAATGGCCGGTGCTCCGGTGCCGTTTTATGTGGCTGTAGTGCTCGGAGGGGCTTTCTTCGGCGACAATCTGTCGTTCATATCCGACACCACCATTGCGGCTACGCGCTCGCAGGGGTGCGACATGGCTGACAAGTTCAAGGCCAATCTCTGGATTGCGCTCCCGGCGGCGTTGGTCACTCTTGCGGTATATCTCGTCATGTCGGCCTCGACCCCCGAGATAGTGATCCCGGACGGGGCCAACCCGTGGCTGATGTTGCCATATTTGGTGGTGCTTGTGGCTGCGGTGAGCGGAGTCAATGTCACCATCGTGCTCACACTCGGCATAGCCACCGCTCTTGTGCTCGGCCTCATTTATGGTGGTGATATCATATCGCTGTTCGGCGCGATGGGCGCCGGAGTCGATTCAATGGGCGAGCTCATCATAGTGACCCTGCTCGCCGCAGGTATGCTCGGGCTCATCAAAGCTGCGGGTGGTATACAATATCTGCTTCAGGTTCTGACTTCCCGTGTGAGCGGTCTGCGCGGTGCTCAGGCATGTATAGCTGTGCTTGTGGGGATGGTGAATCTGTGCACGGCCAACAATACCGTGGCCATAATCACAGTGGGAGGCATAGCACGTGAGATAGCGGAGAAGTATGGGGTGGATCCGCGCAAGAGTGCCTCGCTCCTCGACTCCTGCTCATGTGTGGTGCAGTGCCTCATACCCTATGGAGCGCAGACCCTTCTGGCCACATCGCTGGCCGGGATAGCGCCGGCGGCGCCGTTTGCCTATCTCTACTATCCGTGGGCGCTCGCCCTGACTGTAGCTCTGTCAGTCATATTTCTGTTCCCGCGTCGTCTGCACAGGGTAGGTTAGAAGCTGCGTTCGCGCCGTGAGGCATCGATGCGCAGCAATATGAATAGCAGGAAAGTGAATCCCCACAGCGAGGAGCCGCCGTAGCTGAAGAATGGCAAGGGGATACCTATGACCGGACATAGCCCTATGACCATGCCGATGTTGATGGACAGATGGAATATGAGATAGCTGGCCACACAGTAGGCATATACGCGTCCGAAGGGGGTGGGTTGGCGCTCGGCTATGGTGAGTATTCTGAGTATGAGCACAAGGAACATCAGCAGCACTGCGGCCGATCCTACAAATCCCTCTTCCTCGCCTATGGTGCAGTAGATGAAGTCGGTGTGTTGCTCGGGCACGTATTTCAGCTTTGTCTGGGTGCCGTTGAGAAAGCCCTTGCCCCACATGCCGCCCGATCCGATGGCAATCTTGGACTGGTTGACGTTGTAGCCCGCACCACGCAGGTCATCCTCTATGCCGAGGGCCACCTTGATGCGCATCTGCTGGTGGGGCTGGAGGATGGAGGTGAAGGCATAGTCGACGGAAAATGTGAATATGATGGACATGACCGCGGCTCCGACGGTGATGATGAGGTTGCGTGCCTTGGTTTTGAACATCAGCAGTATACAGTAGGCTATGGATACCGCCATTACTCCGAGGAAAAAGAACAGACCGGGGATGGTGACGCCGCACAGTTCAAGTACATAGGCTATTATGCCCGTCCCGACAAACCAGAGGAATACATTGCGTGCGCCGTCCATATGCTTGCAGTAGATGGCGAGCATGGCCACGATCAGGATCATGATCATGATGAAGACAGCTGCCTGGCCGGAGGGTATGCCGAGTATCAGCGAGCCGGTGAACTTGACCTCCACCACAAAGAAGAGCACCGCGCAGAATGCGGCCAGCAGTATGAGTCCGCTCATACCCTCGCGGTAGAGCACGAAGAAGAGCGACAGGTATACGAGTGCCGACCCGGTCTCTTTCTGTCCGAGGATAAGCACCACCGGCAGGAAGATGATCAGGAGCGCCCGCACATAGTTCTTGCGCGAGGCATTGAGCACGAAGTTGTAGCCCGAGAACAGTTTGGCCAGACACAGTGCAGTGGCGAATTTTCCGAACTCCGCCGGTTGCAGACTCATGGGGCCTATCACGAGCCATGACCGTGACCCCTTGATGTCAGGGGCTATGAATATCGTGACAAGCAGCAGCAGGAGCAATGCTCCGTAGATTACGTAGGCGTAATTCTCATATACCCTGACGTCTATGAGCAGAATGACAAGTCCGAGCACGAGCGAGAGACCTATCCATCTGAACTGTTTGCCGGAAAATTCCGTGAAACTGAGCATGTTTGCATGGTCGAAATCGTAGCTCGCCGCGTAGATGCTCACCATCCCTGCCGTGACGAGCAGGAGATAGAGCACCACGGTGAACCAGTCGACGTAGCGGAAGGTGGATTCTGATTTTTCGTTGTTTTGCATCGCGGGTGTCAGTGTTTCTTTGTTCCGGCAAACTGTATGGTGTTGCTGTGCAGCATGCGCTCCTCGAGGTATTTGCGGTCATCGGGGATGTAGCCACGCAGATACCTCTCCATGACCAATGCCCCGATGGGCACACCGAATGTGGCGCCGAATCCGGCATTCTCCACGTAGACGGCCACGGCTATCTTGGGATTCTGGTACGGGGCGAAGCCCATGAAGGCGGAGTGGTCACGGCCGTGCGGGTTCTGCGCCGTACCGGTCTTGCCGCACACCTCGATGTCGGTCAGGTTCGCCACGCGGCAAGTACCGCCGGTGACTGCCATACGCATACCCTCGGCTATGTCGTTGTACCAGTGGGAGGCGATGGTGGGAGTGTTTACCTTGAGATATTCGGCGGGTACTACCGTGTCCTGTATCTCTTTTACCACATGGGGGGTGACGTAGTGACCGCGGTTGGCTATCGTGGCCGCGAGGTTGGCTATCTGGAGCGGTGTGGCGAGGATCTCACCCTGGCCGATGGCTACCGATATGATTGTGTTGGCGCTCCAGTGGCCGTCGCCGTAGGCTTTGTTGTAGAATTCCACGTTGGGGATGAATCCACGGTACTCGCCCGGAAGGTCTATGCCGAGTTTGTAGCCGTAGCCCATGGACACCATGTGTTTTTTCCAGATGTCAAACGCATTGGCCGACGATCCGTAGCGGCCTCTCTTGTCGATCATGGCCTTGAATCCCCAGCAGAAATATGCGTTGCACGAGGTCTGCAGCGCCGGTTTGAGTGGCAGCGGCGATCCGTGGCCGTGGCATCCCACCCTCAGTCCTCCGGATATGAAGCCGTGGGAGCAGGGGAACATGGTGCCGGTATTGATGATACCCTCCTCAAGGAGTATGAGGCCCTGGGTGGGTTTGAAAGTCGATCCGGGGGGATAGGTGGCCTGGATGGCGCGGTTGAACAGCGGCTTGTCAAGATCGCGCATCATCTTGTTGTAGTTGTTGCCGCGCTCACGGCCTATCAGCAGTGACGGGTCATATGTCGGCGCTGACACCAGACACAGTATCTCGCCGGTGGATGGCTCGATGGCTACCACCGCACCTTTCTTGTTGACCATCAGTGACTCGGCATATTGCTGCAGCTCGATGTTGAGTGACAGCTTTATGTTCTTTCCGGCCACGGCGTCGCGGTCAAGCGCCCCCTCCTCGTAGCGTCCCTGGATTCGTCCGAGCGCATCGCGCATGAGCACCTCCACGCCTTTTGTGCCGCGCAGGAAGTGCTCGTAGGTATGCTCTATGCCTATGTCGCCCACATAGTCGCCCGGTTTGTAGTATTCATCCTTGTCGATATCCTTCTGGTTCACCTCGCGGATGTTGCCGAGCACGTTGGCTCCGGCCTTGTAGTTGTACTCGCGCAGGATTCGTTTCTGGATATAGAATCCGGGGAAACGGTACAGTTTCTCCTGCAGGCGGCCGTAGTCCTCGGCGGTGAGGTGAGTGAGCAGACGCTGCGGCGAGTAGGATGAGTAGCCTGGGTTGCGGCGACGGTCACGCATCTCGTCGAAGCGTTTCACGAGCTCATCGCGGGTTATGCCGACGGCACGGCAGAAGTCGAGCGTGTCGAAGTCCTTGACATCGCGCGGTATCATCATCACATCGTATGCCGGCTGGTTGTATACCACGAGGCGGCCGTCGCGGTCGTAGATTATGCCTCGTGAGGGATAGACGGCCTTCCGTAGGAATGCATTTGAGTCGGCATACTCCTTGTATTTCGAGTCGGCCACCTGGAGGTTGAAGAGGCGCAGCAGATAGATGACGGCAATGACCACTATGAATCCGCCTATCACGTATCTGCGTTTGGCAAGGTTATAGTCTTTTCTCACTTCGGGGAGTCATTAGGGAGTCCACACCCACCATCAGAGCCATGGAGAGAAGTGTGCTGAAGATGATGCGGAGCAGGAGTTGGAGAGGATTGAAGAATGTGAAAGCCTCGATTGTGAATATGAGCATGCAGTAGAGCAGGGTCATCGTGAGGAGGTATTTGAGGTAGACGGCGGTGCCGAGCGACTGCATGGATGGCTCAGGACGGGTGAGATCCTCCTCGCGCGGGACGTACAGGCGGAGCACCGGACGCCTGAGCATGGCGAGCACCGTACACGAGAGTGCGTTCATGCCATAGGTGTCGGAGAAGATGTCGACGGTCAGTCCGAGGAAGAAGCTGACGGTGAGCACCCAGTTGATGGCCAGTGTGATTGGCAGACGTATGATGACGTAGATGAACACCATAGGCACAGCCACATTGAAGAGGTATATGTGATTGAACACAACTACTTGTGCCAGCACGAGTACGATCGAGAGGATGATGAACTGTATGGTGGTTTTGCTCATGGGTAATGGTGTTGTGTGTCTGTCACTCGATGTTTTTTATCTCCGGTTCTTTTTCCACGGCGGTGAGTTCGTCCTTCATATGGTCGCGTATCACACGCACGGTGGAGAGCGTGGAGAAGTCGGTGAAAAGTTTTACCCGGAGGGTGTAGAAGTTATCCTCGCGGTCCCTCACGCCCGACAGGATGGTGCCGATAGGCACACCTTCGGGAAATACGGTGGAGAATCCGCTTGTCACCACAGTGTCGCCTTTCACAAATTTGGCATGCTTTGGGAGCTCTTCGAGTATTGCCTCGCCCGGGTCGCGTCCATCCCATACGAGTGATCCCACCTGGTTCTCGCCCTTGACCTTGCAGGATAGGCGCAGATAGGGGTTGAGCACGGATATGAGTCGTGCCGTATGGTCGCCCACGACATTGACTATGCCTACTATGCCGTTCTGGTCCATCACACCCATCTCGGGTTCCACGCCGTCGAGGCGGCCTTTCTGGATGGTGATATAGTTGTGGGAGTGGTTGATGGAGTTGTTTATGACGTGGGCTATGATGAAGTGGTAGCGCTGCAGGGCCGAGTCGACCGACATCGTGTCGGAGTAGATCTGCTCTCGGTAGCCGCGTATGGTCTCCTTGAGATTGTATATCTCGAGCTCGAGGTCGGAGTTGCGCCGTTGCAGGTCCTCGTTGATCTCGCGTAGGGAGAAATAGGAGGACACATTGTTGGCTGTGCCGTATATGCCTGACGATACGGTGTTGGCCGAAGTCAGGTAAACATGGTGCTGGTAGGGGTTGCCAGAGAACAGCAGCGCGCAACTTGCCGCCACATACAGGGCGAACAGAAACCAGCTGGAGTATTTGACAAAGAATTTAAGAAGCTCGCTCACGCTTGAAGCATTTCGACGTTTGGGTGTGTATAGCGGATGTATAAGGCCAAAAGTGACAAAAGCGACATAAGCCTGTTATGTCTCTTTTGTCCTTTTGTGTCTTTACGGATTGAATCCGGCAAGGGGTGTATGGATCACCGGATGAGGAACGAGAATGTCTCGATATTCTTCAGAGCCACGCCCGTACCCTTGGCTACAGCCAGGAGGGGATCCTCGGCGATGTGGAACTGGATGCCGATCTTGTCGGTGAGGCGCTTGTCGAGGCCGCGGAGCATGGCGCCGCCGCCGGCGAGGAATATGCCGTTCATCACGATATCGGAGTAGAGTTCCGGCGGTGTCTCGTCAAGGGCCTGGAGCACGGCAGCCTCGATGCGCGAGATGGACTTCTCGATGCAGTGCGAGATCTCCTGATAGCTCACGGGCACCTCCATGGGGAGGGCGGTCATCTTGTTCGGGCCGTGGACGATGAAGTCCTCCGGCGGATTCTCAAGCTCTGTGAGGGCCGAACCCACGTGGATCTTGATCTGCTCGGCAGTGCGTTCGCCCACCTTGACGTTGTGTACACGGCTCATGTGCTCCATGATGTCGTCGGTGAGGTCGTCGCCGGCCACCTGTATGCTCTTGTTGGACACGATGCCTCCGAGTGATATGACGGCGATCTCGGTGGTACCGCCACCTATGTCGACGATCATGTTTCCCTGGGGGGCGAGTACATCTATGCCGATGCCGAGGGCTGCGGCCATAGGCTCGTAGATCATATAGACGTCGCGTCCGCCGGCATGCTCGGAGGAGTCGCGCACGGCACGGATCTCAACTTCGGTGGATCCCGAGGGGATGCCCACCACCATCTTCATGGAGGGGGAGAACCAATTGCTCTTCGAGCTGGCTTTCTTGATGAGACCGCGTATCATCATCTCGGCGGCGTTGAAGTTGGCTATCACACCCTTGCGGAGCGGACGGATGGTCTCGATGCCATCGTTTTCCTTGCCCTGCATGAGCTTGGCCTCGCGGCCTACGGCGATGAGTTTGCCGGTACGTTTCTCAAGGGCAACGATTGAGGGCTCGTCGATCACGATCTTGTCATTGTGGATGATGATCGTGTTGGCGGTACCGAGGTCAATCGCTATCTCCTTGGTGAATGAGAATATGCTCATTTTCTATCTAATGCTTGTTTTGAGTGGAGGAGAGTATTTTGGAGAAATGTGTTTTTTTTGATCAGTGTTTGAAGTGGCGGAAACCGGTTGTCACCATGGCCATGCCGTGGGCGTTGCAGTAGTCCACGCTCTCATTGTCGCGGATAGAGCCTCCGGGATGTACCACAGCCTTTATGCCGGCGTTTCCTGCTATCTCCACGCAGTCGGGGAAGGGGAAGAAAGCGTCGGAAGCCATGACAGCGCCGTCGAGACTGAGTCCGAACGAACGTGCCTTCTCGATGGCCTGCTTGAGGGCGTCCACGCGTGAGGTCTGGCCTACGCCGCTGGCGAGGAGCATGCCGTCCTTGGCGAGGACGATGGCGTTGCTCTTGGAGTTCTTCACGATCTTGTTGGCGAAGAGAAGATCGGCTGCCTGGGCAGGGGTGACGGCGAGTTCGGTCACCTGCTTGAGGTCGTCGGTGGTCTCGATCTTGAGGTCGCGGTCCTGTACGAGTGCGCCGTTCAGGCATGAACGGAACTGACGTGTGGTCTTCAGCGGCGACTTCTGTACGAGTATGATGCGGTTCTTCTTCTGCTTGAGTATCTCGAGAGCTTCGGGAGTATATTCCGGAGCCATGATTACCTCGAAGAAGATCTTGTTGATCTCCTCGGCGGCAGCGGCGTCGACAGTGCCGTTGGTGATGAGCACACCGCCGAATGCGCTGACGGGGTCACCGGCCAGAGCGTCTTTCCATGCCTCGGCGATGGTGGGACGCGATGCCAGGCCGCAAGCGTTGTTGTGCTTGAGGATGGCGAAGGTGGGGGTGTCGAATTCGCCGATGAGGTTGACTGCGGCGTCGATGTCAAGAAGATTGTTGTAGGATATCTCCTTGCCGTGAAGTTGGGTGAACATCTCGTCAAACGCGCCGAAGAATGTACCCTTCTGATGGGGATTCTCGCCGTAACGCATGGGCTTGGCTTCATCGAAGGCTATGCGGAGTTCCTCGCATGAGGGGATGTTGGACTCCACTTCGGTGGAAGCAAAATAGTTGTAGATATCGGTGTCATAGCCCGAGGATACCGCGAATGCCTGGCCGGCAAACCAGCGGCGCTCCTCGATGGATGACTCTGCGCCGTTGCGGCGGAGCATGTCGGCCATAGGGGCATACTGAGCCTTGGAGGCTACGATGATCACGTCCTTGTAGTTCTTGGCGGCTCCGCGTATGAGGGAGATGCCGCCTATGTCGATCTTCTCGATGATGTCGGCCTCGGGGGCGCCTGACGCTACGGTGGCGCTGAAGGGGTAGAGGTCTACAATCACGAGGTCGATCTCGGGAATTTCGTATTTGGCTATCTGCTCGCGGTCACCCTCATTGTCGCGGCGGTTGAGGATACCGCCGAATACTTTGGGATGGAGTGTCTTTACTCTTCCGCCGAGGATGGAGGGGTATCCGGTAAGATCCTCCACAGCGGCACATTCATATCCGAGTCCCTCAATGAAGGAACGGGTTCCGCCGGTGGAGAGGAATTTCACACCGTTTGCATTCAAAAGGGCCAGGATTTCATCGAGGCCGTCCTTGTGAAAGACCGAGATAAGAGCGGTCTTAATTCTTTTGTTGTCAGACATGCGGGTAACTATTGGATTTTTCAAAGTGCAAAATTAGTGATATTTTTGCAACTAATAAAACTCTCATCCCTAATAATGCGTAAATCTGCGAAAATATATTGCGGTTATGCAGAAAAATAACTGTGCACGGCTGAAAGAGAAGATGTGTGTCAGAATATAGAAGGACACAGAAGGACAAATAAGGGACAAAAGTGACAGAATATTAATTATCTGTGTAATAATTAATTACTTTCTGTCACTTTTGTCCCTTATTTGTCCTTCTGTGTCTTTCTATCAATTATGACACAACCTTGTATCTTTCTGTCAGTTAAGATACAATCTCTTGGGTCAGTTGTTAGGACTCTCAATCCACCTTGTAGGTGGCCACTTCTTCCGGACGGAACGATGCGATGAAGCCGCTGTGCTTGTTCACCTCAGCTTCGGCGAGGTTCACGTATACCTCGAGCGAGCGGGTGAAGGAGTCGTTGCGGTTGGCATCGAGCAGGAGGAGGTAGCTCATCACGGTGACGCCGGCCATCTCCACCAGGCGGCGGGCCATGAAGTCGGCATAGGCCTGGTCCTCAACGGCTGTCACAGCCTCAACGGCCTTGGCATATGTCTCGGTCATGGAGGCGAGACGGTCCTTGATGGACTGGAGTTCGGGACGCACCTCGGTGGCCTGATAGTCATGGATGAGGTTGAGATATGTGCCTGTGGTGACGTGGCGTATGGCTGCCACTACCTGAAGCTGGGTGGTGCCTTCGTAGATGGAGGTGATGCGTGCGTCGCGGTAGAGGCGCTCGCAGGCATAGTCCTTCATGAAGCCCGATCCGCCATGTACCTGTATGCAGTCGTAGGCGTTCTGGTTGCAGTATTCGCTGCCCATGCCCTTGGCGAGGGGTGTGAGGGCGTCGGCCAGACGGGAGTAGTGCTTCGACTCCTTGCGCTCCTCGGGGGTGAGGGTGCGCTCCTTGGCGATGTCGTCGTAGATCTTGTAGACGTCCACGAAACGTGCGCACTCGTAGAGGAGCGAGCGTGAGGCGTCGAGCTTGGCCTTCATCACGGAGAGCATCTCGTAGACGGCGGGGAACTCGATGATGGCTTTGCCGAACTGTTTGCGGTCGCGTGCATAGGCGAGGGCCTCGCGGTAGGCGAGTTCGCTTACGCCCACGCTCTGGGCGGCGATGCCGAGGCGTGCGCCGTTCATGAGGGCCATCACATATTTGATGAGGCCCATGCGGCGGTTGCCGCAGAGCTCGGCCTTGGCGTTCTTGTAGGTGAGCTCACATGTGGGCGAACCCTTGATACCCATTTTGTTTTCGATACGGCGCACGTTGACGCCACCGTCGCGCTTGTCGTAGATGAACATCGAGAGGCCGCGGCCATCCTTGGTGCCTGCCTCGGAGCGGGCGAGCACAAGGTGGATGTCGGAGTCACCGTTGGTGATGAATCGCTTCACGCCGTTGAGACGCCAGGTGCCGTCGGGCTGCTCGGTGGCCTTGAGCATCACGCTCTGGAGGTCGGAGCCGGCATCGGGCTCGGTGAGGTCCATGGACATGGTTTCGCCCTGACACACGCGGGTGATGAAGCGCTCCTTCTGCTCCTCGTTTGCAAACTCATAGATGGTCTCGGCACAGTCCTGCAGACCCCAGAGATTCTCGAATCCGGTGTCGGCACGGCTCACAATGTCGGCGGCCATGATGTAGGGGGTGATGGGGAAGTTGAGGCCACCGAATCGGCGGGGCATGGCCATGCCCATGAGGCCGGCCTTGCGGCAGGCGTCGAGGTTTTCCTGTGTGGCAGGGGCGTAGGTGACACGTCCGTCGGCCACGGAGGGGCCGTCGTGGTCCACGCTTTCGGCGTTGGGGGCGATGATGTCGCCGCAGATCTCGCCTACGATTTCGAGCACCTTGTCGTAGCTGTCCTGGGCGTCCTCGTAGTTGAGGGGCGCGTAGTCATACTTTTCGGCGTCGGTATAGTTGCGTTCCTTCAGAGCCACGATCTTCTCCATCAGTGGATGGGTGAGATGGTGCTTCAGATCGGGATTGTCGGTATAGAAGTTAGCCATTGCTTTGTTTTTAAATTTGTTTGTTGTCGCTGTCGGCAGGGGTGATTTTTATGCCGACCACGTAGTAGTGAGGAATGGATGAGACAATGTTTGAGGATAGATCGGGCTCGATCGTGTTCTCTCCGCAGAAGCGTATCACGTTGAAATCCTTGTCAAACCAGAACGACCCTGCGAGCACCAGAGGGATAAATTCTCCGGCCGTGATGGTGTCGGGCATTCTGAACGGACGGTAGCCGTAGAGATACTGCTCAGTGTCGTTTGACGGGTTTCTGACAGCTTTCAGCTTCAGCTTGTAGGACATGGATCCCATGTTCTGAATGTCCAGAAATACGGTCTGCAGCGAATCCGCAATCGGGTGAAAACCGATGTTGATCTTCTCGGCCAGGGAATATATCCCCCTGTCTGGATCGGCCATCACCTCGCGGGCGATGAGCGCCTGCTGCTCCTTGTCGAAGTCGGATATCAGCTGCATGTTCGAATAGGTGGGTTCCCATGGAAGTGCGTTGGCCGACTTTATTTCGCCGTTCTCATATTCGCGTATATTGACAGTGATGGTATATCTCTTGTCGCTCAACGCGGACAGATCGAAGGGAAATGTCATGTAGCCGGCCGATTCAAGCAGCGGCAGATAGTCCTCCACCGATGCTTCCATCGGTTTGATGGTCTGTGCCGTCATGTATCCTGATCCGATCGCGGCTGCTGCAAGGAGGGAGAGAAGGTGTCTCATGTGTGGTGTGGGCTGTATGAAGCCTTACTTGGAGTTTTTCTTGTAATACTTTATGAGTTTGGGCACCACATCCTCGATATTGCCGTTGATCACATAGTCGGCTATGGTGTTGATGGGAGCGGCGGGATCATTGTTGATGGAAATGATGATCGAGCTCTCCTGCATGCCGGCTATGTGCTGGATCTGGCCTGATATGCCGCAGGCTATGTAGAGCTTGGGACGCACTGTGACACCTGTCTGGCCTATCTGGCGGGCATGTTCGGTGAATCCGGCGTCGACTGCGGCACGCGATGCACCGACCTCTGCGCCGAGGGTATCGGCCAGTTCGTGGAGCAGCTGGAAGTTCTCTTTCGATCCTACGCCGTAGCCGCCGGCCACGATGATGGGGGAGTTCTTGATATTGATCTTCGACTTCTCGATGTGGCGGTCAAGGATCTCTACGACGAAATCCTCGTCGCTGACATACTTGGATGCGTCGAGCTCGATGGTCTCACCCTTGTAGGCGGGGTCGAGCACCTGGCGCTTCATCACACCCTCGCGCACGGTGGCCATCTGCGGGCGGCACTCGGGGTTGACGATCGTAGCTACGATGTTGCCACCGAAGGCGGGACGGATCTGCAGGAGCAGGTCCTTGTATTCAGTGCCTGTCTTGGGGTCGGTGTGGTCGCCTATCTCGAGTGCGGTGCAGTCGGCGGTCAGACCGCTGTGCAGACATGAGCTGACGCGTGGACCGAGATCGCGGCCGATGCATGTGGCACCCATGAGGCAGATCTGCGGCTTGATCTCGCGGAAGAGATTGATGAGCACTGCCGAGTGGGGGTTGGAGGTATAGGGGGAGAGGCGTTTGTCGGTCACTTTGTAGAGGCGGTCCACTCCATAGGGGAATATCTGCTCCCCGATGGTGTCGAGGTCGGCACCGGCGGCCACGGCCTCGAGCTTTACGCCGAGGCGGTCAGCCAGGACACGCCCCTTGGTGAGGAGCTCGAGGCTCACGTCGGCCACACGGCCATCCTCGTGCTCAATATATACGATAAGGTTGTTCTGATCCATAGGGCTTATCCGATAGTGTGGTTTGTGATGAGTTCTTTGACGAGATCTTCGATCTGGGCGTCGCTGTCGTCGAGCACACGGCTCTCCTTGGCGGTGAAGACTACGTTCTCGATGGCTTTTACCTTTGTGGGCGAGCCGGGCAGACCGATCTGAGCCGGATCGGCGTCGACGTAGGATGCGCTCCATTCCTGAAGGTTGAGATAGGGACGCTTCTCGAGGAGGGCTTTGCGGTCATCGGAAAGCTTGGCTGCCTCGCTGGGCGAGGCGGCGTATTTGAACTTCTGGACTCTCATGGCGTTGCGGGGACGGCAGGGTGCGGCCGATCCGTTGACTGTCACCACGCAGGGCAGGGGGGCCTTGATGGTCTCCACGCCATTCTCGAGGCGGCGCTTCACAGTGACGTGGCCGTCGCTGAGGTCGAGGATCTCCTCGGCATAGGTCACCTGCGGTATGCCGAGCTTCTCGGCTATCTGCGGTCCTACCTGGGCGGTGTCGCCGTCGATGGCCTGACGGCCACCGAGGATGATGTCGTAATGGCCGAACTTCTTCACGGCCTGGGCCAGGGAGTAGGAGGTGGCAAGGGTGTCGGCTCCACCGAGCACACGGTCGGTGAGCACTATACCTGTGTCGGCTCCGCGGTAGATGGCTTCGCGTATGATCTCGGAAGCGCGGGGCAGACCCATTGTCAGCAATGTCACGGTGGAACCGGGATTGGCGTCCTTGAGGCGGAGAGCCTGCTCGAGGGCGTTGAGATCCTCGGGGTTGAAGATGGCCGGCAGCGCGGCGCGGTTGATCGTGCCATCTTCTTTCATTGCATCTTTGCCCACGTTGCGGGTGTCGGGCACCTGCTTGGCGAGCACGATGATGTTAAGACTCATTGTTGTAGTTATAAGATTTAAGTAAGAATTGCGTGTTTGAGGTATTGGTGAGGAGAGAGGTTGAGACCGACAAATTTACATATTTTCAGGAAAAACAGTAAAATTGCCGGTGTGAATTAATGTGAAACATGCTGCTCCACCCACTTGCGGGCGTTGATGAACGCATCGATCCAGGGGGTCACCTCATCTTTGGCGTGGGTAGCGGGATAGAATCCGCACTGCCAGGGGAAGATGGCCCTTTCGAGGTGGGGCATCATGGCGAGGTGGCGTCCGTCATCGGAGCATATGCCGGCCACTGACGCGCGCGAGCCGTTGGGGTTGGCGGGATAGGCCGAGTAGGCATATTTGGCCACCACGTTGTAGTTGTCCAAAGGCATCGGGAGGTGGAACTTGCCTTCGCCGTGGGCCACCCATATGCCGAGCTTGCTGCCTGAGAGGGAGCCGAGCATCACGGAGTTGTTGGCGGGGATGTTGACGCCGAGGAACTGCGACTCGAACTTGTGGGAGTCGTTGTGGAGCATTGCTGTCTTCTTGGCGTGGGTCGGGTTGATGAGGTTGAGCTCTATCATGAGCTGGCAGCCGTTGCATATGCCCAGTGAAAGGGTGTCCTGGCGTTTGTAGAAATTCTCGAGCGCACGACGGGCGTTTTCGTTGTAGCGGAATCCGGAAGCCCAGCCCTTGGCGGAGCCGAGTACGTCGCTGTTGGAGAATCCGCCGCAGAACACAATCATGTTGACATCCTCGAGTGTCTCGCGTCCGCTCATGAGGTCGGTCATGTGGACATCCTTCACGTCGAAGCCTGCGAGGTAGAGCGAGTAGGCCATCTCGCGGTCGCCGTTCACACCCTTCTCGCGGATGATGGCTGCGCGGGGACGTCCGTCGCCATGACCGTCACGGCGCAGCGATATGCCGCGCGATGCGAGCTTGCCGTCGAATCCGGCCGGGAGACGGTAGCGGATGGGCTGTTTTTTGTAGTTCTCGAAACGGGCACGTGCGCACTTTTCGCCGCTCTGGAGCGAGTCCATGAGGTAGGAGGTGTGCATCCACACGTCGCGCAGATGGTCTATGCCCATGAGGCGCTGTGTGCCATGATGGTTGATGATGAGAGTGCGTTCGGTGGTCGGCTCGCCGATATGGTGGAACTTCACGCCTGCCTTGGTGAGGAGTGCGTCCACACGCTCTATCTTCGAAGCCTCTACCTGGGCCACGAGGGCGGGATTCTCGGCGAAGAGTATCTTCACGAGATCTTTTTCATCGAATGAGTTCAGGTCGAGTTCGACGCCGCCGGCGGTGTTGGCGAACGTCATCTCGAGCACGGTGGTCACCAGACCTCCGGCCGATACGTCGTGGGCGGCAAGGAGCATGTTCTTGCGCACGAGCTCCTGCACGGCCGAGAAGGTATCCACGAAACGGGCGGGGTCAGCGACGGTGGGGGCGTCGGCGCCGAGCGATCCGAGGGCCTGGGCCAAGGCCGATCCGCCGAGTTTGAGCGCGTCGGACGAGAAGTCTATATAATATAGTATAGAGGCCTTGCGGCTGAGTACGGGCGAGAGGGTCTTGCGGACATCGCTCACCTCGCCGGCGGCGGAGATGATGACGGTGCCTGGAGCGTATACCTTGTCATTGCCATATTTCTGGGTCATCGACAGGGAGTCCTTGCCGGTGGGGATGTTCACGCCGATAGCGCATGCGAAGTCGCTGCAGGCCTCCACGGCACGGTAGAGTGCTGCATCCTCGCCGGGATTCTTGCAAGGCCACATCCAGTTGGCGCTGAGCGAGAGGCCACGTATGCCGTCGGTGAGCGGTGTGGTGACGATGTTGGTGAGAGCCTCGGCCACAGCTACTACCGAGCCCTTGGCGGAGTCGATCAGGGCCACCTGGGGTGCATGGCCTATGGAGGTGGCTATACCCTTGGTGCCTGAATAGTCGAGTGCCACTACGCCGCAGTCACTGAGCGGGAGCTGTATCTCACCCTGACACTGCTGGCGTGCTATCTTGCCGGTGATGGAGCGGTCCACCTTGTTGGTGAGCCAGTCCTTGGAGGCTACGGCCTCGAGGGCAAGCACGTCTGTCACATATTTCTCTATCTCCTTGCCGTCATAACGTACATCCTTGTAGGTGTTGACCACGGTGGAGTCGGTGAGTGTGGTCTTGGGCGATGATCCGAACATGTCGGTCATGGCGAGGTCGATGGGCTTCACGCCGTCGGGCTGCTCGAACACGAAGCGGTGGTCGCCGGTGGTCTCGCCCACCACATACATCGGTGCGCGCTCGCGGTCGGCGATGGTCTTCACATAGTCGATATCCTCTTTCTTGAGCACCATGCCCATGCGCTCCTGACTCTCGTTACCGATTATCTCCTTCGATGAAAGTGTCTTGTCACCTACGGGGAGGGCGCCGATCTCGATCTTGCCGCCGGTCTCCTCCACGAGCTCGGAGAGTGCGTTGAGGTGGCCGCCTGCACCATGGTCGTGGATCGATACGATGGGGTTGTTATCATTCTCGGCAAGCGCACGGATCACGTTCGACACACGCTTCTGCATCTCGGGGTTGGCACGCTGCACGGCGTTGAGCTCTATGCCCGAGGCATACTGTCCGGTCTCGACCGACGATACTGCTCCGCCGCCCATGCCGATGCGGTAGTTGTCGCCACCCATCACCACTACGGCCTCGCCGGCCTCGGGCACACCCTTGATGGCATCCTTTGCGGCTGCATAGCCTACGCCGCCGGCGAGCATGATCACCTTGTCGTAGGCATACATCTTGCCGTTCTCGTCATGCTCGAAAGTGAGGAGCGAGCCGCAGATGAGGGGCTGTCCGAATTTGTTGCCGAAGTCGGAGGCGCCGTTGGAGGCCTTGATGAGGATCTCGGCGGGAGTCTGGTAGAGCCATGCACGGGGATTCATCATGAGTTCCCAGGGGTGTCCGCCCAGACGAGGGTAGGAGGTCATGTAGACGGCGGTGCCTGCAAGGGGAAGGGAGGCGCGTCCTCCGCCGAGGCGGTCGCGGATCTCACCGCCGCTGCCGGTGGCGGCACCGTTGAAGGGCTCGACGGTGGTGGGGAAGTTGTGGGTCTCGGCCTTGAGGGAGAGGACAGTGGGGAGGTCGCGCACCTCGAAGTAGTCGGGGCGCTCGGGGTGGGTGGGGTAGAACTGGGCTACTGTGGGGCCCTCCACGAAGGCCACGTTGTCCTTGTAGGCCGACACGAGTTTGCCGGGGTTGACCTGCGAGGTCTTTTTTATGAGTTTGAACAGCGACAGGGGTTTCTCCTCGCCGTCGATGACGAACGATCCGTTGAATATCTTGTGGCGGCAATGCTCGGAGTTGACCTGTGAGAATCCGAATACCTCGCTGTCGGTGAGCGGGCGTCCCAGGCGCTCGGCGAGCTGGCGCAGATAGTCCTCCTCTTCCTTTGAGAGTGCAAGACCCTCGCGCTTGTTGTACTCCGAGATGTCCTTGATGCGCTCAATGGCGGCAGCCTTGTTGGTCGTGGTGAAGACGCGGGAGTTTATGCCTTCGTAGAGCCTTGACAGCATTTTATCGAATGCAGGTTCGGCATCGGTAGTGCGGTGGAACTCCTCTATGCGTGTTATCCCCTCGATACCCATATTCTGGGTTATTTCAACAGCATTTGTGCTCCAGGGGGTGATCATCTCCTTGCGGGGGCCGATGAAGCGGCCTTTGAGCGATGTCGAACTCAGGGGAGTGGCTCCGGCGAAGAGCCATGTGAGTTTCTCATTTTCCTCAGGAGAGAACTTGTGGTTAGTCTCTACGGCGTAAACAAGATTAGCGCCTTTCTTGAAAAATACGACCATATGGGGTATTGTCTATGTAATGAATGGTTTTGTTTCCGGTGGAATTGGATATGCCTTTCGGGTATATTCCGGTGGCAAAGGTACCAAAAATCTGTCAGACGAACAAAAATTTAACGCGCATGCGTATGCGTGGAGAGACCGGAGTGAAAAAATATGATTGAAATAATTGGAAAATAGCGCGGAATGTTGTAATTTTGCGCCCGAAAAAGTGTGCCCTTGCATTAGGCACACCGGAATCACAACACAAATCATAAATCATTCACCTAAAATGAATCATTACGAAACCGTTTTCATTTTAACTCCCGTTTTGTCTGACCAGCAGATGAAGGAAGCGGTAGAAAAGTTCGAGAAGGTGCTGACCGACAACGGCGCATCTATCGTCAACGAAGAGATCTGGGGTCTTCGCAAGCTTGCCTATCCCATCCAGAAGAAGTCTACCGGCTTCTATTCACTCGTTGAGTTCGACGGCGATCCGACTATCGTCAAGAAGCTCGAGACCGCTTTCCGTCGCGACGAGCGTGTGCTCCGCTTCCTCGTTTTCCGTCTTGACAAGTATGCCAAGGAGTATGCCGAGAAGCGTCGCAGCCGCGTAAAAGCAACCACAACAGTCACAGAAGAAGCAAAGGAGAACTAAATCATGGCACAAGCATCAGAAATCCGCTACCTCACTCCCCTGTCGGTAGACGTTAAGAAGAAGAAATATTGCCGTTTCAAGAGAAGCGGAATCAAATACATCGACTACAAGGATCCCGAATTCCTCAAGAAGTTCCTCAACGAGCAGGGCAAGCTCCTGCCCCGTCGCATCACCGGCACCTCGCTGAAGTTCCAGCGTCGTGTGGCTCAGGCCGTGAAGCGTGCCCGCCACCTGGCCCTCCTCCCCTACGTTACCGACTTGATGAAATAACTTTAAAAGCTAACAGGAATTATGAAGATCATCCTTAAGGAAGACATCGCAGGCCTTGGTTACAAGGACGATGTTGTCGAAGTGAAGAGCGGTTATGGCCGCAACTACCTTATCCCCACCGGCAAAGCCGTGATCGCTTCCGAGTCGGCTCTTAAAGTGCTCGCCGAGAATCAGCGTCAGCGCGCCCACAAGCTCGAGCGCATCAAAGCTGAGGCCGAGGAGGCTGCCAAGGCTCTCGAGGGCGTTAAGCTCACCATCGGTGCCAAGACTTCGTCCACCGGCACCATCTTCGGTTCGGTCAACGCTATCCAGATCGCTGAGGCTCTCGAGAAGCTCGGCCACAATGTGGACCGCAAGCTCATCTCCCTCGAGCCCGTCAAGGAGGTTGGCACATACAATGCCATCATCAAGCTCCATCGCGACGTGACCGTGGAGATACCTTTCGAGGTAGTAGCCGAGTAATACCGGCACTCTCCCCGATGCAGAGAAAATAAATTTTCACTTTTGATATAAACGCTTTTCACAAAGCCTTGTCGTAATTGACAGGACGGATCAGAAGTAAAAAGGACAAAAGGTACAGATCAATTATCAATTGAGAGATTGGAATTGACGTCTGTATCTTTTGTCTTTTTATCCATATCCCCGCAATAATGACCTTTTGAGCAAGACCTTTCAGCCATGTTACATAGATGTGTACAGATATTCATAGCCATTCTCATTCCCTCTGCATCAGTAGCGCAGACTCATGAAGCGCCCGACTCCATGACAATGAAATTACAGGATGTGGTAGTGACCGGTACGGCTTCGCCTGTCCCTTCGAAGTTGCTCCCCTACACGGTGTCGGTGGTAGGCAATGAACGACTCGAGTCTACGGGAAGCACTCAGGTGTTGTCGGCTGTATCGGGCATGGTGCCCGGACTTTTCGTATCGGAGAGGAGTGTGTTCGGTTTCGGTGTCAGCAACGGCGGTTCGGGCCATATCAAGCTGCGCGGAGTGGGTGGCGACCGTGCGAGCGCCGTGCTCATGATGGTGGACGGACAACCGCAGTTTGCCGGTATATATTCCCATCATATAGCTGATTTCTACAACAAGGAGTACGTGGAGCGTGTGGAGGTGTTGCGCGGGCCAGGATCCGTGCTCTACGGATCGAACGCCATGGCCGGAGCCATAAATGTCATAACCAGAAATCCCCGCGACAAGGGGGTACACACTACGGTCACGTCGCAGTATGGATCGTACAACACCTGGCTCTCCTCCGTCACCAATATGGTGCGTGCGGGGCGTTTCTCATCGCTTGTGTCGGCATCATACAACCGTACGGACGGCACAACCGATGATTTTGACTTCCGGCAGGCCGACGGCTATGTCAAGGCGGCCTACGAGATATCTGACCGATGGAAGGTGAGTGCCGACTATACCTTGATGCACTTCAAGGGCAACGATCCGATATATCCAAAGCTATCCGATCCGGAGTCGACAGATATATACCGCCAGAGTATCACCCGTGGGGAGACATCGGTGAGTGTTTCCAACCGATATGGATCCACATCGGGCACAATGAGGGTGTATTACAGCTATGGAAACCACTTTGTGGATGATCCGCGCCACTTCCACAGCAAGGATGACCGTCTGGGGGTGATGCTTTGCCAGATATTTCATCCTTGGCCGGGAGCCACGGCTACGGCGGGATTTGACTTTGATGCCTATTCGGGAGAGATACCCGTGTCGGGCGGGAACAACCATACCGAGGGATCTATGAGCACTATGGGGCGCAAGTCGATCGTGGAGTATTCGCCCTATCTCACGGTGTCGCAGTCGCTGGCCGGTGATATCCTCAATCTCAATGCCGGACTCAGGGTGGCGTGCAGCGACCGGTTTGACGTACAGCTCATACCGCAGTTCGGTTTTGCCGTCAATCCGGGAGCCGGTTTCAATATCAAGGGCAATCTCGCCATGGGCTACAGGAATCCATCGTTCAGGGAGCTGTATCTTTACCGTATGGCCAATCCTGATCTCCAGCCGGAGAAGATGATGAACTATGAGTTGTCGGCCGGACGGTATTTTTCGAGATATCTCTCGGCCGATGTTACCGTGTATTTCAGCCGCGGGCGGGACATGATACAGGTGCTCGACAATAGGAATACCAATACCGGAAGCTTTGTCAACAAGGGTGTGGAGGTGTCGGCCAAAAGTCATCCGCTGGACAATCTGTGGCTATTCGCCTCCTACAGCTATATGCACACATCGCTGTCGAATCTCACGGGTGCACCATCCACACAGTACTATCTGGGTGCTCAACTTTCTATCCTTGACAGGCTCACGCTGTCGGCCGACCTGAAGGGAGTGGGGCGGCTGTTTGTCCATGAGAGCATGAAGCGTCAGAACTATGCTCTGCTCAACATGAAGATATCCTGGAAGGCATGCCGCTACGCAGAGGTCTTCGCAAGGCTCGAGAATATCACCGACGCGCGCTATACTATAAACCGCGGTTATGAGATGCCGGGATTCACGGCCATGGGGGGTGTGAGGATATCATTTTGAGTTTGCATCCATCTCATTGGCAGTCGAGAGTCTGGATATGGTTATCTCATAGGCGTTGTGTGCGGTGATGCCCGACACCATGGCTGCAGCAAGCCAGTATAGGAGCTGTGTGTCCAGTGTAAGCGGCTGCATGTTGAGGCCCGGGAGGTATAGCTCGATGGTTGAGAACCAAGAGCAGATGTGTGGCAGCAGCAGGGTGAGCAGCACACCTGTCACGAAGCCGGCGAGAGCGGCCACGACAACTGCAGTCTTGTTGCGTCTTCTCACCGCTGCGCTGTTGCGCTTCACAAGTTCCACTGCCTCCATGTTGCGTTGCAGTCTTGACATGAACATGGTGTCGGATGTCAGTTCCGGATTGAATCCGTCGAAAAGTTTTTTGATGCTGTCCTCTTCCATAATATGTGGTCTGCTATTTGGTGGATAAGAGGCCGCGCAGATGGTTGCGGCCGCGTGAAAGATGTTGTTTTACCGCGTCGGGCGATGCATCTACAATACCTGCTATTTCCTTGATGGAATAACCCTCCATGTAGAATAGCAGCACGGAGGTTCTCTCCTTGTCGGGGAGCATGTCGAGAGCTTGGTAGAGACCTTGATATCTGAATGCGCCGTCGGGTGCTGTCCCTGCGGCCTGGATATGACGGGCATCATCGTAAGTGGCAAACATGTGCTCTGACCGCTTGTGGTTCAGGAATGTGTTGTATCCTATCCTGTAGATCCAGGCGTTGAACTTGTCGGGGCTGTTGAAACTGTCGCATGACAGGTAGGCCTTTATGTAAGCCTCTTGCGCAATGTCGTCGGCGAGTTGGGCGTCTCCGCAGCAGAGGGCCACGAGAAAGCGTCTGAACGCATTCTGTGTGCCCTCCACATGAGATATGAACTGCTCGCGGTCCATCGTTTATCTGTTCTCGTCATGTTTTGTCATCTGACGGCGCGACACACGGTAGACTATCAGATAGCTTATGCCGACCGCTATCGCGATGCCGCCGAACATCACCGGGACGCTGACGGGGTCGGAGCTGAAGTCCGAACCGGTGGCAAGATTGACAAGTCCGGTGATCACAAGGGCTAACCCCACGAGCGAGAATATGCACCCGCGCAGCAGACGCATGTTGAGTATCTCGCGCTCCGTCTTCTTTGGTTTCTGAAGCGACTCGGCAAGTTTGTCGGCATCTATACCGTTGTTTGATTCGATTGCCTTTATGAGGATATTGGCCCGTTTGTTGTCGCTGTTCATCGCCGCGATGAAAACTATGAGCACGATTGACACTGGGAGAATCACACAGATGGATATGGGTACTAATATGTCCATGACTTTATTGGGTGTTGGGATGCTTGGTTATTGAAGTTGTCTACGAGATATCTCGCATATAAGACACATCCTGTACCCGAAAGGTGACACCGTAGGCGGATTTTTATAGCAGAAAGATCATTTTTTCTTCTTCCGGCTGTATTTGGCCTTGACGATGTCGTATGACTGTCTTACCAGTTGCAGGACTTCTTCATCGGTGATGTCGCCGCCGAGATCGAGCTGGATCCAGTATCTGGCACTCATGTTGCTGTGGGAGGAGCATGAGGTGCGGGTGGCGTGTAACTCAGCGATACGTTCGGGATCGGACTTGACGGTGACTGAATTGAAGCTGTCCATGTCGATCAGACAGAACATATGGTCGCATACGTAGAAGACAAGGATGGAGCTGAACCTTGCCGCGAATTTTCCGAACGGGGTCTTTTCCGTGACCTCTCCGAGCGACAGGCAGTACTCCCTGAAGCGTTCTATATCCATTTCTTTTATTCTGAAATTCTGATGATATCGCATATCCAGCCTCCGATAAAGCATGCAGAGATTCCGGCTATGACGCTTATTATGATGTAGAGCATGCAGGTGGCCACATCGCCCTGACGGAGCATAGCCAGATTGTCATTGCTGAATGTGGAGAAAGTGGTGAATCCTCCGCAGAGTCCGGCAGTGAGAAAAAGTCTCATCTCGTCCGTCAGCCCTGATCGTGATGAAAGTGCATAGAACAGACCGATAAGGAAACTTCCGGCAATGTTGACCGACAATGTGGCCCACGGAAAGCTGTAGGCGGTGATGCGTTCATGGACAAGAAGCTGCACGGCATAGCGTGCCACACTGCCCAGTCCGCCCCCGACAAATATACATATCAGAGTTTTAAGCATATTGTGATGATTGATCTATTGTATAACGGAGTGTTAATACCGTTTGTTATGATAGCTTTAATGGAAAAATATCATTAACTTTACAAATAAAAAACATATGGAGACAATCGGGATCACACGTTATGATTCTCCGGCAGGGGAGATGCTTGTGGGGGCATATCGTGACAGTATATGTATATGTGATTGGGCGCACAGCCGCCGCCGTGCCACTATAGACCGTCGTATAGCCCGATACACCGGAGCGGGATATGCGGATGGCAGGACGGATGTGACCGATAGGGCCATATCTGAACTTGAGGAATATTTCGCCGGAAAGAGAATGGAGTTTACCATACCGATGCTTTTCACCGGCACTGAGTTCCAGCACCGTGTATGGACAGAGCTGATGCGCATACCGTACGGGATCACCATATCTTATGGCGAGCTGGCCCGCCGCATTGGTAATCCCAATGCGGTTCGGGCCGTGGCATCGGCCAACGCCACCAATCCGCTGTCCATCCTTGTGCCATGCCATAGGGTGATAGGGCATGACAACAGGCTGACAGGATATGGGGGTGGACTGGAGATCAAGCAGATGCTGCTGACTCTTGAGGCGGAACGTATGGGTGGATGATTGTCGGGACTCCCGACATTGTCAGGCGGGCTTCTGTGCCATCATATGCCTGGAGAACTTCTCTTTCGCCACTACCTGCATATCGGGGGCTGTGTCGCATTCATCGATTATCTCCACTCCTAGCATGGTCTCGATGACATCCTCCATGGTCACGATGCCACGCATGCAGCCATATTCGTCGGTGATAACCGAGATGTGCTCCTTCTTTTCAAGCATGGATTTCCATATGTCGGACACGCTGTCGTTTTCGGAGAAGAACAGTATGGGCCGCATTATGTCGGATACTTTATCGTCGCCTCTGTCCGAACATATCTTTTCGAGCACGGCGGCACGCAACACGTAGCCGCATATGTATTCTTTTTCTTCCTTGTAGATAGGGATGCGTGAATAGTTGGACAGCTCCTTGTTGTCATGAAATTCCTGCATGGTGGTGCCGGCAGATGTGGAGGCTACCACTACATAGGGAGTCATGATCTGTCCGGCCTTAACTTTCTCCAGTTTCAGAAAGCTCTTGATGATATGGCCTTCCTCAGCCTCGAATACGCCCTCTTCCTCGCCTACATCTACCATTGCCGCAACTTCCTCGCGGCTTACCGTAAGGGGTTGGATCTTGGGTGCGAAGCAGCGGGTAAGCATTTCGGACAGCCATACCAGCGGGTAGGTCAAAACGATCAGCACCCGTATTATCTTTGTCGACGGCATGGCGAGCTCCCTCCAGTAAGAGGCGCCTATGGTCTTCGGGATAATCTCTGAGAGTACCAGTATGAGCAGTGTGAGTATGGCGGAGATAATGCCGAAATAGGCTTCGCCAAACACTTTGACGGATTCTGAGCCAACCCCTGCGGCGCCGATGGTATGGGCCACGGTGTTGAGCGAGAGTATCGCAGCCACAGGACGGTCGATGTTTGTTTTATAGCGCATCATCAGACTCGCGCTCTTTACTCCCTGGCTCTCTTTCATGGAGATGAATGATACCGGGGTTGACAGCAGTACGGCTTCAAGAACCGAACAAAGGAATGACAGGGCTAAGGCTCCTATCAGATATAATAATATGTATTCCATAAATGATTGAATAGGTGAAACATGCCATCTTTATATGCCGATGGTGACAGTGGGATAGGGTGGTGTTCCGTCCTATTCGCGGAATATGCAATAGAATATCCGTAGATTTACCTTCAAAGGTCCGGTGTGGACCTGTGGCATGACCTGGAGGGGGGCAGGTGGTCTGTCGGTGGTGAATGTGCTGTTCTCGGAGGCTTTCGGAAGAATACGTCCGTGGGATGTCTTGTCGGAACGTATGCAGCAGACAGCCTCGATATCCATATCATTGGTTTCCAATGTCTGGGCACAGGCATTGGTATCCGATGACAGTAATGCTGCTGTCAGGATCATGATCTTGAATATTAAAGACTGAAAATGCAGGGCCATAATGTGGAACAGATGTCTTTTATGTGAGAACGCACGCAAGTTTTGTTTTGTTCTCGTGTATATCTTCGAAAACGTCAATGCAACCGGTTCGATAGCCTGTGCGCATGGATTTCCACACAATAAACGAGGGAGTGTCAAACTGCACAATGACACTCCCTCGGTCCATACTCTCGATATATTACCTATAGGTAATCTTCCCGGTGGGGAGTGAATACATCGATGACTTCTCCACCCTCGATCACCTCAAATGAATGTGGTGTGTTGCCGGGGATAGCATAGGTGTCTCCCGGATGCATTATCACATCGATCTTTTCATCCCCCTCCACAATGAGGTGATATTTGCCGGATATGACATAGCCGCACTGTTCGTGAGGGTGAGTGTGGAGTGTGGCGAAGTTCCCCGTGACGTAGTTCATCTTTGTCACCATTGATTTTTCACCAACGGCAAGGGAGTCGAGGTTGACACCCTTGAATGTCCTTTTGAGAGCGTCTTCATGACGCACGAATATTTTTGTTTTCATATCGAAAAGTTGTTAGAGTGGTAATTCCATCTGTATATCTCCGCGGGCATATGCCGGATGATATTCCGGCAGTTCCTTGAATCCGAGCTTGCGGTAGAGCGCTATGGCCGGCTTCAGGCGGGTATTGCTCTCCAGAAATAGCATTCTGCCTCCGAGCTCGCGTGCCTTGGCGATGACAGCGTCGCATAGCCGGTGGCCTATGCCTTTTCTTCGGATAGAATTGTTTACGGCCAGTTTTGCCAATTCAAAATCATACGGCGATTCTTCAGGCATGGGGCAAAGGGCGCATACGCCTACCGGAGTGCCGTTGTAGAGAGCTACGAATATATATCCACCCTTTTCAAGTATGTGACCTTCGGGATCGTTCAGCACTTCGATATCATGCGGCTCCAGTTCCCAATAGGATTCGATCCATCTGCGGTTGAATTCATAGAATGCTTTTTTGTACTGAGGTCTGTACTCCACGATCTCGATCTCGGAATTGTCGCGTCTGTCCTTGATCTCACGCACACGTTCGAGCATGGATTTGCGATGCAGTGCTTTTTCCCAGTCGGATATTGCCGCCCAGAGATCGTTGTCGCATTCGGAGGATATCTGCTCTACGGCACGTTCCACATCTCGTAGCTGGACTATGAGCTCTTCCGACAGTTTTTTCCCATATTCCGAAAGTGTGATAAGTGTGCACCGGCGGTCGGTCTTGTCATTCACTTCCTCGATGATGCCTGCTTTGATCATCTCCTTGACGATTGTGCTTACTGATGGATGTGACTGTCCTATCTCTTTCGCTATTGAAGTGACACTCTTCGGCTGCTCGTCAGTAAGTGAGTGTAACACCGGAAACCATTTGGGCTTCATATCGATGCCATATAGCCCGTAGATACCGGCAGCATCGCGGGTCAGAACCTCGGTGAGGACCCTCAATCGGCTTCCTATAGCCATTTTGCCTGTACGTTCAAAGAAATCCATGAGTATAATATATGTATGTATTTACGTAATTGGTTACGCAAAATTACGGAAAACTAATGAATCTGCAAAATCCTTCGGGTATAAAAATAGTAACTATCGGTGTGATAGTTAGTTGCATTCCAATCGTCTTTTCATGTCTTTATGCCGATTGTCATACAGTCTCATCAAGTAAAGCGGGGAGAGGGGGCTGTAGTCAGAGAATCCAGCGGGGAGATTTGCGGAGACTGAAGTTCTCGGCCAGTGGCTGACGGAATGGTGTATGGAATGTGCGGGCATTTTGCGGACAGATTTTCACACATGCGCAGCATTTTATACATTTGGTTGGATCTGCATCTTGGCTGCCGGACGTGATGGCTTCGGTGGGACACACATCATAGCAGCTGCCGCAGTCATCGCATAGTGAGGTATCTATCTTTGGAAGATAGACCGTGTGGGTTCTCGCTTGTTGATATCCGATGACGAAATTTCTGAAATTTGCCATAGATTCAGCCGGCGATGGTTCGTCAGTCAATGCCGTGATGTCGATATCCTTCAATCCTCCGTCGGATATCTTGGCGGCGATCTCCCTGCCGAAGGCATTGGCATCGGCCATATCCTGCCGGTCGGGCCTGCCATGGGCAATGGGTGCATCGGCGGTTGAATAGGAGTGCTCTCCTACGAATGCAGCTCCGCCACATATTGAAAATCCGAGTCCGGACATGTAGGATGCAAAATCGTTGACAGCGTCTTCAAACGCCCGGTTGCCATATACAGCTACAACAATACACCTCGCTCCGTTGCCGCTGATATTTTGAAGACGTTGTTTAACTATCGGGGTGATTTTGCCACCATATACCGGTGAGGAGATTATGACGATATCATCCGCCGAGAATGTACGGTTGCTGACGGGCTTCAGTGTCAGATCGCAGTGATTGATCTCAGAGTCGGTGGATTGAGTGATTCCTGCCGTTATACCTTGTAGGATTTTGGCTGAGGTGCCTGTGGGGGAGAATGTGAATGTGTGGATTGTCATGTTGTTTTGCTCAGAGGGGTATGGTTTATGATATGATAGTGGTGAGGGATTGTGTAAGCAAGGTCAGGAGGATATTTTTTACACACCCTCTAAATCACAGGGCCAGATGCAGAATGGGGAACGGGCGTCCGGCACTGTCAAGCTCGTCACGACCCACTGAACGGAACCCCTTGGATTTGTAAAAATCCAAGGCGAGCGGATTCTGCTCATTCACGTCCACAGAGTCGGCACCAAGCGATATGGCATGATTGATAAGAGCCGAGCCTACGCCCTTGCCTCTGCTGTGGTCGTCGACAAACAGCATTTCTATCATGTTTCCGGATAGACCGATAAAACCGGCTATGACACCATTCTCCACAAAGCCGTATAGTGCGACATTGGGGAAATATGACGGGATCAAAGCGGCACGAATCTCACATATGTCATCTTCGCCAAGGAAATCATGTGAGGCTCTTACGGACCGCTCCCATATCCCGACCAGTGCAGGATAGTCATTGATGTCACATTGTCTGATTCTGTACATGGTGTGATGAGGTTGGTGGAGATGGGGTCTTGATGCCGACAGCGATGTCTGTTCGGGTATTGGCCGGACATAGTCTGCGGCTATATGCAAAGTTAATTAATTTCCGTATGAAGATCAAATATAGATCTGCCTATTGGCCGATATATCAAAAATATCCGTTATCTTTGCCGTAATAACCAAAACGCACTGCATGAAATGAAGAAGTTTCTTATATCCCTATGTATGGTATGCGCTGCGGTGATGGTTGTCTCCGCCCGATCTGTTGATGAAAAGTTTGCCGATGCCATGAACCGGGCAGATTGGTTTGCTCTCGATTCATTGTATGATGCCACACCGAAGGACTCGATCAATCCTTTTCTCGAGGTTTTCGCCCGCTGTCTGATCGGCAACCGCCTCAATCGTACAGATGTTTCGCTACATGCATTCCGGGAGTTGCTCAATACGCAATCGGAATATCTCGGAGTGGAAAATCTTGTTTCAAGTGCCTACATGTTCGGGATGGATCTGAGCCGTGTGGGGTATAATGCAGAGGCTGCCTCGATGATAAACTCGATCCTTGCGGCTACAAATCAATATCTGGACTCTGCGAGTGCCGCGGCACTGACAGCTACGGCCAACCGTTATGCAGCATTATCCGCCTATAAACCGTATCAGATTGAGTTCCCTGATAGCCGGGAGGCTACAGTGCCGTTTACAGTCGTGCCTGTCGGCCCCGCCGACAAGGGCTCGGTGTTGATGCATCTGTCTGACAGCTATATCAATGGAGAGAAGGCGGACATAACATTCGATACAGGAGCCGGCGCGAATTTGATATCCATGGAAATGGCCGGGAAATACAATCTCGTTCCGTTGGACAGCGCCATCATCACAGTAAGGGGTGTGAATGCTCGTGACGGATATGTCGCTATGGCAAGAGAATTGAAGATCGGGGATTTCACGGTCAGGGATGTCCCGTTTACGGTGATCTCCCTCTCGTCGGCCAATGAGGAGGCCGACCGGTATATCCATAGTTTCAATATTGTTGTCGGTAGCGAACTGATGCTGCAACTCAAGGATATGACCATTGACTTCTCAGAGCGTCGCATCACAGTCCCGACCATAGCCTGTGAGAGATCCGGTGACACTCCGAACTTGTGTTTCTCCTCCACGATGAATTTACTTGTGAAAGGCTCGGTGCTTGACACCCCGATGCTGATGTGCATAGATAGCGGTGATGCGTCCTACGGCTCTCTCGACAACTCCTTTTATGAGACAAACAAGGATTATATCACGTCACATGCCACCCTTGATTCTATCAGACAAGCCGGTATTGGCGGTGTGATCATCACGGAGTGCTACAAAGTTCCCTGCATGCCGGTGATCATTGACGGCCATGCGGTATTTCCTTCCGGCATGGTGGTGAGATTGGGCGATGACACGATGATAGGAGGATATGAATGCATAATCGGTGTAAAGACATTGATGCTTTATCGCAAGGTGAGATTCAATCTGGTGGATTTCATACTGACCACAGAGCCATATGATGATCAGTTCCCGATGCTACAGTCGAAATATGGAGTCCCCCATTTCAGATATACAAAAGAGAAGAGGATGAATCTCCTCCAGGCCATAGGCTGCGTAGGAGTCGGAGTGGCAAGGACCCTTATAAACCCCAACGCTCCCGCAGATCCGGATTTATAGGTTATAAAAGCTGTGTTTTTATTTATTGGATTAGAAAAAACAGTAGACGGCACATATGTCAGCACGCATTACAACACTCTTCATATTGTTCCTTGCGTCATGGAGCGTATCTTTATCTCAGTCGCTTGATGATTTCAAGGTTGAGAAAATTGGCAGACAGGTTAAGGAGTTTCAACTTGACTCCATCAATCTTTCCTCCCCTCTTGACTATTACAGATCAAGGGCATGGGTGCGGTTGTCGGGCAAGGGCAAATACTGGAATGCAATTTCCACATCAAAGTTCTATGATGAGAATGCACCTGATGAGTCCGTTGATGATGAACTGCGCACATACGTGCTGAATGAGCATGTTGACTACATTGTGACTTATCGTGACTCAGTGGCATCGATTGTGACCCATACGGATGGTGAAGACCTCGTGCTGTTGAACAATTGCTGGTTGGAGAACGGACGATGGGTGAATGGCGGGCAGGCTCTGGCTGATGATAAAAATGACGCACAGGATAAATTGTTGGAACAATTGCCGGAGACGTTATACAATCTGCCAAGAATTGACATAATGAATAGTGTCCCGCAAAATGTTACCCCATTTGTGGATTTCCTTTCCGGTGTGACATCTTCCCCCGAGGAATTCATGCTTGACATGTTGGCTACGCATAAGCTTGTCATCAATGGTGAATTTCATCGCAGGAAAGTGTCGTGGGATATGCTGAAAAGACTTATATCGCACCCCGGTTTTCCGGATATTGTCGGACGTGTCTTTATGGAACTGCCATCACATCATCAACCGTTGATGGATAAATTTCTTGATTCGGAGATCCTTGATGAAGATATTATAATAAGGATTTTCCAGGATGAGCAATTGAACGGTTGGTGGGATAGAGGCGAGTTTGAGTTCCTTTGCAAGCTGTGGGAACTCAACCGTTCGTTACCTCGGGACAAGAAAATCAGGATATTGTTAGCTGATTATCAGATCCCGTATTCGGAGATGGCTGATCGTGGAGACGCATGGGAGGCGAAAGACAGGAATTCACACATGGCCGATGTGGTAGTGAATGCCATAAAGGGGTCTGATGACACGAGAAACAGCCTGTTTCTTGTCGGGTGTGCGCACGCATATAAGTCAAAGCAGTCAGGGTTCGCATCATCCGCTTATGGAAAAGGTGCGGCGTTGACCGCCGGAGCACAGATAGCGGATAAGCTTGGGGACGATAACGTGTTTACCATATTTCAACACGCTCTTTCTGGAGACAATAGTGGACGGAACAAATCTGCGATACGCGGAGGCATTTTTGACCTCGCCTTTGAAAAAAATGGAAATCGGCCGGTTGGTTTTGAGTTGGCGGACTCACCGTTTGGCAACGAACCTTTTGACGGCATATATGAAATTAAATACAATACGGCAACTGGAAATTATGCGGAAAACTTTGACGGATATCTGTTTTTGGCCCCGTTGGAAAATGAACCCAAGGCTATCCCCTTGACTGAAATATTCACTGATGAATTTGTCGTGGAAATGCAACGCCGGGCCACGGTATTGGGAATGGAAAACTCACGTTGGATGTGGTTTGGCCATCGCTCTTCGGAGATGACAAAAGAGAATATAATAGAGGCGCTTCTGCAGGAATAGCCGCGACGTTTCACCGTCATAGACATTCTATCCCGGGACGGAGCAATTCCATAACATAGTTTTCCAGTAATACGCCCTTCCTTTCCACAAGTTGTTTCCTTATGACAGTATATCCTCTGTTCTCGAAGAACGGCTTGGCTGTGATTGACGCATGGGTAATGATTGTCATGCCGGGCTCCATCGCCGATTCAAGTCTGTCGCAGATTGCTGAGGCGACACCTTGCCTCTGATAATTATGATGTACATATAGACGATCCAGGTATCCCGAAGGGTCTATGTCTCCAAATCCAACTATGATGGAACCCTCGACCGCAACGAATGTATGATGCCTGGATAGTGATTTATCCCATCCTGCCATATCAATTGAATCGGGTGCCCATGCATCAACTTGGTCTTGGGAATAATCTTGAATATTAACATTGTGTACGGTGTCATGGAACAGTTTGATTATCTCCTCCAAGTCATCCGTATGATATCTCCTGACATTCATATCGTATCAATAGGTGTGAGGTGTGGAAAGTAGGTAAATAGGGACTCGCGGATTTCTATTATATCGTTTTCAGTCAGAAACGAATGGGTGGCCATTATCCAAGGCTCCGGGTTCGTTCCTATTGCGGAATTAAACCTTTTTTCCGACATACACAAATGCCGGGGTTCGTTTTCCATATTATTAGCACCGAGGTTAAATTTATTAAACCTCAATTGTTTACGAATTTTTTTGTTCGGTATTTCGTTCGGATTACCGAACACTTCTTGACTCTCAACTCTAACATCTGACTTAAACGAGCCATTTGTCAATTCGAGGTGCGAACATATCAATATCTCTTATAGGGATACCGATCCGTCGCGCTTCGGTTTGCCATGACTTCATCGCCTCCTTGACTTCCGAGATAATTCTGACGGCTTTATTTTTTGATAGCATATAGTCGTCGGCTGATTCCAAAAGGATATTCAGGTCGGATTCGTTGGTCGATCGATTTATCAAAAGGCTCTGGTTTTCTTGAAGCGTCGGATTGATGTCGTAGGCAGGTGAAAGTTCCCAACCTTTTCTTGTTAGCAGGAAGCCGTGGTTTCGGAAATGGTCGTCTGAGTTGCCGACAATGATATAGAATGCCACACGTTTGTAAAGCTCTTCAAGATTCTGCTCAACGTTGCTTCCGTGCTGAATAATGAAATCGACAATGTCGGAATAGCCAAATCCCGTTGAAGCGTTGTCGCCATCTTCAAGACCGAGCAATGTCAGAGCCGAAGCGAAATGTATCCGCTTTCCTTCATCGTTGCGGTCGAATCTTTTTGAAAGAAGAACGTGGTGATTTTCACCATTGATTATTCTTGTGTCCGCAACATTCAATCCTGCCTTGCTACCCATCACATGGCAGAAATGCTCCCAAAGTGCAACATCATAATCATCCTTGCGTGAAGGAAATTTCGCCACGGTTAATTTCCCATTCTCGTCAACGACTGTCGCCTTGGGTCTTGCGCCTCCGAGCGACGTACCGGGATGAAGAAGTTGCACAAGCCATTTCTTTGCCGGAAGTTGCTGCTTCTCCTCACTCTCCTCAATTTCATGCGCAGCATGCATCAACTCTCTGACGCTCGTCAATGGTGGCACTCGCAAATTCGGATCAACATTGATAAATTCCCCACCCTTGGTTTTGGCGAAACGGAATCCACCCATTCGCGAGGCGTCATCAATACCCATAAGGTAGTCGAATGAAGTCAATCGTTTGACTGGTCGCTTCTCGTCTGCGGCTGCTATCTGTTCACGGCGATTAAGCAATGTACGCCCCCAACGGTCAGGCAGCGCATCGGAGAAGCAGGAGAATATATCGCGCTCCGGGCGGGTATATTGCACCCCCGGAAAATTCTGCAAGTCTTCGCTCAGAAAGACGTCACCATATTTAGCGAGCCACTCTTTATCATACGAGAAAGAATAAGTCTCATTGCCACGCACGGAGTCAAACGACAACTCACCCACTAACGCCGGAATGTCAAGCCAATCAAAATCAGCATATACAAATAGCCTGTCCATAATTATTCCTTTTTAGACGCACGTTGGCGATGTTTCAAAGAGAGGTCTTGCAGTGTACGGCCAAGAGTATCTTCCTTGGCAATCAACAACAAATCATCATCGAGTTGGAGTGCATAGAGCACACGGGCATAAATACCTATTGAGACAGTTGGCGAACCTTTTTCGATTCTCGCAATAGTCAATGGCGAGCAAGTAGCACGTTCGGCTACTTGTGCTATCGACAGGTTGCGACGAAGCCGGGCGAGCTTGATTTGCTCTCCCATCAATTCCATTTTCTGCTCCAGTTTCCGGGGTAACTTAGTCCCCATCGTGTTCTTTGCCATTGTTAACAATTCATTTGATGATGCAAAGATAATAAAAATATTTATTATATGATGTATTGAGGGGATTTGTGCCATGACACCAACGGTTTTGTATGTGCCTCGGTTCGTCCCCGATATTGTATGTATTTTTGTATGGATAAAAATTAAAATCGCCGTAACTCTGTAAGCTACAGCGATTTAATCTTGTAAAATAAGTGGAGCTGGAGGGACTTGTTCCCAACGCTCCAAATATAGACATATCAGATAGTTGGCTCTTGCCATTTTTTCTTTGAAAGATTTGGTGACAACCTTTAGCTCGCTGCAACTTGATTGCAGCAAATCTCAGATTGGTGTTCTTTGCCTTCCGCGACCCTGACTTCTCAGCGGTCTAACCGTATTGCGAATTTAGCGAATTTCGGACACATACACAAGTCCGAGGGTTCGTTTTAGCGATTAATAACATCATCAAATCTTTAACGCACGGCGAATGCCGGTTCAAGAATATGCAATCCAAGAGCCGATTCAATCTTGAAGATTGTTTCGATACTTAGATTCTCAGAACCTTTGAGTACCCGGGATATGTATTGCTGTGAACAGCCCATGCGCTCGGCAACGGCTTTCTGAGTTATCCCCAGTTCCTCCATCTTGTCAAGCATCATCATGGCTATTTTTTGAGAATAACGCAGCCACTCTTTGTTTGCCTGACGCTCCATAGCCTTCTCTCTCCAACGGGATGGAGTTGAAGATCTGTGGGCAGACAGTTTGTCTTGTAACTCTTTCATAGCTTTTATAATTAAAGTTCAGCAATATATTCTATGAAACTCTCATCGTCAATAATTTTCTCATCCAGAAGAAAATTTCTGACTTTCTCTATCTTGGCAAGTTCCAAAGCGGTGTGTTCTCGCTCCTGCATCGTAGCAGTAAGTTTTATCGCACCTCCGGTAACAACATACACGCCCTTAGCCAGTTTAATGGCGTATATTCTCAACCAAGACGACCGTCCTACAAGATTTTTTAGGCGAGCTTTCTCTTTGCCCAACAAACACTCCGCGATACGGCTGTTGCTCAATGGTCGGAATATCAAATCCAGATTTGCCTCAGGGGATATGTCCATCATGATTGCTTCAAGTTTTTCACTGTCGTCAATGGTGCGGCTTATGGCATCATTGATATTTGTGATCTTGAAATAACTCTCCAAGTCTTTGGAATTGGCCTTGAAAAAACTCCGCAGCCAGGCCACGTCATTCCATTGGTCAAACAGAGAATACAGGATGTTATCCTCATCTCCATCATATCTGACCGCCCAAAGCCGTCCATCTTCAGTTATATCGTCGAAAGTCATATCCTTCATTTTTCTGCAAAGATACAGAATCTTTATATTATATACAACTTATAGGTTGTATTTGTTTTGACGTAGTATAATTTTTTAAGTTAATAGGCCTGTCCTAAACGTGTCAGCCCCTTGCTTTAAATAATGGTGGAACACCGATAATCGACAACGCCTCAAGGTGAGCACCGGGGACGCTGCTTTTATCTCACGAAGTGTTTTTTATATGTGTTCGACGAGAGCTCCGCGGTTCACCATGAGACTCAATGCCGTTCATCCGTGTTCTTTATCACCATTGCTTGATATGGATTTTTCCGACTGTTCCGTCACTCACCGCTTGTCAGCAGTCCACGAGTCGAGACTGTGAAAATCGCCGGCCGTAGTTGTCGCATTTTTACAGATTTGCCTTTCCGGCACCGGGCAGTTCCATTCAGGGAATCCAGTAATATGGATTCTTTTTTCGGTGTTCAGTCACCCATTTTTCAAATTCCGCCATCGTTGTTATGCCATCAGCGATGACGGCTTCATAGTATTCTACACCGTGATAGTCTTTACCCTCCGGTGTTTCAAATTTCAGCCGTAGAATCAGGTACTTTTGCTCCTGTGTCATTACCTCTATAATTCTGTCTGCCATTCTCTCGAAGTAACCATCATATTCAGTTCCTTCTTCAATGTGGATAATGTCAAACTGCCATATTTCCCCATCGTCGGCCTTGTAGAACACATGCCATGCAATGCAGTGTTCATCGGTGTGCAGACCATTGATGCACCTGATTTCAGTTACTCTTGGGTTTGTTGTTATCTTAGCCGCGATTGCAAAACTGCTGTCTGTTGTGATACCGGAAGAATAGACATGAAGGTCTATATCGCGATGAGAAGCGAGTAATCTCATTCTCAGAGAACCGATGAGATTTACCCGACAACCTGCTTTTTTCCAAATGTCAGCGATGCCGGATTCCTCCAGTATCTCACGGGCTTTCTTTTGATTGGCGAGAGCCAGATCATTGATTTCTTTCTGCGCATCGCTCCGAGAGCGCGTTGCGGTTAGAATATGATTCATCGTTGTTGCGAATTGATAAATCTACAAAGATAGCACTTTTTCATGAATTTCCGTACCCAACCGGTCTACCGCTTCGCTTAGCGAAGAATATATCGTGCCGATTTAATGGGGATATAAAAAGATCAAATCGCCATAACTTTATAAGCTATAGCGATTTATTATTACAAATCAGTGGAGCTGGAGGGACTTGTTCCTAATGCTCCAAATATAGCTATATCAATTAGTTATAATTGACAAAATTTTAATAGTAACAAGTTAGTAACGAATGTTGGCACTGCTGCGCACACTGTTCTTCTTGCTCTGAATTTGGACGCTTCCAAACCCTATTACAAAATTACGAAAAATCTGGCACTATTCCAATCTTAAAGGTTCATTTTAAGAAATTTAACCACAATAGTTAATTCAATGTAAGGTTGATGGACATGCTCAACTATAAATTGGCTATCTTTCTTATTTTAATGCTGAAATTAGCACATTGCATCCATATTACCGTATTAAAATCTTTATTTATCTATATTTGATTTTGTTGGTTCAAAAATATTCGCTAACTTTGAGGCTACTAAATACGACTGTATGTTACAAGAACTTAGGATTAAAAATTTCAAATCATTCCGCGACGAAGTGGAAATGAGCTTCGAGCCATCGGGCGATGACCAATACAATAGCACTGTCACAATGCCTGACGGGGTTAAATTGCTTCGCTTCGCCGTTGTACTCGGCGCAAATGCCAGCGGTAAATCCAATCTTTTGGATGCCGTGGAGTTTTTGCGTACATTCTGGAGTAAGCTCCCTGCAACGAATGATGATGGTACCGAAGTGCAGCCATTCCTTATGCGTTCAACTGCGTTGGCTTATGATACTGAATTTGATGTAAAGTTCTATGTTGATGGTATCCGCTATTGGTATCAGTTGACGGTCAATCCTGAAAAGGTAAGCAAAGAGGCATTGTTTGTGTATCTTACCAACCGCCCGACAAAGGTTTTCTGCCGGGAGGATGCAAACGGTGTTTCCAAACTCAATTTCAATCCGGCTGTAGTCAAGCTCTCATCCGCTGAAATTGAGGTTATGACAATGAACTGCCTTCGTAATATGTCGGTGCTTGCGGTCTTGAAGAAAGTCAATGTGTCTGTCCCGTATCTTGACAATATGCGACGTTGGATTGACAGTCGTATGCTTCCATTGCAAAGCGGGACATCGGGCGTTCTTTCGCAAGATGCAAAGCGACTGCTTGCAGATAGTCCGGATTTCCGTGAATATCTGCTGCAATTCGCACAGGAGGCCGATTTTAACATTTCCGATATTAAAATCCAGAAAATGGCCGCACTTTTCGGACATACGGTTGAAAATGAATCAGGTGTTGAGAGTTATGTGCTTCCGGAATCATGTCAAAGCACCGGGACAAAACGCATGGTTGAGTTGGAATCAATGATATTTACCCAACTCAAACGACAGGCGTTCATGTGCGTGGATGAAATAGAGGCATCAATGCACCCCAATCTGATGGAATATATCCTGACTAAATTTGTCAATACTCCTGACAATCAATCGCAGCTGCTGGTTTCAACTCATTACGATCCGATATTGAAAGATATTGATGATATATTTGGAAAAGATTCCGTGTGGTTTACCGAAAAGAGCAAGGATGGGAATACCACATTGTTTTCTCTTGTCGATTTCAAGGGCCTTAACAAATTGTCCTCTATACACCGGGCATACATGAACGGTCAGTTTGGCGCACTGCCTAATGTCCTTTGATGATTGAACTATGGCACGAAAAATCAAAGAACGCAAAATAAAGAATCCCACCATCACCATTATTGGCGAAGGTGCTACCGAGCGGTTTTACTTTACCCACCTCAAGCGTTTGAACGGCTACAAATATACCTGCAAACCGCGTAATTTCACGGAACAGACGTTTGATGAAATGCAGAAGCAGATAGAACGTGTGCTTGCCGATGACGGGATCGCAGTATGCGTGTTTGATGCGGATGTAACCCGTACCCGTCAGGCCGAAAAGCTGAAATTCGAGGAAATGCAACGCAGATACTCCAATAATCCGTCTGTGATACTGTGCGACAGTATGCCGTCGATTGAGTTTTGGTTTCTGCTCCATTACCTGAACACAAACCGTTATTTCGCAACATCGGGGGATGTCATCAATGTACTGCGCCGTCATATTCCGAATTTCAGCAAACACCAATCATTCCTCTCAAAAGAGCAATGGGTGTCTGATTTGCTTGCAAATGATCGTCTTGCAAGCGCAATAAGCAATGCACAATCAATCGGAACGGACGGAGAATCGTACAGCAATCTACACAAATTATTTGAAAGAATATAAATGCCCACAGAAAAAGAAATACACGATTTTATTATAAATCGCCCTCATGTATTCATATTAGGAGCTGGAGCGACAATTGCTACTATTCCTAACGGAGATAAAAATGGTAAGAAATGCTCTGTTATGAATAATTTCTTAGCTGAGATGGGGCTCACAGAGTTGCTGAAAGATGTCGAATTGGATACAGATAGTTCTAATTTAGAAGATATATATTCCGAATTAGATGGTCGGCCTGAATGTCAGGATATTAAGATTGCTTTAGAAAACAAAATTGTTACAAACTTTTCGCAATTTGAATTACCAGAACAACCGACAATTTATGATTATCTGATATTATCGTTAAGGTCTAAAGACTTTATTTTTAGTTTCAATTGGGACGATTTACTTATACAGGCATATAACCGAGTTTGTAAAATAACCAAAGACTTACCTCAATTAGTATTCCTTCATGGAAATATAGGCGTAGGTGTATGTGATCAATGCGGAGCTATTCAAGCATATAATAACATTCGCTGTTATAAATGCAGAAATTACTCTATGCATCGGCCTAAGTTGTTGTTTCCAGTAAAGAAAAAGAATTACAATTCAGACCCCTATATAAGTAATGCTTGGAATGGATTCCTTGAAATTATTAAACAAGCAAGTATTCTGACTATATTTGGATATAGCGCACCTAAGACAGATGTCGAAGCTATAAAAGCAATGCAGAGTGCATTTTCATCAACTTTCAGAAGATTTGATCATGTTGAAATAATTGACATCAAATCTGAATCCGAACTAATTGATACGTGGTCTGATTTCCTTGCAGCAACAAATTACCATGTAAAAGTATGCTCTAACTTGTTGGATAGTTTGATTGGAGAATTTCCAAGACGAAGTGTTGAGGGATATTATAAACGGAATTATTCTGGCTGGTGGGGTGCATCGAATGTTCAATTGAAATTATGCAACGATTTCAATTGCTTAGCAGAGATTGTTGAACCACTTATAAGCAACGAATCGAACGGAAATTTTAATGTAATATAGAAATCGGAAAGAGTTACGGCGGTGGGAGTTGTCGCCGTATAGCCGTCAAAAGACAACGGGCTGCGCCTGATGTCCATTGACCGCTGTACGGCTATGGGCAAAGGCTGAAATCCGGTTCTCTGCGGCGCCGTGAGGATTTTCGCCCGGTGACGGCCGATAGTTCCTCCCGACTGACCTGTGTTCACCCGATTTCTCAACGCCTTTGCCTGTATTGACTTACACCGCCGTAACACTTTCCGATTGCAGGTGCAACAGTTGGAAGAAACGTGCGTCAGCAAGTGCCGCACCATTCTTCTTGTCGTTGCACATCATTTTCTTTTCTGATACTGTTGCCATTCACAACGGAATGGCAAGGGGGATTTAGATGTTGTCGTTTGGCTTTCCTGATATATCGGGGGTGCCTTTTTTTATTCATGCGCCTTTGTGCAGTGGGTAAAGTTGGAGTTGCTCGCCTGTGTAAACGTGTGTCTGGGTGCCATTCGTGCCATGCCGGAAAAATCTCCACATCTGCGATGTAGTATTTGTTCCGTCCTGCCCCGAACAGCTCCCTATGCCGACACACGCCTTTTTAGCGTCGAGCAACTCAAACTACCACACTGTCATTAGACGCATGATAGTTAAAAAAAAGCGCCCACCGATATGAAAGCCAAAAGACAACATAAAAATATTTTTAGTCGAGGCAAAGCTCACCAAACCTCCTATCAATACCGGATAATTTTTAATTGTAGCAATTATCTGAATATCAGATAATATCACTCCATAAAGATGTACTAAAAATGTACTAATGGCGGAAAATGGAGTAAGAGAGAGAAAGCGTTTTGCAGATATTTAACGGTTGTTTGGAATTTTTAATTGCAATGTTTTTCGTTGATTTACCGCTTTTGAGGCGATATTGGTGCTTTTCAAAGTGAGGATGTGAAGCTGGGGAAAAGAGAAATTGTTGGAGTTGGCTGAATAGGGAATGGACTTATGGCTTTCTCTTTTCCCCAGTCATTAATTTGTCTATAAAAACAAGTATAGATAGTTATGGATATATATACATATCTTGTACTATTTTTATAAGATATATACTGGTTATTAAATTATAAATATTAGGCAACGGTATTTATAGGGTGTTCAGCCCACCTCCCTATATTTGTCGGGGTTACTTGTCAAGCGGGGCTATGAACTTATTGCCGTCTTCTATTTATGTATGGATAGTATAGGGTTTAGCATAAATTCGGAATACTAAAGCAATTATCGCAATTTACGATTTTATCAGTGCTCTATATTCTGAAGGTTTCTGCGTTGTAAGCCTTTCAAATTGAGAAATAAAATGTGTAAGGCTGTTATAGCCCGACTCGTAGGCGACCTGTGAAATCGTCATTTCCGAATAGGCAAGCAACTTGCAGGCGTGTTCTATTCTTATTTCAGCAAGACATTGGAAAATGCTTTTGTCGGTGCGTTTCTTGAAGTAACGACAGAGCGCAGACTGGTTTTGCTTAACATATGCGGCAATGTCTGACAGGGAAATAGAATCTTTGAAATGATTGTACAAGTAGGCATACACTTTATTAACGGGTTCATTTACGTCAGATATGCAGTTGGAACTGTTGTATGCCGTGTCTGACAACAGTTCGGTGTGGCTACAACGGCACAGTCTGTCCAGCATACGGAGCAGACAGATGATGCGTGCGGTGTATTCCGAACTGTCCAATTCGCCAAGCATCTCCAATATATCTTCGTACACACTTTCGTCGTAGAAACGCACTCCATACTGACTTTTTTTCAGCAACTTGTGTATTGGACGGTAGTCTGGAAGGTCGTGCATATATGCAGGAAACAGATCTGGGAGAAACTGAATCGCCTCGCCTGCACATGGCTCATATTTTGCACCATTGTCGAATGTGGCAGGTGATAGTTTGGAACCGCACAGATGCAGGTGGGGGACATTGCTCCCGATGAGCGCGACATCGCCGGCGCGGAACTCAGATACGCCTTCACCCACGAACTGCTTTCCGCCCCCTTTTGTAAACAGCATGATTTCAAACTCCATGTGTTTGTGAAGTGGAAGCACAAACTGTGGATAGGATATGTGGCTACACTGCGTAGCCATACCGTGTGTGATCTTGCGTTCTAATACAGCCATAATCAAACTTTCTATTGAGCTGCAAATATAACGAATAAAACTGCAAATATTATGAAAGTACAACTCAATTTTTGGCCGTACCTTTGCAATGTCAAAATAAAAACAATAGCAGAATCTGTAAAAATATGGAAAAACGAGCTATAAAATTGATTGCAGCGGATATGGATGGAACCCTTTTGGACTCGAAAGGGAGACTGAATCCGGAATTCTTTTCCGTGTTTGAGAGTCTGAAAGAAAAAGGGGTCATGTTTGTTGCAGCAAGCGGCAGGCAATACTATAACCTGCTGAAACTTTTCAACAGGGTAAAGGACGACATTATGTTTGTTGCGGAAAATGGCACATATGTAGTTTTTAGGTCTCAGGAATTACTGGTTGTCGATATCCCCGTGAATGAAGCACATAAAGTCATTCGTGAGGTCAGAGGTATCGAGGGAGCATTTCCGGTGTTGTGCGGCAAAGGTAAAGCATATATAGAAAACGACATGCCGGAATTTGTAAAACAAGCCCGCACTTATTACGAAAGATGTGACTTGGTTCCTGACCTTTTGGAGATTACAGATGATAGGTTTCTTAAAATCGCCGTATATGACTTTGGCGGTTCTTCAATTAACAGTTATCCCGTGCTACAACACTTTAACGATTCTCTTAAAGTTGTTGTGTCCGGTCAGAATTGGCTTGATGTAAGTCATCAGGAAGCCAATAAGGGCAACGCGTTAATATTCCTTCAGAACTACATGTCGGTAAAAGCTGATGAGTGCATGGCTTTCGGTGACCAGATGAACGATGCGGAAATGCTTCAGGCTGTATCCAACAGTTATGCGATGGCAAATTCAGCGGAAGAATTAAAATGTTTCGCACGTTATATAGCACCTTCCAATGATGAGAATGGAGTATTGCGCACAATCAGGAATTTCATTCTAAAATAATGCCACTATGGATATAAGAACAAAAATTACAGGAATTCAACATGTAGGGGTACCAACAGATGATATTCAGAAAAGTATTCTGTTTTATAAAGGGTTAGGATTTGGAATCGTATGGCAGACCATCAATGAACAGGATGGAACATCAGTAGTTTTCCTTCAGTTGGGAAATCTCATCATGGAAGTTTATGAAAACAAACAAGCCTCAATGAAATCCGGGGCAATAGACCACATAGCATTAAATGTGACAGATATCGATGCGGTGTTTTCCAAGATTAAGGAACTGGGTTACGAAATGTTGGATGACAATATCCGATTCCTGCCTTTCTGGGAATATGGTGTCCGATTTTTTACCATCATCGGACCCAATAAGGAAAAAATCGAATTCTGTGAGAAACAAATAACGGCCAAATGAATAAAATAATGGAACATGATAATTTGTTGGCGGTATTTGGAGACAGTACCGCAAGAGTGAAAAATGCAATTTCGGCTATTAAAGCCGGAAAGGGTGTCTTGTTAGTCGATGATGAGGACAGGGAGAATGAAGGCGATCTAATTTTTCCGGCACAGACCATATCAGAAAAGGATATGGCCTGCATGATCCGCCATTGCAGCGGTATAGTATGCCTGTGCATTACTCAGGAAAAAGCGGAAGAACTTAATCTGCCGCTTATGGTAGAGCATAACACCAGCACATACGGTACTGCCTTCACCATTTCCATCGAAGCCGCCGAAGGAGTGACAACCGGGGTATCGGCCGCAGACCGTGTCAAGACGATAAAAGCCGCTATCGCGGAAAAAGCTACGCCTCAATCGCTCCATAGTCCGGGACACGTATTCCCGTTGATTGCCCGTCCGGGAGGAGTCAAGGAAAGGGAAGGACATACCGAGGGAAGCGTGGAACTCATGAAATTGGCCGGTCTCCAGCCTTACGCGGTGTTGTGTGAACTGACCAATGACGATGGCACAATGGCAAAGCTGCCCGAAATAATTGAATTTAGCAAACTTTATAATTATCCCGTCATGAGTATCAACGATTTGAAAAATTACAATCCAGCCCCCGACTTCCTTCCGGGACTGGTAGGCTCTTTCGCAAAGCCTGCGGCAGAAAACCCGACAGTGTCAATTATGGAAGCAGCATTCCGCCACCACAAAATGCACTACCGTTACATCAATTGCGAGGTTGGTCCCGAAAAACTTGAAGCTGCTGTGGCAGGAGCAAAGGCGATGGGTTGGAGAGGCTTTAACTGCTCCATTCCGAACAAAGTGGAGGTCATCAAATACCTTGATGAAATAGGCGAGTCTGCCAAGATTATCGGTGCGGTCAATACGGTCATCATCGAAAAAAACGGAAAAACACGTGGAGAGAACACTGATGGCAAGGGCTTTGTAAAGGCCATATCGGAAGTGACATCCGTGCAGGGAAAGAAACTGGTTGTGTTCGGTGCTGGCGGGGCGTCTCGCGCCATCTGTGTTGAGATGGCACTGGCCGGAGCTTCGGAAATAACAGTCGTAAATATTTCTGAAGACGGACAGATTTTGGTTGATATGCTCAACCAACACACGCCGACAAGTGCTTCATTTGTCTTATGGGACCACATTTTCAACATTCCGGCAGATACGGACATAGTAATCAACGCAACATCCGTAGGTCTGTATCCTAATGTGGAGCAGCGACTGAATATCAATGCGGACACATTAAAGCCGCATATGGTGGTTGCCGACTGCATCCCTAATCCCGCCTACACGCATTTCGTCAAGGATGCCATAAGCAAAGGATGCCGGCATGTCTTGCCCGGCATGAATATGCTTGTCAATCAAGCAGTAATAGCCCTCAAATACTGGACGGGCAATGATGTGGATGCCGACATCATGCGGCAGGAATTAACGCGCGTTCTCGGACTATAAAAACACATGATATAATGGATCTTTCAATGTGGATTCAATCCCCCATACAGTGGGGGATACTCTTTTTGTCTGCCTTCATAATTGGCATGTCCAAAACCGGCATACAAGGATTAAGTCTCATATCAGTTCCTCTTATGGCTCTTGCTTTCGGAGCAAAACCTTCGACCGGATTGATTTTGCCAATCTTATGTGCGGCTGATTTAATCGCGGTACTTTATTACCGACGCAAAGCAGAATGGAAATACGTTTTCAAACTGCTTCCAGCTGCTTTGGCAGGATTTGTCGTGGCTTTGTTTGTAGATAAGATTGTTCCTCCTACTGAGTTTAAGCACCTTATGGGAGGCTGTCTTGCCGCAATCATGCTCGTTATGCTCTGGACAGACCGGAAAGGGAAAGAAAACAGCCTGTCTTCGCACTGGTGGTTCAGTCCGCTTTTCGGACTTATGGGCGGTTTCACTACGATGATAGGCAACGCCGCAGGTCCGGTAATGGCTATTTATCTACTGTCGATAAGGATGCCGAAATATAGTTTTGTCGGCACAAACGCATGGTTCTTCCTTGTAATCAACTATTTGAAAATTCCGGTACAGATACTTGCATGGGACAATATCACAATCTGGTCTCTGGTGCTGGATGTCTATACCATCCCGTTTGTTTTGTTGGGTGGTGTCGCGGGCATACTTTTGGTAAAACGATTGCCGGAAAAGGGATTCCGCAATGCTACGACTGCCGCAACGGGGTTGTCGGTACTTATGTTGCTTGCATGAATTAAAAAATAAATCAGAAATATGGAATATCGTAAATTAAACGGTTCGGGATTCTATGTCCCGGCTTTGACTTTGGGAACAGGAACATTCGGCGGCTCTCACGGCTTCGAGGGCTGGGGACACACGGGAGTGGAGGAAGCCACCCGTATGATTGATATGTGTCTGGATGCTGGACTTAATATGTTTGATACAGCAGATATATACTCACGCGGACTTTCCGAAGAAATATTGGGCAAGGCGATTGCCGGAAAGCGTAACAGGGCGCTCATAGCCACCAAAGGGACATTCTCCATGGGAAACAGCCGTAACGAGGAAGGCGCATCGCGTTTCCATCTGATAGAAGCATGTGAGGCGAGTCTGCGCCGTCTCAATACAGATCATATAGACCTTTATTACATACACGGCTTCGATGCGAATACTCCTGTGGAGGAAACCTTACGGGCATTGGAAGATATGATAACAAGCGGGAAAATCCGTTATATCGGCTGTTCCAATTTTGCAGGTTGGCAGTTGATGAAGTCGCTATCAGTGTCGGAACGTCGCGGATGGAGTCGTTATGTGGCACATCAGGTCTATTATTCTTTGCTCAATCGAGACTTTGAATGGGAACTGATGCCGCTTGGTATTGATCAACAGATAGGCACGGTTGTATGGAGTCCGCTTGCCGCCGGGCGTCTTGGTGGCCGCTACCGCAGGAACAATCCCGTGCCGCAAAACGGAAGAGTGGCACGTGGCGGTGCACCTGTAAGAGATAACGTTGTCTCCTACGACCGCCTGTATAACATAATTGATGTATTAGACGAACTGGCGGTGGAAACTGGAAAGACCGTGGCTCAAGTAGCTTTGAACTGGTTGCTGCAACGCCCTACGGTATGCAGCCTCGTCATCGGATCCAGCTCTGAAGAACAACTCCGCCAAAACCTCGGTGCGGTGGACTGGAAACTTACGGCAGAACAAATCCAGCGTCTTGATGTTGTCAGCAAGACGTCCAAACCCTATCCCTACTGGCATCATGACCAACGCCCGGAGTTGTCGTCACAAATATTTTAAGGTTGCTAAGTACTTATTTGTAAGATTAAGTAGAATGTATCATAAATACGACTGAAACAAATGTCTTTCTGTATGTCGGTGTTTGACACCAGAACACTATCATCAATATAATAGCTATCTACAATCTCTAATCTGAGCTTATGATAGGATTAAAACACTTTATATTTCAAGAAGTAATAAATACAATGAAAGTAAGGATTGTGGATGCCTCCGAATCCGACCGTCGGCTTATGTCGGGCTTGCTTGTCAAGCACGGCTATGAGCCGATTGTTGTCGAGAATATGGAGGCTGCAAAGGAAGAGGTGGCAAAACTGCCACCCGGTGCGGTCGTGGTTACGGCGATGAAATTCGCCCACGGCACCGCGCAAGAGTTAATCAACTGGCAAAAGCAAGAGGGATATAAATTCCCGGTTATTGCCGTAGTGGACAATCTGAACGCCGTGGATCTGCTCTCGGTGATGCGCGACGGCGGAGCCGTGGATGTGGTGCAGCGTCCGGCGATTGACAAGCAGCTCGTCGAGACGGTCGGCAGGTATGCCAGACCCGAAAACGCCGTGCTTGTCCTCGATGACAGCCTTATACCACGCAAGAGCGACACTTTCAGACGCATCGAGGAAACGGTGAAGACCATCGCTGCCACCAACGCCAATGTGATAGTATTCGGCGAGAGCGGCACGGGAAAGGAACAGATAGCACGGCAAATCTATCTCAACAGTTCAAGAACCGAAAGTCCCTGCATAGTGCTTGACGCCGGGAGTGCCGCACTTGTCGGGAACCACAATCCGAAATCGGAGCAGAGCGAGATATACAACCGCATCAAGGGCTATTTCGGCAAATGCGCCGGTGGCACAATCATAATAAAGAACGTGCATCTGCTCAATTTCGACAAACAGTCGGTGATGCTCCATATCCTCGAAACCGAACATCCCGATGTGCGTGTCATAGGCACGGCAGACCCCGACCTGTTAGGCATGGTCACGGCAAAGACATTCCGCCCCAACCTCTATTACATATTGAGACAGGCGGAGATTGTGATGCCGCCGTTGCGTGAGACGATTGAGGACATAGAGCCTTTAGCCGATTATTTTCTCGGTGAATACTCACAAAAGACAGGCATGGAGAAAAAGAAACTCAATTTGTCGGCGATAAAGGCGTTGAGGACATATCCGTGGCCCGGCAACGTGCGTGAGCTGAAGGATGTGATTCTCTTTGCCGCCTTCCACACCAAAGAGGATACGATAACGAAGGAGGACATCACATTCTTCCAATCGGAGCCGGAAGTTCCCGATGTGCTTACACTCAAAAACGAGGACATCGAGAAAAAGCAGATAGCCAAGGCGATTGAACGCTCAAACGGCAATATGTCGGAGGCTGCGAGGCTGTTGAAGATAAGCCGTTCCACGCTCAGTTACAAGCTGCGTTTCTACGGATTCCGCCGAAACAGCGACTGACATAGCCCATAATTCGCCGAAAATCACTATCTTTGTGGCGAATTTGGAAATATAGGCGACGGGAGAGCCTGTCGCATTGAAAATACAGTATAACATAACTTCGCTGAAGTTCTACTGAGAATCTGGACAATTCTGACATGGGAGAACCGAGCGATGCTTGTGCTATGCGTCTGCATAGCGTGCATCGGTAAACATCTCCCACTTCCATAGGCAGTCCAGAGCCTTCAGTAGTAAGAGTGCTTTCGATGCACGCTTTTGTGTCGTGATGACACACAGACCTTAATCTAATCTACAAACGAAATCCCCCGTTTATATTGCTGCCCCTTTTCTTCGCGTGGAAACGGCGAAGGGCCTCTTTCGGCGACAGGTCGGGATGTCTCGCACGGAACTCCGGCCAGGTCTCGTTGTCGCCTCCGCAAGACCAGCCCTGTTCCTCGACAGGCGAGCTGCCTATATTTGGAACACTGACCGTGACGGCGGGTTGCTGAACCTCCGGCTGTCTTCGGGTCTGTCCCGATGAAACACGAGTTGACGCTTTTTGCAACTCCGTGAAATGCCTGTCAAGATTCCCGAAACTGAAATTTCTGTCAACCTTCGACCCTGAAAACTTCCTGCCTTCATAGATGAAGGAGACACCTTCCCGGATGGCTGTTCCCTTTCGGTATTTGTATTCCACACTGACACCTCCGGCTCTGAGCCATTTCTCGAACCTTTCCCAACTGTTTACGCCAGGATTGTTCCATGCGCCGTTGATGATGTGGAACAGTCGGTATTTAGCTTTCTCGGCACCGCGCAGGCGGTTGACATTGGTATTTTTCTTTCCCTCGCTGATTTTAAGGTGGTACTCCCTTGTGAGGTCTTTGCATATATCCCGGTTTCGTTCATAATCATTTTTGTCCGATATTGTTCCGGCATGGTTGTCGATTCTGCTGAACACTATATGGCAGTGCGGATGCGCCTTGTCGAAATGTCGCACGATTATATACGGGGTGTCAACGATGCCCATGCGCTCCATATATTTTCCGGCAATCTCAACCATAAGGGCATCATCGAGCCTGTCGGCATCCTCCGCATCAAAATTGAGCGAGATATGCCCGACTGGATTTTTCACTCTCGGATTTAGGGAGCGGTTATCCTCGAAAGAGCGGATTATCTCCTCGCGGTCTTCCTCTCCGCCGATGCTGCCGGAATCAATAAGCCTCCATTCATCGCATGGCGTACCGTCGGGACCGTCCTTTTTCCTGCGGGTGACGTATTCGACGCAGCCACGGAATCCGCTCCCTTTTGTTATCTTCCCGAACATGGCTCACCCTCCTCCGTTACGGTATTTTTCAATCATATCCGTAATGAACCTGACGCATTTCATTGTAATTCCCACGCTTTCTATGAGTTGCTGACCGTCCGCCTTGCCGTTCATTTTCATAAAATAATTGATGAATTTGACAGCATTGTTCAGATTGTTCTTTATTCCCTGAAGGTCGCGTATAGCCTGCAAATCCTTCGCCGAAAGTCGTGGCACGACGGTACAGCGGAGGGCGGCGTGGCGCAGGTATTCCGACTTGTTGAGGCCTGCGGTTACCGCCTTTCCCATTATCTCGCCGTACTGCTCCACATCGAATTTTACGGTTATGAGTATTGATTTTCTCTTTTCGGCATCCAGCCGTGGTCGCCCTTTTGCCGGGCATTTCTTGGTTGTCTTCATTTTTGGTATGTGTTTATGTCGTGTTTTGTGTGACCATCGGGAGCGGTCGGTTTTCGGGATTACTTGTAATACGAAAACATAAACTCGCTCCCCTCCATCTGCAACCACGAAAACAGTTTTACGCAGCGCGAAACTGTCAGCAAAAAATCGCCAACGGTTCGAATGGATACTCTAACCGTTGCTCGAATATCGGCTCGAACATCGGCTCGAATATCGGTTCGAATAACCGTTTGAGTGCAGACATACACAAGTGAATATGTGTGCAGGTGAATACGTGTGCGTGTTACAGAAGGATTATGTTATTTGTCACTTTGATGATACTGTAAGTGAACTGTCATTTATATGATTCGTCACTCTGTCATTTCACATCACTTGCCGTCAGCCGTTGCGGTTGCTACCAGATAGTCGTTAAGGTCATTGTAACCGTTATAGCGGTGTGAGCAGTCAGTGATGTGTTTTCCCGGAACAGCGATCAACAGTTGCAACGCTGTTTTCCCTGCATCATCGTTGTCAAGGAAACATCGGATGTCGCTGTAATCATGCAATACTGCGATAGCCTTGTTGACATTGGTGACGGAGTTAAGCACTATGGCGTCGCATTCCGGTATCAGTCCGAGAGTGAGTGCCGAGAGATAATCAATGAATCCCTCGAACACTGCGCACTCTGATGACGGGCCATCTCTCGCCCACGGCACACAGGATATGTCCTTGTGTCCGGCGCAACCCTTGAAATACTTGTTGCGCAGTTCCCAGCCTCCGTTGACATTCCCAAATGCGACGGCAAAATATGATTTACCGTTGACGCTGTAATGTGCCTCCCTGCAAACTGCCACGGCTATGTGTGCCGGGATGCCCCGCTCTTTGAGATATGCGAGAAGTGCGGGGTGTGCCAACGGCACTATCTTCATATCTCCTGCTTTCGGTGCGGAGGGTCGCGGGGCAAAGGACAAAGCGACTGTCCGTGCCGATGGTGCGGCGCATCCCCGCAGGATGATGTCCGATATATACCCGATATTGTCGGAGCTGTAAACAAGTCTGGCGAGGTCAATGATGTCGCCTCCCTTGCCGATACCAAAATCATACCAGCAGTTGAGCGTTGTCTCGACCTTGAACGATGGCGTCTGTTCCTGTCGCAACGGCGACTTATACCAGAGCCTCGTTCCTTTTCTCACTGCCGGCTCGTGTCCGAGTGAGGACAGAAAATCGGCAAGTGGAATGTTTTTGATTTCGCTGATCATAATTCTGTTTTTTGTGTCTGATGATGTGTGTTTTTGGGAGTATAGCCCTAATATATACGCCCCTGAACTATACTGTACCTGTTTTCGGTACGGGTCAATAGCGGGCTTCCGGGTTATAGACATAGGCTTTCAGACTGTCATCCTTCACAATCATCCGTTTGTAGGAAAGGAATTTCTTGAGTTCCGTGATTATGGAGTAACAGCGTTTGAACCCGACGGTGGCCGCATAATTCTCCATGAGAGCCGGAATCAGGTTCCTGTATTTCTTTATGGGGCCGTTGGCGAATGTTGCCTCCAGAGCGGCACGGTGCTGTTCCTCTGTCAGCTCCGTATAGCTGAATCCCCGTTTTACAGCCTTCTTGCCGAATTCGTGTCCGAACTTCTGTTCGGGCAGACCCTCGTCGTTGACGGTGAAGGCGACAGGCTCCATGTCGATGGAACGTATAAGGGGCGCGGTTACCTCGCTGACGGCGGTGTCTTCCGTGTTCTTGGCAATCTGCAACACCGTCTCCGCCTTGTTGTTGAGTTCGGTACCGATATGCCCCCTCACGTTGTCGTCCGCCTTGTTCTGGTGGAGAACCGTGTGGATGTGTATCTGGTAGCGGTCTGTCCATGCCATGAGCCGGGTGATTACGTTGGCGGCTTCGGTGGCGTTGTTGATGTCATACATCAGGTCGCGGATTCCATCTATCACCACAAGACCTATTCCGGGCGTGGTGGCTATGGCGTGGTCTATCATCGCCAGACGCTGCTCCGGCGAATACGGACGCAGGGAGGCGAACTTGAAATTTTCGGGATGGCTGTCAACGGGCAGACCCGCGAGACGCAGTATGCGCCAAATCACTCGCTGGCAGTGGTAGGGGCTTTGCTCCGTGTCGATGTAAAGCACGCCTCTCTTGTCCTCCGGCATCTCGCCTATATAGGCAAGCACCTCGCCGTTCTTCAGGGCTGCCGCCGTCAGTGCCGTGACATTGAATGTCTTTCGGCTCTTGGCTTTCCCGGTGGATGCCGAGAAATTGCCCAGAGTGCCTATTACCGAACCGTTGCAGAAAAGCACCTCGGTGTCTGCCTTGCACTCGTCCGTTATGCGCAGGAGTGATTTCTCCCACAGGTCTGCCACTGTCAGCGATGTCGCCTGCTGTGGATTGGGTGTAATGCTGTCGTTCATCGGCGTGTGGTGTTTGAGGGTTTGACAATAACGGGGTCGAGTACCCCGATGGCGTTGCCGTTGATGAGCCTCTCGCTTGCCCACCGAGTAAGCTCGGCGATGCGGAAATGGAGCCGCGAACCGAATTTGTGGAAGGGAACCTCCCCGGCAGATGTCAGCTTGTAGAGCTGGCTTTTCTTGATTCTGTAGCCGTTGGCGTTGAGATATTTCACCGCCCCGTCCATATCGACGGATTCGGCATCTTTCGCGGGGTTGGCGAGTGCCATTATCTCGGTCACGCACTCCTTGACCGCCGACTGTATCATGTCCTTGACCTGATGAATCGGAACCACGATAATTTCATTCATCATAATTTTGAATTTTAGTTTGTAATTCTTTTGTGTCGCAAAGGTATGGCAACGCAGGAAGGGGACTTGGGAACGTTCCGGGAACATTCCCGAAAATAATTTGTCTTTTCATCGTTTTTCTTTCGTTGCCTTTCCGTTTGACGACACCGCAAAGTTCGCCATAAGCCGGAACCCTGCTGAGGTATTCCTCAGGTAGTTCCCTGTTATTTTATAATCCGTTCACATCTGCCCTTGACAGCAAACGGCAGAAAACAGCGACGGCGCAGGCCTCTGTTTCAAGAGGTTGCACCGTCGGGCTGCTCTGATATGTCGTGGTTATAAATTTATTTCACCGCGTGTGTCGGTGTGGTCTGCGGTATTATGATGTTGCCGAGGCTGTTTATGGCGTCCTGCCGGAGACTGTCAATCGCTCTCGTGTATTTTTCAGTATGCTTTATCCCGCTATGTCCCAAAAGGCTTGCGAGGGTCTTGATGTTCGCCCCGCCGTTGAGTACATTTACTGCGAAACTGTGCCGGGCACAATGCCATGATATATGTTTCTTAATCCCGGCTTTCTCAACCCATCTTAAAATGACATCGTGGCAGGAGGCATAGCTTGGAAGGTCGAACAACAATGCGTCCGGATTGGTATCATCGGAGGGTTGCCCTATGAGTGTCAGAAGATGGTCGTTCAACGGCATCAGCACCCAACTGTGGTTACTGCGGTCTCTGGTCTTGCTCTGCTGGAATTTCAGTGTCTGCGCGGTGTAGTCTATATCCCGGTATCTCAATCTTCTCACATCGCAGAACCTTATCCCTGTGAAAAGAGACAGGGCGAAGGCACGCTGTATATCGGGATATTTGCAGTTGCAGGGCGTGGAAAGGAGCGTGTTGATTTCATCCGGCAACAGTATCTCCTTTTTCAGCACGTTTTCCCCACGGATAAGTATGATGCCGTCGCAGGGGTTCTTCCTTATGAGTTCATCCTCCATTGCGACGCGAAGAACCTTTTTGAAACGGTGGAAAGTTGCCGCCGGACCCTCGCCCCGTCCGTTGGCTTGCAGATATTCCGCAAAGTCGGTCATCATGGACTTCGTTATCTGGTCTGCCCGGATGAACTGACGGAAAATATCATATTTCGAGGATGCCTCAAGAAATCGCTTGAATTTCGTAAGGGCGGTTTTCATTGAAGCTACATCGGCTTTCGTATAGTTGTCGAGGTATTTCTGAAAATAGTCAAGGAAGTTGACGCTCCTGTCCTTTTTCAGCCTGTAACCCTCGCGGTGCATCAGAAACTCCTGTTCACGCTCAAACCTTATCTTCTCGGCGAGTGCGAGGGTGTTCTTGTTCTGCAACCGCTCCTGCGTGGAGCGCGGATGCACCCATATATAGAGATTGAGGTTTTCTCTTTTCCTTGCGTGCTTGACCTTGAACTTTGGTCGCCCTTTCATTGCTCCTTCGGTGTAAAGCACCTGTTGCCCGTCCTCGTCAAGCACAGGAGTTTCGGAGCGTCCGAGGTAATATTCCAGATACAGGCTGGCGCGTCCGTCGCTCAGTTCGGCTTGCAGCAGCTTGGGGTTTTGTTTGTTTCGGTTGTCTATTCTTGCCATAGGTAAATTTGTTTGTTGCGCAAATTTAGATGATGGTTGAAGATTATTAAAATAGCGTTATAGAACTATTAACAATCGGATTGTACTAAAAGTGTACTGAATAGCGAAATTTCCCGAAAACAGGGTAAAACCAACGAATAGACGAATCAGCTAACCGCCTAATACTCATTGTATTTGTCTATTTTCAAATTTCTCGATTTTCGTATCTATTATTAATACCGCATAATTAAAGGGTTGGCGAAAGTGGTTGGTTGCATAATCGGCTTAATCGTGGCTCTGATAATGTGGGTTGTAGTCCGACCGATACTCCGAGGTGTGGGGTGGCTAATCTCCATACTGACGATGTTAGCAATAATCTATTGGTTAATGACACTCTAAAATATTACGACTATGGCAAAGACAATGAAATCAAACGACTCTGCAATCGCAGTAATGCAACAGATGCTCCAAGAGCGTTGCATCGCAGAACCTATGTTTGCAATCAAAATGGCAAATCCCTCAAAGTCTATGGAAGGGGCAATCAACTACCTATGCTCCCAAATCCAAAAGAGCGGTCTATGCGTGGTTGACAACGATACCGTGATGAACCTTCTGGTACATTACTTTGACGAGAACGAGATTGAGGAAGGCGCAAAGGTCAACTGCAACATAGTTGTCAGCAAGCCGGAACTCTCCGAGGAAGATAAAGCCAACCTCAAAGAGAAGGCAATGGAGCAGTACAAGGAAGAACAGCTCCGAGAACTCCGCAAACAGAGCCAACCGAAAGCGACCGCACCCAAGCACACCGCCACCGCACCGAAAGCAGGTGCAGAAATCAATGTTCAACCAAGTCTTTTTGACCTCTAAAATCTTACGGATATGTTAGCAAGAACTAAAAATCAGAAGAATATAATGTCAGCGGGAGGGTATCTTCGCCCTCTCACTGCCAAGCAGAAAGAATGGGCTTTCCGTAACAGCGTTGAACATTTCGCCTATCGCCACCCAAAATCCCATAAATGCACCTGTATGGACTGCGGTCATCAGTGGAAATCCGACGATACTGCCGAGCGTTGCACTTGCCCCAACTGCAAAGCCGACCTCAAAATGGTTGATACCTTTGACCGCACCAACAAGCAGAAATCTTACTTCAATGTGCTGACTACCTGCAAAGGGTATCAAGTCCTACGTATTTTCTTCATCATTGTGAAGCTCCGAAAGGGGTTGAAAGCCGCCCCCGGCTTTGTAGAGGTGGGTCAGTATTGGATTAACGGAGAGGGCAAATGCGAGGTACGGGCAATCCAACGGACTATCGGCTACTATCTTGACTCTTTTGCCTTTGGCTCTCCTATGGAGATACGCCGTGACAATGATGTTTACCGCCATTTGGCAGACCAGTGGCTATATCCCCATTACTCCGTAATTCCGGAACTCAAACGCAACGGATTTAAGGGAGAGTGCCACAACATCAATCCCGTGAAACTTATGGTATCGGTATTGACCAACCCAATGACCGAAACCTTGATGAAATCGGGCGATTATGAAGCCGTGCGTTACAGCCTTGAACGCTCCTCGGATTGGGGCAAATTTTGGGGCAGTTACAAAGTAGCCAACCGCCACGGATACAAGATTGAGAACATCAGCCTATGGTGTGACTATCTTTCAATGCTTGACCGCTTAGGCAAGGACATTCACTCCCCCTCGCTGATAATGCCAAAAGACTTGAAGGCAGAACACGACAAGTATGTGGAGAAACTCAACCGACAGCGTGCAAAGGAACGTATGGAAGCCGACCGCAAAAGAGCCGCCGAAGACAATGCCAAATTCCAAGAACTGAAATCACGCTATTTTGGATTGGCTATGACTGACGGAGAACTTGAAATCCACACCCTTGACACCATTGACGACTATTATATGGTCGGAGAAAGTCAGCATATATGCGTGGCGTCTGCAAGATACTACCTCAAATCCGATAGTCTTGTTTTGGTTGCCTATATAGCAGACAAGCAGGTTGCAACAGTGGAAATTTCGTTGGAGGACTTTCACATTATCCAATGCCGAGCCTTTGCAAACAAGGTTTGTAAGTATCAATACCGCATTGCCAAAATCATCAGCGACAACACCAAGATGATAGCGGAGAGAAAGAGAGCCTAAATGTTTAATCCGACCTGCGTCAGCAATGGCGCAGGTCACAAAAAACACCAAATATGAACGTGACGATTGAAAGTCTGATTTTTGACTTTGACGATAAGATAAGAGCGGTTGTGCTTGACCTCATAAACCGCATATTGCTGACACGCAATGAAACCGAATTGAGGGAAACCGTAGCCGTATGCGCCGAGCGTACCGACTTCAACAAGTATTTCCTATATGGTTATGGCAAACACCACTTTTGGGTAAAACAGCGCCTTGTAAGCAATACCGCCAAGACATTCGACCAGCGAATGATGATTGTAAATTTCTAAAACACCAATGAATATGGCAACGAAAATGACTGCCAACGGAGTGAGTACAACCACCGCTCTCGGCACTGAACAATATGAAACTTTCTACTCCGCCCATCGTGGCAAACGGATAAGCCGTGTGATGTACGACTACCGAGATACCGACAACGAGCTGTTCTCTTGTGTCGCTCCAACACTCGCAGAGTGCAGACGCAAGCGTGATGAATGGCTCTACAAGAAACATAACACTCAAAAATAAAGCACTATGGACAATCAGATAGCAGCAACCATACTCCAACAAATCGGAGGAAAGCGGTTTGTGGTTATGACCGGAAGCCACGACTTCATCAACCTCGGCAACGGATTGAGAATGAGCCTTAGCCGTAACAAGACATCGGCTAATCGCCTTGAAATCATCTATGACGCAGGTGCAGACCTCTACAATATGCGGTTCTACCGCCAATCGTTCAGCCGAAAGACATTTGAGGTCAAAATCAAGGACATCAAGTCCTAC